>JBGAJI010000148.1:0-6372 GCA_044225035.1 Amaricoccus sp. | reverse complement strand
AAGCGCTCGACGACCTCTGCGGTCGCTTCGCGCTGATCCTCCACCGCGAGGGACACGTCCGCGTATTCCACGACCCCATCGGCTCACGCGCCGTCTACTATCACGCCGGCAACCCATTCACCGTTGCCTCCCACCCGCGGCTCGTCGCCTCGGCCGTGGAAGCCGCGCCTTGCCCGGAAGCCGCGGCCTTCATGGCCGACCCCGGCTACGGCGCACGCGCGAACAAGTATCTGCCGGGCGACCGGACGCCGTTTCGCAATGTTCTCGCCCTCACACCCAACTGCCAGATCGACTCAATAGACGGTGTCGTGCGCCGCTACTGGCCGCGCGGTCGCAATCAGCCCGCGTCCATCAAGGCCTTCGACACCGATCTCGACCGCCATCTCAACTCCCTGGCGGACCACGTTTCCGGCCGCTACCGCCCCTTGTTCGGTTTGACGGGCGGTGCCGACTCGCGGACGGGCATCGCCGCCTTCCGCCGGCGGGGAATCGCCTTCGAAACGGCGACCTGGCGCACCAGCGCCCTCGACTCCAAGGAGCGGGGGATTGTCGCCGCGCTCACGACGTTGCTCGGGGTCCCGCACCACGCGATCCGGCCTCGCTGCGGGGAGATCGGCGAAATGGCCGCGTGGGAAGGCGGCGGCATGCGCGGCCCACAGCGCCTGTCGCCCGCGATGCTGCGCGCGTTCGCGGGCCGGCCCGACCTCATATTCCTGCGCGGCTGGGGCGCGGAGCTTTTACGCGGCTACTACCAGTTCAAATCGGACAGGCTCAAAGCGTATACGCCCGAGGACATGACGCGAGCCTATATGGTGTCTCCCATGAGCGAGGAGAGCATGGCTTTCGCGCAGCGGTGTTTCGAGGAGTTCCACGCCCGAACCCAGGCGTCGCGGCTCGCAGGGCTCGGCTACGATCCGAATGACATCTTCTATTGGGAGCACCGACTGGGCACCTGGGCCACCGCGGTCAACAACGAGCTTGATCCCGCCATCCCTTCGCTGATCGTCTTTAACGGCCGACGGCTGTTCACCACTGCGCTGGGCCTGCGACCGCGCCAGCGCCTGAACAAGAGGCTCCTGCTCGACGCCGTGGCGCGGTACAACGCAACTCTCGCCAGTGTCCCCTTGGCCGACTACCCGCTGAGCCAGAGGCTGATCGGGATTCTCGGCCCCGGATCTCTGCTCGTCGCCACGCTGCGTTGGGCTCGAGGCCTCCTGACGCGGCAGGCCGCGCGTCTCTCGTGGGTTTCGGCGCGTGCACGCTGCGGGGAGCGCCACGGACGTCGGGCGCGCATGGCCGTGGCGCGTCGAACTCCAAAACCGAACAGGGAACGCCCGCGGGCGCCAGTTCATACATGCCTCGACAAGCCGGGCCGCATGCGCGAAATGATATTGCCATGACCGACCTCACCGAAGGCCACAGGATCTATGCGATCGGCGACGTGCATGGGCTGCGCGAGCTCTTCGACGCGGCGCTGGCGCGGGTTCGCGCCGATCTCGTGGCGCGGCCGCATTCCCGGCCGCTGGTGATCTGTCTCGGCGATTATTTCGACCGCGGGCCGGGCACCAGAGGCGTCTTCGAGGCGCTGCTGGCGCTCGAAGCCTCCGATCTTCCGGCGGTGTTCCTGCTCGGCAATCACGACAGCTATATCCCGGCCTATCTGCGCGACCCGGAATGGTACGACCGGACCTATCACTGGCTGCATTCCGCGATGGGGGGCGCCGAGACGCTCGCCTCGTACGGCGTCGCCGATGCGAGCGACAGGCACCCGTCGACGACGCGCGACGCTTTCGCCAAGGCCTTCCCGGCGGCGCATATGGCGTTTCTCGACCGCTGCGCGCTCTGGCGGCGGATCGGCGGCTATGTCTTCGTCCATGCCGGCATCCGGCCCGGTGTGCCGATGGAGGCGCAGGAGCCGGACGATCTGATCTGGATCCGCGACGGCTTCTTGAACAGCGAGGCCGATTTCGGCTTCAAGGTGGTTCATGGCCACACCATCGTGCCGGCCGTCGAGCATCGCGCGAACCGCATCGCCATCGACACCGGCGCCTTCCGCACCGGCAACCTGACCTGCCTCGTGCTGGAGGGGGACGAAACCGCCCTCCTCACCGCGCAGGGCCTCCGTCCCCTGCCCCTCGGATCCGGCGTGCCCTCCTGGCGCAACCTGTGGTCGCGCCGCTGACGAGCGGCCCGGCGTGGCGCTTCCCGGCGTGGCGCCTGTCGATCCATCCCGGCCCTTGCATCCGGCGCGCGGGCGCCGTATCTGAGGCCGCGCATGCCGGCCCCTAGGGGTGTAGCTCAGTTGGTAGAGCATCGGTCTCCAAAACCGAGGGTCGTAGGTTCGAGTCCTATCGCCCCTGCCAGCATGCGGAACGACGACGGCCGCGGGCGACGCCGCGGACGATGCGAGGCGCGGGGACGGCGACCGCCCCGATAAGGCGGACCATCCATGGCCAGGACCAATCCACTGCAGTTCATCCAGCAGGTGCGCGCCGAGACCGCGAAGGTGGTCTGGCCGAGCCGGCGCGAGACCGGGCTGACCACCGTGATGGTCCTCATCATGGCGACGGTGTTCGCCACCTTCTTCTTCCTCGTCGATCTTCTGATCCGGTACGGGCTCGAGCTGATTCTACAGATGGCCTCTTGAACCCGGACGGCGCCGAGAGTAAATCGGCGCTCCTGAAGACGGACAAGGGCGCGCGTCGATTCGGTCGTGCGCCATTTTCCTTTTGCGCCGGCGTCAAGTCATCCGCGGGACGAACCCCGGGGGGGGCCGCCGCCGGCCCGGACCAAGAAGACCGCGAGCGGGCCCGCGCCGCTCCAGATTGAGGTGACGGACAACATGGCGATGCGCTGGTACTCGGTGAGCGTCCTGTCGAATTTCGAGAAGAAGGTCGCCGAGGCGATCCGCGACGCGGTGGCCCAGCAGGGGCTGGCCGACGAGATCTCCGACGTGATGGTCCCGACCGAGGAGGTCATCGAGATCCGTCGCGGCAAGAAGGTGCAGACCGAGAAAAGATTCATGCCCGGCTATGTGCTGGTGCGTATGGAAATGACCGACCGGACTTACCATCTCATTAACTCCATCAACCGCGTCACCGGATTTCTCGGCCCCCAGGGCAAGCCGTCGGCCATGCGCGACGACGAGGTGGCGCGCATCCTGAACCAGGTCGAGGAAGGGATGGAGCGGCCGCGCTCGATCATCACCTTCCAGACCGGCGAGCAGGTCAATGTCACGGACGGCCCGTTCGAAGGCTTCGCCGGCATGGTCGAGGAAGTCGACCAGGCCAGCAGCCGCCTGAAGGTGTCGGTCTCGATCTTCGGCCGGGCCACCCCGGTCGAGCTGGAATTCACGCAGGTCTCCAAGGCCTCGTGATCGCGCCCGGGCCAAGGCCCGGGACCATCGTGGGAGGCAGGGGCGGCGCGCCGTCCCGGAGCCGGACCACGCCATCGCAGCCCCGAGGGACGCGTCCCGAGGGAATGGAACGTGAGAGGAGGCCATCATGGCCAAAAAGGTCGCAGGCAGCCTGAAGCTGCAGGTCGCCGCCGGCAAGGCGAACCCGTCCCCGCCCGTCGGGCCGGCGCTCGGTCAGCGCGGCATCAACATCATGGAATTCTGCAAGGCATTCAACGCCAAGACGCAGGATCTCGAAGTGGGCTCGCCCACCCCGGTGATCATCACCTATTTCACCGACAAGTCCTTCACCATGGAGATCAAGACGCCGCCGGCGTCGTTCCTCCTGAAGAAGGCCGCGGGCCTCAAGTCCGCGTCCAAGACGCCGGGCAAGACGACGGCCGGTTCGGTGACCCTCGCCCAGGTGCGCGAGATCGCCGAGACCAAGATGCGCGACCTGAACGCGAACGACGTCGACGCGGCCATGCTGATCATCGCCGGCTCCGCCCGGTCGATGGGCATCGAGATCAAGGGGTAACGGGGATGGCAAAAGTCGCGAAGCGCATCGCCGCCGCCCGCAAGTCCGTCGAGGGCAAGGCGAACCTGCCGCTGGCCGAGGCGGTGAAGCTCGTCAAGGCCAACGCCACGGCGAAGTTCGACGAGACGCTGGAGATCGCGATGAATCTCGGCGTCGATCCGCGTCACGCCGACCAGATGGTGCGCGGCGTCGTCAACCTGCCGAACGGCACCGGCAAGACCGTGCGCGTCGCGGTCTTCGCGCGTGGCGCAAAGGCGGACGAGGCGCTGGCCGCCGGAGCCGACATCGTCGGCGCCGAGGATCTGATGGAGACGATCCAGGGCGGCAAGATCGAGTTCGACCGCTGCGTCGCCACGCCGGACATGATGCCGATCGTCGGGCGCCTCGGGAAAATCCTCGGGCCGCGCAACCTGATGCCGAACCCCAAGGTCGGGACGGTGACGATGGATGTCGCGACGGCCGTGAAGAACGCCAAGGGCGGCGAGGTCCAGTTCAAGGTCGAGAAGGCGGGCGTGCTGCATGGCGGCGTCGGCAAGACCTCGTTCGACGAGGAAAAGCTGGTCGAGAACGTCAAGGCCTTCGTCCAGGCGGTCAGCAGGGCGAAGCCGGCGGGTGCCAAGGGCACCTATCTGAAGCAGATCGCCCTGTCCTCGACCATGGGGCCGGGCGTGACGGTCGACATCGCCAGCGCGGTCGAATAACAGGAATTCCCCCGGGCGACCGGGGGATGTGGCGGGCGGAGCAATCCGCCCGACTGTCCGAGACGGTGGGTTGCCGGGAAACCGGCGGAAATCCTGCCTGAGATGGGAAACGATCAGGATCTGTCCGGGCTGGCCCCGGGGTGGTTTTGGCGGGACCCGTAAGGACCCGAGACGCCGGCCTGGCCGGCGAAACTGAGCGGCGGGGGCGTCAGCCTTCGCCATGAACTTGGAGAGCACTGTGGATAGAGCCCAAAAGGAAGTGGTGGTCGGGGATCTCGGCCAGATCTTCACGGACTCTGGTGTCGTCGTGGTCGCGCACTACGAAGGCCTCACGGTCGCCGAGATGACGGACTTTCGCCTGCGGATGAAATCCGCCGGCGGGGCGGTCCGCGTCGCCAAGAACAAGCTCGCCAAGATCGCCCTGAAGGGGACCCCCGGTGAAAAGATGGGGGACCTTCTGAAGGGCATGACGGTGCTCGCCTATTCGGAGGACCCGGTCGCCGCCGCGAAAGTGGTGGAGGCCTATGCCAAGGACAACAAGAAGCTTGTTGTCCTCGGGGGTGCGATGGGGGCGACGCCGCTCGACGAGGCCGGGGTGAAAGCCGTGGCCGCGATGCCGTCGCGTGAGGAGCTGATCGCTTCGATCGTGGCCTGCATCGGGGCTCCGGCGGGCAACCTCGTCTCGGCCATTGGCGCGCCGGCCGCGAATATCGCGGCCATCTTGACCACGCTCGAAGAGCGTGAGGCGGCGTAATCGAAGCAACCCGAGGCCGGTGGGACGCGACCTTGACCCCGGACCTGACAAAGAACCTGATTGGAAAAGAAAATGGCTGACCTGAAGAAGCTTGCCGAAGAGATCGTGGGCCTGACCCTTCTCGAGGCGTCGGAACTGAAGAAGATCCTCAAGGACGAATACGGCATCGAGCCGGCCGCCGGCGCGGTCGCGGTCGCGGCCGGTCCGGCCGCCGGCGCCCCCGCCGAGGCCGCCGAGGAACAGACCGAGTTCGACGTGATCCTGAAGGCCGCTGGCGCCCAGAAGATCAACGTCATCAAGGAAGTCCGCGCCATCACCGGCCTCGGCCTCAAGGAGGCGAAGGATCTGGTGGAAGCCGGCGGCAAGGCCGTGAAGGAAGGTGTCTCCAAGGCCGAGGCCGAGGAGATCAAGAAGAAGCTGGTCGACGCCGGCGCCGAAGTCGAACTGAAGTGATTGATCGCAACTTAAGGTTGCGTTAACCAAGATGACTGGGCCCGCGTTCGCGCGGGTCCAGTTTGGCGTTTGAAAGATGCGCGCGAAGACGGGCCGGCGGCGGCCCCGGGATGCGAGCGGGCGTTTTTCCAGTGCGTTTCTCCGGGCACCCGCGCGCGGGCATCCTGACAGACGCATTGATCCGGGTGTGCGAAGTGGGACATCGCACAAGCATTGGATCAACATCGTCGGGCACAGCCGAGTAACCCGTTCCCCGCCGGGCCGCTCGCATGCAGGCAAGAGGTACGAGAGCATGGCTCAGACGCATTCAGGTCACAAGCGTATTCGCAAATTCTACGGCACGATCCGCGAAGTGGCGGAAATGCCGAACCTCATCGAGGTTCAGAAGTCGAGCTATGACCTGTTTCTGAAGTCGGGCGATCAGGACACCCCCCAGGACGGCGAGGGGCTGAAGGGCGTCTTCCAGTCGGTCTTCCCGATCCGCGACTTCAACGAGACCGCGACGCTGGAGTTCGTGCGCTACGAGCTCGAA
>JBGAJI010000147.1:0-6393 GCA_044225035.1 Amaricoccus sp. | reverse complement strand
CGTCGTTCGGCGGCGTCAGGCGAGGGCGACCTCGCTGGAATGCGTCACCTTGGGCGGGCCGGCGAAGAACGGCGAGGCGAGCGCCCGCCACGCCTGAAAACCCTCCGACTCGCGGAAGGTGACCATGTGATCCTCGACGCTGCGCCATTCGACGACCAGCCGATAGACCTCCGGCGTCTCGACCACGCGGCGCAGCGTCAGGCCGTGGCAGCCTTCGGCGGCGAGGAAAATCGGCTTGGCCTTGGCCACGGCCGCCTCGAAGCCGGCCGGGTCGGTAACGGTGATTTCGGCGATTTCGCGATACATGTCAGTCCCCATCGACGCAGGCGGTGGCGTGGCGCCCGCGCCCATGGGCAGGACTTTATTCATGGCGGCGGGAACCACCAGACCCGCCGCGCGCCGAGCGGCGTATCGCCGCCGTGCTTTCGCCGTCGACCCGCCCGCTTTCGCCCCGCGCGTCCGGCTTGCGCGCCTTCTTTCGTCATTTAAACTCGACAGAGTTGGTCGTGATTCGGAGTGACGCATGGTTGGCGGGATCGTCGGACTGTCTGGCAACATCGGCCGGCCCTTCTGATGCGCGACACCCGCGACGAGGCGGAGGAGAGCGCGCAGGCTCGCCGGCCCGTCGTCGCGATCCTCGGAGGCGGTGTGTCGGGCGCCTCGGTGACCACGCCCGCGGATGTCGAGATCGTCGTGGTCGAACCGCGCCCGGCGCTCGGCCGCGGCCTTGCCTATTCCAGCGATGATCCCGCCCACCGCATCAATGTTCCCGCGGCGCGCATGACGCTGATCGCCGACGATCCGGGCCATTTCGTCGACTGGCTGGCGGCGGAGCGGATCCGCATGTCGCCGGGCACCCTGACGCTGCGCGGCGATTCGCGCCGCAGGTCGAGGCGGTGCTGGATGCGACGCTGGCCTCCGGGCACCTGTCGATCGTCGCGGCGAGCCTCGTCGAGGCGCGCGAGACGACGGAGGGCATCCGGGTCGACTATCGCCCGCGTGGCGCGCCGGAGGTTGTGACCGAGCTCTACGACGCCGTCGTGGTGACCACGGGGCCGGACCACGCCGATGTGGCACGGTCCAACCCCGTGCTGCGCGGCCTCGCCGGCGATGGCCTTCTCTGTCCCGACCCGCTCGGGCTCGGGATTCACGTCGCCGACGACTGCCACGCGGTCGGCGCCGACGGAAATCCCTCGACGACGCTGCTGGTCGCCGGGCCGCTCGCCCGGGGCCATGTCGGCGAACTGATGGGTATCCCGGAGGTCACGCGGCATGGCGAGCGCGTGGCGCGGAGGATCGCCCGGCTGATCGCGGCCGAGGCTGGCGAGGATGCGCCGGGAGAGCGGCCCGGGAAGAGGACGGGAGAGCAATGAGGGGCGGTCGCGGGGCGCGCAGGCTACCTGAGGATGCCCTGGCCCAGGTGGACCCCGCGATGACGTCGATCCTGCAGATCCTGCTCCTCGTTCTCGACATCGTCTGGTGGGTGGTGATCGCGCACGTCATCATGAGCTGGCTGATCGGGTTCAACGTGCTGAACCGCAACCAGCCGCTGGTCTGGCAGATCTGGACCGGATTGAACCGCGTATTGGAGCCGATCTATGGCCCCATCCGTCGCGTTCTGCCCGACATGGGCGGGCTCGACCTGTCGCCGCTGATCGTGATCATCGCGATCTACGCGCTTCAGACGGTGCTGGTCCGCAACGCGGGCGTCTTTCTCTAGCGGGTCACTTCGCCGTCACCGGATGCAGCGGGCGTCCGTCGCGGAGAAAGCGCGTGACATTGGCGATCGTCGTCTCGGCGATCTCGGCCAGGGCGTCGGCGGTGAAGAAGCCCTGGTGGCCGGTGATGACCACGTTGTTGAAGGTCAGCAGGCGGGCGAAGACATCGTCCTGGATCGGGGCGTTCGACAGATCGCGAAAGAACAGCTCCTGCTCCTCCTCATAGACATCGAGGCCGAGCGCGCCGACATGGCCGGACTTCAGCCCGTCGATCACGGCGGCGGTGTCGACCAGCGCGCCGCGGCTGGTGTTGATCAGCATCACCCCCGGCTTCATCCGCGCCAGCGCGGCGGCGTCGACCAGGTGGTGCGTCTCGGGCGTCAGCGGACAATGCAGGGTGATAACATCCGCCTCGGCGAGCAGCGTGTCGAGCGGCGCGTAGCGTCCGCCCAAGGCGGGGAAAGCCTCTCCGGGAAAAGGATCGTAGCCGAGAACCTCGCAACCGAAGCCGCGCAGGATGCGCGCGGCGGCGAGGCCGATGGCGCCGGTGCCAACCACGCCGGCCACCCGCCGCCCGAGGTCGAAGCCGAGCAGCCCGTCGAGCTCGAAATTGCCGTCGCGCACCCGGGGATGCGCGCGATGGATCTTGCGGTTGAGGGTGAGGACAAGAGCAATCGCATGCTCGGCGACCGCCTCGGGCGAATAGGCCGGCACCCGGCCGACGGCGATGCCCCGACGGGCGCAGGCCGCGAGATCGACATTGTTGAACCCGGCGCAGCGCAGCGCGACCAGCTTCACCCCGAGCCCGGCCAGCTCGTCCACGGTGGCGGCGTCGAGCGTATCGTTGACGAAGGCGCAGATCGCCCGCGCGCCGCGGGCCAGCACCGCCGTGTCGCCGTCCAGCCGGGTGTCGAAATAGGCGATCTCGCAGGGCGAGCCCGCCTTCGCATTGGCCTCGTCGAGCGACGCGCGGTCATAGGCGCGGGCGCTGAAGACGGCGAGCCTCACGCCCCCGCCGCTCCGCCGGCTCCGGTCACTGACCCGACCCGCGCCGGTCGCGGGTGGCGAGCAGGCGCAGGCGCAGGGCGTTGATCTTGATGAAGCCGGCCGCGTCCTTCTGGTCATAGGCGCCGGCGTCGTCCTCGAAGGTCACATGCTGCTCGGAATAGAGCGACAGCGGCGAGGCGCGGCCGACGACCGAGGCGAGGCCCTTGTAGAGCTTCACCCGAACCGAGCCGGTGACCGACGTCTGGCTGCGGTCGATCAGCGCCTGCAGCATCTCGCGTTCGGGGCTGAACCAGAAGCCGTTGTAGATGAGCTCGGCATAGCGCGGCATCAGCTCATCCTTGAGATGCGCGGCGCCGCGGTCGAGCGTGATCGATTCGATGCCGCGATGCGCGGCGAGCAGGATGGTGCCGCCCGGCGTCTCGTAGATGCCGCGCGACTTCATGCCGACGAAGCGCCCCTCGACGAGGTCCAGCCGGCCGATGCCATGCCGCCCGCCGAGGACGTTGAGCCGGGTGAGCAGTTCGGCGGGGCTCAGCGCCTCGCCGTCGATCGAGACGGGATCGCCGCGCTCGAAGCCGATCTCGACATATTCCGGCGTGTTCGGCGCGGCCTCGGGGCTGACGGTGCGCTGATAGACATATTCCGGCGCTTCCTCGGCCGGATCCTCGAGCACCTTGCCCTCGGACGAGGTGTGCAGGAGATTGGCATCCACCGAGAACGGCGCCTCGCCGCGCTTGTCCTTGGCGATCGGGATCTGGTTCTCCTCGGCGAAGGCGATCAGCTTGGTGCGGCTGGTCAGCGCCCATTCGCGCCACGGCGCGATCACCCGGATCGCGGGATTGAGCGCATAGGCCGACAGTTCGAACCGCACCTGATCGTTGCCCTTGCCGGTCGCGCCATGCGCCACCGCGTCGGCGCCGGTCGCCTCGGCGATCTCGACCAGGCGCTTGGCGATCAGCGGCCGGGCGATGGAGGTGCCGAGCAGGTACTGGCCCTCGTAGACCGCGTTGGCGCGGAACATCGGGAACACGAAGTCGCGGACGAATTCGTCGCGCAGATCCTCGATGAAGATGTTGTCCGGCTTCACCCCGAGCAGTTCGGCCTTCTTGCGGGCGGGTTCCAGCTCCTCGCCCTGGCCGAGGTCGGCGGTGAAGGTCACCACCTCGCAATCATACTCGTTCTTCAGCCATTTCAGAATGATGGAGGTGTCGAGGCCGCCGGAATAGGCCAGAACGACTTTCTTGGGTGACGACATCGCTTGCTCCGCTCGCGGCCCTAGACCCACGCCGTCTAGGGGTTTTTCGCGGTCGCGGCAAGCCGAAGGCGGCGCGACCCCGCGGTGGGGACCGCGCGCGACTTGGCAGCATCCCCTTCACGAGATCGACCGTCGGCTGCGGCGCCCGCGCGACCTGCTGCTGGCAGGTCGGCAAGTCGCGGGCGCGGAAACATCTCTAAGGGCGGATCGTCGAATGCGATTCCCCGCGCAGGTCAGCCGCGGCGGCGACGGCGTCCGCCTTCGCCGGCGTTGAAAGAGACGTCGGGCAGGGTGACGACCGCGGTGAGGTGGGGGAAGGCGTCGCTGGCGTGGGGGATGGCGTTCGCGGCGACGAAATGCTCCTGGAAGCGCGGCTCGATCGCGGTCTCGACCTTGTGGATCCGGGTGACCAGCGTCTCGACCTCGCGCCGGGCGGCGACGTTGAGCAGCGCGATGCGGGCGCCCGTCCCGGCGGCGTTGCCGGCGGAGGTGACACGGGCGAGGTCGCAATCGGGAATCATGCCGAGCACCATGGCGTGTTTCGGGCTGATGTGGGCGCCGAAGGCCCCGGCCAGCACGACGCGCTCGACCCGGTCAACGCCGCGCTGGTCCATCAGCAGGCGCGCCCCGGCGTAGAGCGCGGATTTCGCCAGCTGGATCGCCCGGACATCGCCCTGCGTGACGAGGATGCGCGGGCCGCCGTCGTCGCCGCCGTCGCGCAGCAGGTAGGCGTGGGTGCGGCCTTCGGGCACGCAGCGGGCGGTGCCGGTCTGTTCGGCCGAGCCGATCAGCCCGCTCCGGTCGACGAGACCGGCGAGGCGCATCTCGGCGATCGCCTCGATGATGCCGGAGCCGCAGATACCGGTCACGCCGGTGCGCGCGGTCGCGGCCGCGAAGCCGGGATCGTCGGACCAGAGGTCGCAGCCGATGACGCGAAACCGCGGCTCCTTGGTGACGGGGTCGATCTCGACGCGCTCGATGGCCCCCGGCGCCGCGCGCTGGCCGGAGGAGATCTGCGCGCCCTCGAAGGCGGGGCCGGTCGGCGAGGAGCAGGCGAGCACGCCCTGGCGGTCGCCGAGCAGGATCTCGGCGTTGGTGCCGACATCGACCACCAGCGTCAGTTCATCCGACTCGTTCGGCGCCTCGGAGAGCGCCACGGCGGCGGCGTCGGCCCCGACATGGCCGGCGATGCAGGGCAGGAGATAGATCCGCGCATCGGGATGCAGCCGCAGCTCGATCTCGACCGCCCAGAGCACGAGGCTCGAGGCGGTGGCGAGCGCGAAGGGCGCCTGTCCAAGCTCGGTCGGGTCGATGCCGAGCAACAGGTGGTGCATCACCGGGTTGCAGACGATGACCGCCTCGAACACCAGCTCGGGCGCGACGCGCGCCTCGGCGGCGCATTGCTCGACCAGCGCGTTCATCGCCTGACGGACCGCGCGGGTCAGCTCGGCCGCGCCGCCGGGGTTCATCATCGCGTAGCTGACCCGGCTCATCAGATCCTCGCCGAAGCGGATCTGCGGGTTCATAAGGCCGGTCGAGGCCAGCACCTCGCCGGTCACGAGGTCGCAGAGATGGCCGGCGATGGTGGTCGAGCCGAGGTCGATGGCGAGGCCGAAGATCGAGCCTTCGTAGAAGCCGGGCCAGACATGCAGGATCTGCGACCGGCCCGGTTCGCCGGAATAGACCGCGCAGGTGACGGTCCAGCCGCCCTTGCGCAGGGCGGGTTGCAGCATCTGGAGGGTGCGCAGGTCGCCCTTGACGCCGGTGAGGCCCCATTGCTCGGTCAGCGCGCGTTCCAGCCGTTCGAGGTCGCCGGAGGGGTCGAGCATGTCGGGCTCGGCCACCTCGACGAAATAGAGCCGGGTGGCGGGGTCCATCACGATCTGGCGGGCCTCGGCGCGCTTGCGCACCACCTGCTTGTGCACCTGGCTCTCGGGCGGCACGTCGATCACCACGTCGCCCTCGATCAGCGCCTGGCAGCCGAGGCGGCGGCCGTCGATCAGGCCGCGCTTGGACCGGTAGCGTTCCTCGACCGCGTTCCAGGGGCTGAGCGCGCCCGCCTCGGCCACCAGCCCGTGTTTGGGGAAGTCGCCATAGGCGGGCGTGACCTGACATTTCGAGCAGATGCCGCGCCCGCCGCAGACGCTGTCGAGATCGACCCCGAGCCGGCGGGCGGCGGTCAGCACCGGGGTTCCGACGGGGAAGTGGCCGCGCTTGCCGGACGGGGTGAAGATGACGAGCGGATCGGGACGGGTCATGCCGGATCTCGTCGCCGATATCCCGCGCCCGGGCAAGGGGGGCTCATGAGGCGGCAAGGGGGATCGGATTTGGCCGTCCGCCCTTTCTGGCGAGGTGGTTCGAGATGTCGTTCTTGCGCCCGTATCTTGCCGACCTGCCAGTGGCAGGTCGCGC
>JBGAJI010000018.1:0-43843 GCA_044225035.1 Amaricoccus sp. | reverse complement strand
ATATCCTGCTGCTCGGCGTCGCGGGCCGCCCGGAGGACGCCGCCGCGATCGAGGCGCGGCTCGCTGCCAACCACCGGGCGCATGACGCGACCGACCTGCCGGCCCTGCTCGCGGCGGATCTGGAACTGCGCGGCCCCGGCCGCCTGCCTTGGGTCGAGGCGACCTACCTCGCCGACCGCGGCCGCGACCTCGCGGAGGTCGAGGCGGCGCTGACCGCGCTGTCGGTCCAGGGCGACGCCGACGCCACCGTGCCGCGCGCCGCCGTCGTCGAGACCTACCGCCGCTTCATCCGCGCCCGTCCGGCGATGGCGGGCTTCGTCGCGCCCGACCTCGCGCATTGGCAGGCCTGGGCGGCCAGCCCCGACTATGCCGCGCTGATCGCGGCGGGCGCCGTGCGCGATCCGGCCGAGGAATTCGCCATCCGCGCCTATCTCGCACAAAGCCCCCACCCGGCGGCGCGGGCGGTCCTGTCGCAATGACCCCGCTCCGATCCTCGCGCATCGGGCGCGTCCTGCGCGATCCGCTGCTGCATTTCCTCGTCGCGGGCTTCGTACTCTTCACCGCCTACAAGATCTTCGCGCCCGAGGCGCAGCCGGCGGCCGACCCGATGCGCATCGAACTGACGCGCGACGACATGAAGCAGCTGGCGCTGTCGCAGATCGCGCAGGGCCTGCCCCCGCCGGACCGCGACCAGCTGCGCCGCCTCGCCGAACAGCGGGCGACGCAGCGCATCCTCGCGCGCGAGGCGGCGGCCTTCGGCCTCGACCGCGACGACGATGTCATCGAGCGGCGGCTGGCACAGAAGATGGACTTCCTGCTCGCCGACCTGTCGCAGCTGAACCCGCCGACGCGGGACGAGCTCGCCGACTGGTACGCCGCCCATGCCGCGCAATTCACCCTGCCGGCGCGGGTCAGTTTCCGCCACGTCTATTTCTCGCCCGACGGCCGGGGTACCGCCGCCGCCGAGGCCGCCGCCGCCGCCGCGCTGCCCGCCATCGCCGGCCTGCCGCCATCCTCTCCCGCCCTCGCCGGCGTCGGCGACCGCTTCATGTTCCAGGACTATTACGGCGGCCGCTCGTCCGAGACGGTGACGAAGGAATTCGGCTCGGCCTTCGCCGCCGCGCTCTTCGCCGAGCCGCCGGGCGCCTGGGTCGGACCGATCCAGTCCGGCTACGGCTGGCACCTCGTCTATATCGACAGCCTCGAACCCGCCCGCGTCCCCGCCCTCGACGAGATCGAGGCCGACGTAAGCGCCGCCTGGACCGATGCGCGCTACAAGGAAATCCGCGCCCGGGCCGAGGCGGACATGCGCGCCCGCTATACCGTGGTGATCCCGGACGTCTCCCCCGCCGACCTCGGCGACCTCGGCCCCTCCGCTCCCGCCGCCGCGGCCGTCGGAGGGCTCTGAGCGGTGGCCCGCCTGTTTCTCGCGCTGCTCGCCGCGCTCTGCCTCGCAACTGGCGCCCAGGCGCACGAGGTCCGGCCGGCCTATCTGCAGATCGACCAGACCGGACCGGACCGCTACGCGGTGATCTGGCGCACGCCGCTGCTCTCCGGCATGCCGCTGCCCGTCGTACTGACGCTGCCCACCGAAATCCGCACGATCAGCGGGCCGGGCCGGCAGGAAATGCCGGGCTCGACCATCGAACGGCGCCTCATCGAGGTGCCGGGCGGCCTCGCCGGCAAGCGCATCGACTTCGTCGGGCTACAGGCGACCATCACCGACGTCCTGGCCCGCGTCACCATCGACGGCCAGACCACCACCACCATGATCCGCCCCGCGCAACCTTGGCTCGAGGTGGCGGCCGAGCAATCCGCGCTCGAACTCGCCGCCACCTACCTCCGCGAGGGGATCGAGCATATCCTCTTCGGCTTCGACCACCTGCTCTTCGTCGCCTCGCTAATGCTGATCGTGCGCGACTGGCGGGTGATGGTGAAGACCATCACCGCCTTCACCCTGGCGCATTCGATCACCCTGGCGCTCGCGACCTTCGGCCTCGTCACCCTGCCGGCCGCGCCCGTCGAGGCGATGATCGCGCTCTCGATCGTCCTCGTCTGCGTCGAAGCCGTCCGCCTCCGCCGGGGCGAGACCAGCCTCGCCACCGACTGGCCCTGGCTCGTCGCCTTCGCCTTCGGCCTCCTGCACGGCTTCGGCTTCGCCGGGGCGCTGGCCGAGCTCGGCCTGCCGAAGGGCGACATCCCGCTGGCGCTCCTCTTCTTCAACATCGGGGTGGAGATCGGCCAGCTCCTCTTCATCGCCGCGATCCTCGCCGCCACCGCCGCGCTCCGCCGCGTCGTCACGCCGCCGCCCCGGGCTCCGGTCGCGGCGGCCTATGCGATCGGCATCCTCGCCAGCTTCTGGTGCCTCAGCCGGATCGACGCGATGTTCCTGCGAGGATGACGCGCCCCGCCCGCCGCGCCGCCTCGCCCATGCTCGCCCAAGCCTGCCAAGGGGACACCAGCCGCCGGGCGTGCGCCGCGACGAGGCCAAGCGCGACGCCGCCGACCACCGACGCGGCGGCGAAAACCGGCGCCGACAACAGCGGCTCGACCGGCGCGAGGATCACGTTCGGCACGAACCGGTGCAGGAGATAGATCGGATAGCTCGCCGCCGCGATCGTCAGCAGGGGCGCCAGCGCCGCCCGCGGGATGGGCGTCGCCGGGGCAAGGGCGAGAAGGGCGATCGCCGCGAAGACCCCGCCATACCGCACCCACGCCCCCATCCAGTTGCCGCCGCCCCAGGCGAGCAGCGGCAGGACGGCGGCCGCGAGCGCCAGCACGGCCAGCGTCTGGCGCCCCCGGGCGACCGCGACGCACCAGCCCAAGGCGGCGAGCGGCGCCACCCAGGCGAGCGTGAAGATCTGCCGTCCGCCAAGGTCCCAGAGCCCCGGCACCACGGCCCGCGCCGCCAGCGCCAGGGCGAGAAAGCCGAGCGCGAAGCCGAACGGCGTCCCGGTCGCCGCCCGGCGCGCCGCCGGCACCAGAAAGACGGCGGCGAGCACGAGCAGCAGCTGCGCATAGACCTCGACGAACCAATAGAGATAGGGGAGCATCGTATGATCGACCGGATCGGCGATCCCGAAATTGCCGACGAGGAAGACCGAGGCCCAGGGCACCTGACCCCAGGCGACGGCATAGCCCGCGACGATCAGGAAATAAGGCACGAGGACCAGCGGCAGCGGCGCGAGAAACCCGGCGAGCCCGTCCGAGGCCAGCGCCCGCAGCTGGAACCGCGCGAGCCCGTGGCCGATCAGCACGACCATCAGCGCCGATCCGAACGGGATCGGCCAGTCGGTCGCATGGTGCAGGACCACCGCCAGGATGGCGAGGACGCGCAACAGCATGTCCGTATCGATCCGCGCGCCGCTTCGGTCCGCGCCCCGATCCGCGCGCCGGTCCAGGCGGGCGAGGGCGGCGAGGGACATCGCCTCCCACCCCTCCGGCAACCGGCCGAACCGGCGTTCCAGCAACAGCGCCAGCTCGACCCGGCGCAGGCTGTCGCCGCCGAGGCTCTCGAAACTGTCGGCCGCCGCCACGGGGCGCGGCAGGAACACCGTCCGGAAATCCGCCTCGACGCCGGGATCGGGCCTCGCCGCCGGAGCGAGCGCCAGCGCCGCCGCGAAATCGGGCTTGCCCGAGGCGAGCCGGGGCAGCCGCTCGACCGCGATCGCCCGGACCCGTGTGCCGGGCAGCCCGGCCAGCGCCGCGACCCGCGCGCGCACCGCCTCGGCCGCCGCCCCGCCCTCATAGACGACGACCAGCGCCTCGTCGTCGCTGGTGACCGCGGCGGCGATCCCCTCGGCGCCGAGCCGCGCCTCGATCCCGTCGAGCGCGATCCGCGTCCCGGCGATCTTCGCGATCCGCTTCAGCCGGCCGACGACGCGGTAGAGCCCCTCCGCGTCGCGCATCGCGAGATCGCCGGTGGCGAGCGCCGCGACCTCGCCGCCCCGCGCAAGGTCGGGCCGGGCGTCGGCATAGCCCATCATCACGTTCGGCCCGCGATAGACGAGCTCGCCGGCCACTCCGGCCGCCTCGATCGGCGCGCCGTCGGCGCCGACCAGCGACAGCGCGCCGCCCGGGATCGCCACGCCGATCCGGTCCGGCTTCTCCGCGGCGCGGTCCGGCGGCAGGTAGGCGACGCGGGCCGTCGCCTCGGTCTGTCCGTACATGACGAAAAACCGCCCGCCCCGCGCCCGCAGATGCGCGTCATAGAGCTGGACCCGTTCCGGCCCGAGCCGCCCGCCGGCCACGGTCATGAACCGCAGCGCCGGCAAGGCGGCGTCGCGAAAGCCGATCCGCTCGAAGAGCTCGAAGGAATAGGGCACCCCGGCGAGGTTGGTGCAGCCCCGCTCGGCGAGGCCGGGCAGGAAATCGGCATCGAGGACCGAGCCGCCATGCAGCCAGACGCTCGCGCCGGCCGCGAGATGCGAGGTCAGCACCGAAAGGCCGTAGGAATAGCCGAGCGGCAGCACGAGGGCGGCGCGATCCTCGGGCCCGAGGCCGAGATAGTCGCCGATCGCCCGGGCATTGGCATCGACCGCCGCCGCCGAGAGACGGACAAGCCGCGGCTGGCCGGTGCTGCCCGAGGTGGCGAGCAGCAGGGCGAGCTTCGGATGCGGCGCGGCATTTCCCGCACCCTCGGCCATGGTCAGCCGCCAGCGCCCATCCCGCCGCCGATATTCCGCCTCCGGCCGGAACCGGGCCCTGAGATCGGCGGCCGCGGCCTCGTCGTCGGCGGGCAGCAGCAGCGCGGCATGCCCGGCGCGCCAGGCCGCGAGCAGGCCGACGACGGCCTCGACGCAGGTCGTGCCCTCGATCATGACCAGCCCGCGCGCCGCTGCCATCCGGCCGGCGAGGGCCTCCACGCGGTCGTCGAGCTCGGCGAAGGAGAGCACCGCTCCGTCACGCGAGACGAGCCCGACCGACGACCCGCCGCGACGCAGGTCAGCCAGACATCGCGGCTGCATATCCACCCCCTCCTCGCGCGGCTTCGCCGAGCCATTCCGACAGAAAACATCAACAATTCGGAGGGAAATGCAAGCCGCGAACGCTCCGTCCAAGGCTCGGGCGGGCGGCGCCCTCGGGGGTATCGGTATTGAACTCAGGCGCCCGCCTTCCGCCATGTTCGGCGCAACGGACGATCGCGGACTTCGTGCCGACCCCGGACGCCGGCCCCGACCCGCATGCGCGGTTCGACTTCGCCCTGAAGCGCGAGAAGGTGCTCGTCGACGCCTGACGACCCCGGGGCGCCCCGCGTTCACCGAGCGCGGGTCCGCGGCTTGGCAGGGCGCGCCGGGGCTGGTAGGAGGCCGGCGATGTCGGAAATCACAGTCGCCGCGCTCTATCGCTTCACGCCTTTCGAGGATCCCGACGCCATGCGCGGGCCGCTGGCGCGGGTCTGCGCGCGCGCGGGCATCAAGGGGACGCTGCTCCTGGCGCGCGAGGGGCTGAACGGCACCATCGCGGGCGCGGCGCCGGGCATCGACGCGGTGCTCGCCCATCTCCGCGCGCTGCCGGGATGCGCCGGGCTGGAGGTGAAGCTCAGCCACGCCGACGTAATGCCGTTCCGCCGGATGAAGGTGCGGGTGAAGCGGGAAATCGTCACCCTGGGCCAGCCGGAGGCCGATCCGACGCGGGCGGTCGGAATCTATGTGCCGCCGTCCGACTGGAACGCTCTGATCGCCCGGCCGGAGATGGTGCTGATCGACACGCGCAACGCCTACGAGGTGGCGATCGGTGGCTTCGAGGGGGCGATCGACCCGCGGCTGGCCACCTTCGGCGACTTTCCCGACTGGTGGCGGGCCAATCGCGCCGCGTTCGAGGGGCGGCCCGTGGCGATGTTCTGCACCGGCGGCATCCGCTGCGAGAAGGCGTCGAGCTTCCTCCTCGCCGAGGGCGCGGGCGAGGTCTATCACCTGCGCGGCGGCATCCTGAAATATCTCGAAGAGATCCCCGAGGCGGTGAGCCGATGGAGCGGCGAGTGTTTCGTCTTCGACGGCCGGGTTTCGGTCGGTCACGGGCTGGCGCTTGGCCGGCACGAGCGGTGCCATGCCTGCGGCCGGCCGGTATCGGAGGCCGATCGCGCCCATCCGGACTTCGAGGCCGAGGTCGCCTGTCCGGCCTGCGTCGGCGAATATGACGAGGCGCGCCGCGACGGTTTTCGCGAGCGGCGCCGGCAGATGGAGATCGCCCGCGCGAAGGGCATTCCGCATCTCGCGGGCGAAGACTGATACCAACCGCCCGTCGCCTCGCTCGCGGTCCGCTGGCGGAGTATCCCCACCGCTTTTCTTCTCTTGACGGATTTGGCGTAGACAAATCCGTCCGCGCCCGCCCGCCCCATGGCGGGCGCGAACGGATTGGCGCCCTCGTCCCAAGAGGCACCCCCTTTGCCCTACGCGCTCACGCGCTTCGGGCAACGGCCCGGCCAACGCGATGCGTCGACTCGTCGGGCCGGGGACTCGCGGGCCCAAAGGGCCCGCTTCGGTCGTTGGGCGAAAGGCGGCCCGGGGGGAGGACCGGTCAAGGCAAAGGCCGCTGGTACGCCCCCCGAACCTCAGGCGAAGGCGCCGATGGCGATCATCCGATCGGCGATCGCGTCGAAGGCATTGTGCCAGGCCTCGGCCATCTCGCGGGTGAAATCCGGGGCGAGCGTCTCGCCGAGCGTCACGATCAGCGCGGCGCCGACCGGCTTGAAATGCTCGGGCCGGACGCCGACCCCGGCATGGGCGCGTGCGAGATCGGCGATCTCGTCGGCCAGCGCCTCGGGCGCGTCGAGCAGGTCGCCGATGGTGGCGAGGGTCGAGAAGAAGCGCATTCCCTGCCCGGCGAGGTCGGCGCGGAACAGCGACCGCAATTCCGGCGCGATGCTGAAGAGATTGTCGTAGAACTGCTCCGACGCGGGCTCGAGCCGCGCGCGTACCATCGGCAGACTGTTCTTTATGATCCGCAGATCCTCGGCGGTGACGGGCATCGCACGCTCCTCGCTGTGGGGTTTGGAGCGATGTAGGGTGCGGACTCATATCTCCGCGAGCCATATGCGGACTGCGGCGAGCTTGAGGGCGGCGAGGTAGTTCTCGGGGTTTCGGTCGTACCGGGTGGCGAGACCGCGGAACTGCTTGACCCGGTTGAAGAAGCGCTCGACCAGGTTTCTCTGCCGGTAGACCCATGTCGAGAAGGCGAAGGTGCCCTTGCGGATGGATCGCGGCGGGATGTTCGCCCAGGCGCCGCGGTCGGCGGCGAGGTCGCGGATGGCATTGGTGTCGTAGGCGCGGTCGGCGATCAGGATGGCGCCGGGCGCGAGATTCTCCAGGAGGGCCGCGGCGGCGGGTGCGTCGCCAGCCTGTCCGGCGGTCAGCTCCAGCCGGACCGGCCGGCCATCGGCGTCGACGAGCGCGTGGATCTTGGTGGTCAACCCGCCCCGGGAGCGTCCCATGCAGCCATCCCCGGCGTCGGCGCCCCCCTTTTGACGGCGGCGCCGTGCTGGTGGACCCGCACGCAGGAGCTGTCGATCATCACGATGTCACCGTCGTAGGCGGCCGACACCGCTGCGAGCAGGCGATCCCAGACACCCGCGGCCCGCCAGCGCACGAAACGGTTGTAGAGCGTCGTCCGCGGACCATAGCGCTCCGGAACGTCCCGCCACGGCGCGCCGGTCCGGAACCGCCACAGGATGCCGTTGATCACCCTCCGGTCATCGACCCGCGGCACCCCGCGAGGCTTGTTCGGCAGCAGCGGCTCGATGATCGCCCACTCCTCGTCGCTCAACTCGTGACGCCTCATCCAACCCTCCCTTTCGGAAGAGTGAATCAGAAGCGCCCAGAAGAGGGAACCCCGTTTATGGGGCCAGACCCTAGAGGCTTGTTCGGCAGCAGCGGCTCGATGATCGCCCACTCCTCGTCGCTCAACTCGTGACGCCTCATCCAACCCTCCCTTTCGGAAGAGTGAATCAGAAGCGCCCAGAAGAGGGAACCCCGTTTATGGGGCCAGACCCTAGGCGGGGACGACTCAGGCGGGGGCGAGCATCGCGGGGCGTTCGCGGATCGGCAGATGCACCAGCGCGGAGAAGGCGCCAACCCCCACGCCGATCCACCAGACCAGCGTATAGTCGCCATAGACGTCATAGAGCCGCCCGCCGAGCCAGACGCCGATGAAGGCGCCGATCTGATGGCTGAGGAACACGAGACCGTAGAGCGTGCCCATGTAGCGCAGGCCCCAGATCTGGGCGACGAGCCCGCTGGTCAGGGGCACGGTGGCGAGCCAGAGCGCGCCCATGATCAGCGAGAAGAGGACGACGGTCGCCGGCGTCATCGGGGTCAGGATGAAGGCGGCGGCGACGACGGTGCGGGCGGCGTAGATCTGCGCCAGCAGGTACTTCTTGCGGAAATGCTTGCCGAGCGCGCCGGCGGTGATGGTGCCGACGATATTGGCGAAGCCGATCAGCGCGATCGACAGCGCGCCGAGCGCGGTCGTCGTGGTGATCCCCATCAGCGACAGGATCGAGCCGGGCGCGATCGGCGCGCAGACCTCGGTGACGAAGGCGGGGAAATGCGCCGTGATGAAGCCGAGCTGATAGCCGCAGGAGAAAAAGCCGATGAAGATCAGTATGAAGCTCGGATCGCGCACCGCCTGGCCGACGATCGCGCCCATCCCGGCCTCGCCCGGCGCCGGCGCCACCCGGACCTCGCCCTTGAGGAAGGGCAGCAGCAGGAGCGTGGTGAGGATCAGGCCGGCGAAGACCAGAAAGACCGAGCTCCAGGGCATGATGCCGAGAAGATGCTCGGCGAGGAGCGGGCCGACCACCTGTCCGCCCGAGCCGACGCCGGTGGCGACGCCGAGCGCCAGCGACCGATGCTCCGGCGAGGCGGCGCGGCCGACGATCGCGAGGATGACGCCGAAGCCGGTGCCGGCGATGCCGAAGCCGATCAGGATATTGAGGAACTGGTGCGCCCCGGGTGTCACCGCGTTCGCTGACAGGACGAGGCCGAGCGCATAGATGATGGCGCCGAGGATGATCGCCTTCTTGTCGCCGAACCGCTCGGCGATCGCGCCGAAGATCGGCTGGCCGACGCCCCAGGCGAGATTCTGGATGGCGATGGCGAGCGAGAAATCGGCGCGTGGCCAGCCGAACTGTTCGGCGATCGGGATCTGGAACAGGCCGAAGCTGGCGCGGATGCCGAAATTGACCAGGAGGATGCCGCAGCTGGCCAGCAGGACGGCCGTGAAGAAGGGCGTGGCGCGGGCGGCGGACATGAGGGCGCTCCAATCGGGCGGGGGGCCGATCCTCCCCGAACCCCGGACGCGGCGTCAAACGAATTTATGCGCGGTCGTTCATAAAGTCCCGTGATGAGGTCGCGCGCCGTCGGGCGGACGGCGCGCGTTTCCGCGCCGCTCCGCCGCGGGGCCTGTCCCTCCGGTCGGGGTCAGGCGTCCTGATCGTCGCCGAGATCTTCGATCTCGTCCGGCACGTCGCCGAGGACCGCGACGTAGTAGCGCGGATAGCTCGCATCCGTGGTGAAGCCGAAGGGGCCGTCCGATGTCTCGACGATCTCGAGGATCGGCTCGCGCGAGGGCGAGCTGAGCGAGGCGGCGACCACCTGCTCCTCGCTCCAGTGCCGCGCGGCGAGGCGCCGCAGCAGCTCCTTCACGTCGCTTTCCGCGATGGCATCGACGGACACCGATTGCTCGAACACCTTCGCGCCGCCGTCATAGCCCAGAATAGTCCAGTGTCGTTCCGACATGTTCCCGTTCCCGTTGCGCGCCCCGTCTCGCGACGCTTCCCCGGTTCGGATAGCCCAATTCGGCACGCGGGAAAACCGGCTAACCGCCGTTGACCGCGCGGGTTCATTTGCTAGGGAGGGGCGGAAGAGAAAGGACCCCGCGCATGGATCACATCGGCCCGATGGCGGCCTATCGCGAGCGGGTGGCCGCGGGCGCGCTCAGCGCCGATCCTGCGCAGCGTCTGGCGGTCGAGAAGCTGCAGCTGCTGGCGCTGCGGCTCGTCGACTACAATCCGGCCAAGCCGAAGAGCGTCGGGCTCGGGCTTTTCGGCTGGGGCCGCGAGCGGATGGAGCAGAAGGCGGTGCCGGGCCTCTATCTCTTCGGCGGCGTCGGGCGCGGCAAGTCGATGCTGATGGACCTCTTCTTCCAGACCGCGCCGGTCAGCCCCAAGCGCCGCGTGCATTTCCACGCCTTCATGCAGGAAATCCACAAGGGGATCGCGGCGGCGCGGGCGCGCGGCGTCACCGATCCGGTCCGCCCGGTCGCCGACGCGGTGGCGGACGGCGCGACGCTGCTCTGTTTCGACGAGATCCAGATCACCGACATCACCGACGCCATGCTGGTCGGCCGGCTGTTCGAGCGCCTGTTCGAGCGCGGCGTGGTCATCGTCGCCACCTCGAACCGCGCGCCGGACGAGCTCTACAAGAACGGGCTGAACCGACAGCTGTTCCTGCCCTTCATCGCGCTCATCAAGGAAAAGCTCGAGGTGCATGAGCTGGCCAGCGCCACCGATCACCGGCTCGAGGTGCTGGCCGGCGCCCCGGTCTATCACACGCCGCCGGGACCGGCCGCGACCGCCGCGCTCGACACGGCCTGGACCGCGCTGACGCACGGGCCGGACGCGCCGCTGGCGCTGGAAGTGCATGGGCGCGAGGTGGCGCTGCCCCGGCACCGGAACCGGGTGGCGCGGGCAAGCTTCGCCGAGCTTTGCGGCCGGCCGCTCGGCCCCGCCGATTATCTCGCCCTGGCCGAGGCGCTCGACATCCTGATCCTCGAGGACGTGCCGATTCTCGGCCCGGCGCGCGCCAACGAGGCCAAGCGTTTCGTCACGCTGATCGACGCGCTCTACGAGGCGCGGGTCCGGCTGGTCGTCTCGGCCGCCGCCGAGCCGGAGGCGCTCTATGTCGAAGGCGCGGGCGCCTTCGAATTCGAACGCACCGTCTCGCGCCTGCGCGAGATGCAGGGCGTGGACTGGGGCCGCTGAGGACGGGCCGTCCGGGTGGTGGATTTTCGACCAGCGGCCCTTGCCGTTGCCCGCTCCCCGGTCGGTCCCGCGCGCCTGTCTTCTCTTGACGGATTTGGCGTAGACAAATCCGTCACGCGCCTGCCTCCCCCGGCAGGCGCGTCTGCGACGCACCAGCCAGGCAGGCGCGCGACGGATTGGCGCCGTCATCCCAGGCTGCGCGCCCCTTGCCTTCCGCGCCTCCGGCGCTCCGGGCAACGGCCCGGCCGAGGCAGTGCCTCGGCTTGTCGGGCCGGGCCTCGCGGGCAAGAGCCCGCTTCGGTCGAAGGCGGAAGGGCGTCCGGCAGGCGCGAAAAGCCGCTGGTATGCGACAACGCGCAATTTCAACGCTCTGGAGCGGATCGCCCGGCTGGACGCGCCTCCGCTCTAGCGCAGCTTGAGCAGCAGCGCCGAGGAGGCATAGCCGTCCGGCGTCATGCCTTGCGAGGACTGGAAGCCGCGGATCGCCTGGATGGTGTTGGGGCCGATGACCCCGTCGGTGGACCCGGTGTCATAGCCCCGCGCGATCAGCCGCTCCTGCAACTCGACCTTCTCGGTCCGGCTGAGCTCACGCTCGTCGCGCGGCCAGGGCGAGACGAAGCCGCCGCCGCCGGCGATCCGGTCGGCGAGGGTACCGACGCCCATCGCATAGGAGGTGGCGTTGTTGTATTTCGAAATTCTGGAACACCGCGAAGGTCGGGCCGCGCGCGCCCGCCGGGGCGATGATCGCCGCGGGGCCATGGTCGGGGATCGGCCGCCCGTCCATCGTCCTGACGCCGAGGCTGTTCCAGTGGCCGACCGGCTTTCGGTTGCCCTGATCGGCGCTGGCATAGTTGAAGCCCGAGGGCATATGGACCTCGATCCCCCAGGGTTGACCGAGGCGCCAGCCGGATTTCGCGAGATAGTTCGCCGCCGAGGCGAGCGAGTCGGTCGGATCGCCGGACCAGACGTCGCGATGGCCGTCGCCGGTGAAATCCACCGCGTAGCTGAGATAGCTCGACGGAATGAACTGCGTATGGCCCATGGCGCCGGCCCAGGAGCCGCGCATGTCGGCCGGGGCGACGTCGCCCGCCTGCAGGATGCGCAGCGCGGCGATCAGCTGTTCCTCGGCGAAGCTCCGGCGCCGGCCCTCGTAGGCGAGGGTGGCGAGGCTCTCGATCACCGGGATGTCGCCGCGATTGGCGCCGTAGTTCGATTCCATGCCCCAGATCGCCAGCACCGCCTCGCCATCGACGCCGTAGCGCGCCTCGATCGCATTCATGGTCGGGCCGAGATCGCGGCGCTTGGCGCGGCCGGTCTCGACCCGCGTCGGCGAGGCGGCGCTGTCGAGATATTCCCAGATCGGCTTGGTGAATTCCGCCTGCCGCCCGTCGAGCCGCACCACGTCGGCATTGACACCCACGCCCTGGAAGGCCGCGTCGAACACGCCCGGACTGATCCCTTGCGCCAGCGCCCGCGTGCGGAACGCGGCCTTCCAGGCGACGAAGCTCTCGGGTTGCGGGCTGGGGCTCGCCGCGGAGGGCATGCTGGTCTCGACCTGCTGATTGGCGCCGGCGCCGCAACCCGCGGCCCCGAAAGCCAGTAGAATCATCGCGAATGAGATCTGTTTCAACCGCCCTGCCTCCGGTTCGATCGTTGCTCGTTTTTTTTGCCGCGCAGCCTAGCGGGAAGCTCGCGCGAAAAAAAGCGGATTGGCGTCGGGATCTACCTGAAATTGCGCGGGGGTGCCTTCGGACCGGAAAAGGCGACCGTCCAGTGGACGGTCGACCCGGGCCGTCGCCCGGAGCCCATGGCGGAGGGCGATAGGGGTCCCGATTTCTCCGGACCTCTCGATCAGTCCGCGCCTGCCTGGGTGGGTGCGTCGCAGACACGCCCGCCGGGGGCAGGCGGGCGCGGACTGATCCAGCGGGGCGGATCAGTCAAGGAAAAGAAAAGCTTAGCTTCTCCCGGTCTTCTCGCGCCGGATCCGCGACTTCACCAGCTTCCGCCGCGGCGTGCCGCGCACCGGGCTCTTGCCGCCGCCGGCCATCGCGCGGCCGTCGATGGTCAGAAGCTCGAACAGCAACCCGCCGGTGATCGGCGCCGCCTCGGCCAGCCGTACCGTGACGCGGGCGCCGAGGCCGATCACCCGGCGCGTCCGCTCGCCGGTCAGGGTCTGGCTGGCGGCGTCATGGGCGAAATATTCCCGCCCGAGCGACGAGATCGGGATCAGCCCGTCGGCGCCGGTCTCGTCGAGCTTCACGAAGAGGCCGAAGCGCGCGACGCCGGCGACGCGACCCTCGAACTCCGCGCCGATCCGGTCGGCGAGATAGGCGGCGAGATAGCGGTCCGTCGTGTCGCGCTCGGCCATCATCGACCGGCGCTCGGTCATCGAGATATGCTCGCCGGTCTCGGGCAGGGCAATCTCCTCGTCATGCGTCAAGCCGTCCGGACCCCAGCCGTGGCCGCGGATCAGCGCGCGATGCACGACCAGGTCGGCATAGCGCCGGATCGGCGAGGTGAAATGCCCGTAGCGCGGCAGGTTCAGCCCGAAATGCCCGAAATTCTCCGGCGCGTAATAGGCCTGGGTCATGGCGCGCAGCACCGAGATATTGATCATCTCCGCATGCTCGGTCCCCGCCACGCCGTCGAGCAGGCGGTTGAGATGCGCGGTTTTCAGCACCTGCCCCTTGGCCAGAACCTGGCCGACGCTCGCCGCCGTCTCGCGCAGCGCGTCGAGCTTTTCCGGGCTCGGCTCCTCATGCACGCGGTAAAGCAGGCGCATGCGCTTTGCCTCCAGCGTCTCGGCGGCGGCGACATTGGCGAGGATCATGAAATCCTCGATCACCCGATGCGCGTCGAACCGGTCGCGGAAATTCACCGACAGCACCCGGCCATCGTCGCCAAGCACGATCCGCCGCTCCGGCAGGTCGAGATTGAGCGGCTGGCGTACATCGCGGGCGGCATGCGCCGCGCGCCACGCCGCCCAGAGCGGGCGGATCGCGGTCTCGGCCAGCGGCGCGGTCTCGTCGTCGGGATGGCCATCGGCGGCCGCCTGCGCCTGGGCATAGGTGAGCGAGGCGGGCGAGCGCATCAGCCCGCGGGTGAAGCGGTGGTCGATCTTCTCGCCCGCCGCGTTCAGCACCATGCGAACCGCGACGCACGGCCGGTCCTCGCCCGCGACCAGCGAGCAGAGATCGGCCGACAGCGCCTCGGGCAGCATCGGCACCACGCGGTCGGGGAAATAGGTCGAATTCCCCCGCCGCCGCGCCTCGCGATCGAGCGCGGAGCCCGGCGTCACATAATGCGCCACATCGGCGATCGCCACCCAGACGACATGCCCGCCCGGGTTCGCCGGATCGTCATCGGCGGCGGCTGAGACCGCGTCGTCATGGTCGCGCGCATCCTCGGGGTCGATGGTGACGAGCGGCAGCGCGCGCAGATCCTCGCGCTTGCCGATGCGCACCGGCTTCGCCGCCTCGGCCTCGGCGAGGGCCGCGTCGGGGAAATCGTCCGGGATGCCATGCTCGTGGATCGCGATCAGCGACACCGCCTTCGGCGCCGAGGGATCGCCCAGCCGGGCGATGATCCGCGCGCGCGGCAGGCCATAGCCGCGGGCGCCGCCCACCTGCTCGGCCTCGACCAGCTCGCCCTCACGCGCGCCGCCGCGGTCGCCGGGCTCGACGCGCCAGTCGCGGTCGGTCTTCTTGTCGATCGCGGCGACGCGGCCGCCGGACTCGCTCTCGTGATAGATGCCGAGCACCCGGCTCGGCCCCATCCCGACGCGGCGGATCACCCGCGCGGCGAGCGTCGCCTCCGGCCCCTCCGGCGCCAGCATGCGCCCGAGCAGCCGGTCGCCGGCCCCGAGCGCCGGGTCGTCGCGCCGGGAGATGACGCGCACCCTCGGCAAGGGCGCCTCGGCCTCCCATTCCACCGGCTCGGCCCAGAGGTCGCCGTCCGCGTCCGCGCCCGTCACGCGCAGGACGAGCACGGGCGGCAGGTCGCCGGCCGGACGCGCCCGCTTGCCGCGCTTGTCGACCCGCCCCTCCCGCGCCAGGCGGGCGAGCATCTGCTTCAGTTCGATCTTGCCGGCGCCGCGCAGGCCGAAGGCGCGGGCGATGTCGCGCTTCGTCGTCTCGTTCGGATGGTCGCGCAACCAGGCGAGGAGTTCGTCTTCGGTGGGCAGCTGGCTCATGCCGCCCGCGTAGCACGCGCCGCGCGCGCCGTCCCGCGCGATTTCACGAGGTCCCGGCGGAGGCGGACTATTCCGCCGCCGTCTTCGGCGCGGCCGGCTTCGCCGCCGGCTTCTTCGCGGCGGGTTTCTTCTTCGGCGCCGCCTTCTTCGCCGGCGCCCGCTTCTTCGCAGGCGCCTTGGCCGCGATCAGCTCCAGGGCCTGCGCCAGGGTCACCTCGGCGGCCGGCACGTCCTTGGGCAGGGTCGCATTGACCTTCTCCCATTTCACGTAAGGCCCGTACTTCCCCTCATAAAGCCCGACATCGCCCCCGTCCGGATGCTGGCCCAGCTCGCGCAGCGGCTTCACCGCCGCGCCGCGTCCGGCGCCCCGCGCCGCCTTCTGCGCCAGAACCTCCATCGCCCGGTTCATGCCGATGGTCAGCACCTCCTCGGGGTCCTTCAGGTTCGCATAGACCTTGCCGTGCTTCACATAAGGCCCGAAGCGGCCGATCGAGGCCTCGACCTTCTCGCCATCCTCGGGATGCGTGCCGATCAGCCGCGGCAGCGCCAGCATGTCGAGCGCCCGCGCGAGGTCGATCGCGCTCGCATCCATGCCCTTGGGGATCGAGGCGCGCTTCGGCTTCGGCGCATCCTCGCTCGCCTCGCCGAGCTGGACATAGAGGCCATAGGGCCCGACGCGCAGCGTGACCGGCAGGCCGTTGTCGTCATGGCCGAGCAGCTTGCCGTCCGGCCCAGCCGCGTCGCCACCCTCCACCTCGCCGGCGAGCGGCCGCGTATAGCGGCACTCGGGATAGTTGGAGCAGCCGATAAAGGCCCCCCCCGAGCGCGCGGTGCGCAGGCTCAACCGCCCGGTGCCGCAAACCTTGCAGCGCCTCGGCTCCGGATCCTCCGGCGTCGCGGGGAAGAGATGCGGCTCCAGCACCTCGTTGATCTTCTCGAGCACGTCGGTGATGCGCAGCTCGGCCGTCTCGCCGAGCGCGGCGGAGAAATCGGTCCAGAACCGCGCGAGCAGCGCCTTCCAATCCTCGTCCCCCGTGGTGACGCGGTCCAGATCCTCTTCGAGATCGGCGGTGAAATTATAGTCGAGATACCGCCCGAAATAGCTTTCGAGAAACGCGGTGACCAGCCGCCCCTTGTCCTGCGGGAACAGGCGGTTCTTGTCCTTGCGGACATAGTCTCGCTCCTGGATCGTCGAGACGATCGAGGCATAGGTCGAGGGCCGGCCGATGCCGAGCTCCTCCATCCGCTTCACAAGCGTCGCCTCGGTATAGCGCGGCGGGGCTTGGGTAAAATGCTGCTCCGGCGTGACGCGCCGCTTCTCCGCCGGCTCGCCCGAGACGATGACGGGCAGGCGGCCGCCATCCTCCTCGTCGATCAGCTCGAAATCCTCGTCGTCGCGGCCTTCCATATAGACCTTGAGAAAGCCGTCGAAGGTAACGACCTGCCCGGTCGCGCGCAGGCCGACGGCGCCGTCCGCGCTGGCGATATCGACCGTCGTCCGCTTCCAGATGAGGTCATAGAGCTTGCCCTGGTCCGGTTCGAGGCGCAGCCGGTCCGGCGACTGGCCCATGTCGGTCGGCCGGATGCATTCATGCGCTTCCTGCGCGTTCTTGGCCTTGTTCTTGTACATCCGCGGGCTCTTCGGCACGTAAGCCTCGCCATAGCGCGCCTTGATCACGTCGCGGGCGGCCATCACGGCCTCCGGCGCCATGTCGATGCCGTCGGTCCGCATATAGGTGATATGCCCGGCCTCGTAGAGGCGCTGGGCGGCGTTCATCGTCTGGCGCGCGCCGAAGCCGAACTTGCGGCTCGCCTCCTGCTGCAGGGTCGAGGTCATGAAGGGGGCCGAGGGATTGCGGCTCGCCGGCTTCGATTCGACCGCCGAGACGGTCAGGTCGCGCGCGGTGATCGCGGCCACGGCGGCCTCGGCCCCGGCGGCGTCCGCGATGTCGAACTTGTCGAGCCGACGTCCGTCGAGGCTGACGAGGCGGGCATCGAACTCCTGCCCGCGCGGCGTCGCGAGGCGCGCCTTGACCGACCAGTATTCCCGGCTGCGGAACGCCTCGATCTCCATCTCGCGCTCGACGATCAGCCGCAGGGCGACCGACTGCACCCGCCCCGCCGACCGCGCGCCCGGCAGCTTGCGCCAGAGCACCGGCGACAGCTTGAAGCCGACGAGATAGTCGAGCGCCCGGCGCGCCAGGTAGGCGTCGACCAGCTCCATGTCGATCTTGCGCGGATTCTCCATCGCCGTCGTCACGGCGTTCTTGGTGATCGCGTTGAACACGACGCGCTCGACCTCGGTATCCTTCTTCACCGCCTTGCGCTTGGTCAGGGCTTCGAGCAGGTGCCAGGAGATCGCCTCGCCCTCGCGGTCGGGGTCGGTGGCGAGGATCAGCTTGTCATCGTCCTTGAGCGCCTCGGCGATGGCGCGGACATGCTTCTGGCTCTCCGGCGCCACCTCCCACAGCATGTGAAAGGCATTGTCGGGATCGACCGATCCGTCCTTCGCCGGCAGGTCGCGCACATGGCCATAGGAGGCGAGGACCTTGTAGTCCGGGCCGAGATACTTGTTGATCGTCTTCGCCTTGGCGGGCGATTCCACAACGACGACAGCCATGAGGCGCTCCTATGCGGCGCCCGGCGCCGCGACGGAGCCTAGATGTTCCCCCGGCCCGCGCTTGTCAACCAACCCCGCCGCCGCGGGTCCCGCGGCCAGTTCGCCGCGGCGGCGGGGAAGGGCGTCAGAGGATGAGGGTCGTGTCGCCGAGCGCGACGGCGACCTCATAGGTTCCGGTTCCGGGATCGTAGCTCGTCGCCTCGATATAGATGTCCGCCGTCTCCGTCGCCGTGTAGACGTACTGGGCGTCCCGGGTGCCGTTTCCATCGTCGCTGAAACCGAGGTAGTCGCCGGCGGCCGTGTAGAGGTTCATGAATGGATCGGCGAGCGTCCCCCCACCGCCATCAACGCCCCGGATTTCGATCGTATAGGTCTCGCCTTCCGTCACCGCCAGCTTGAACCAGTCGGCATCCCCCGAAATGCCGATCTCGCCGGTGGCGGTCCCGCCCGGCGCGACGACGCCGGTCGTCGTGTCGTTCGCCGGAAAGTCGTCCACATAGGGCTGCGAGGTTGCTTCGAGGGTGTAGGTGCCGGTGCCGTGACCGCCGTAGGACGAGACGTAATAGGTGCCCGACACGTCCGGGGCGAAGGATAGTCGCGGCTCCAGCGAGTCTGTCGAATTGTCGACGTCCAGCAGATACTGGCCCCCCGAATCGTAAAGGGCGAGCCAGGGATTGGCGAGCGTCCCGTCGCCGCTCGGCGCGCCGCTGAGGTCGAAAGTATAAAGCTGGCCGACCTCCAGATCGATTGCGAACCAATCCTCGTCGCCGACGACCTCGATCGCGCCGGTCGCGGGCGTGCCGACCGCCAGCACGCCCGTCGTGGCCACCGAGGCGGTGAAATCGTCGTCGTACCAGACGATCTGGCTGTAGGGGTCGCCGGTAAAGCCGGTCAGTTCGAGATCGTGGATCGCGCCCCCGGTGTTCCAGCTGAGATAGGTATTGCCGTCGCCCGACCAGATGCTGAGCGCGCCGCGTCCCGGATCGGCGCCGGCGTCGGTGACGTAGCGGATGCCCGCGCCGCGCAGGTCGATCGTGTCGTCCGCGCCGAAATCGGCGATGGAATCGGCCTCGCCACCGTAGAGATCGCCGGCGTCGTGCATCCCGAACCGGAACGTATCCGGCCCCGCGCCCCCGATCAGCAGATCCTTGCCCAGTCCGCCGACGAGAAGGTCGCGCCCCGCGCCGCCGCGCAGCACATCGTCGCCCTCTCCGCCAAAGAGCCGGTCATTGCCGCCGCCGCCATAGAGCGAGTCGTCGCCCACGTCGCCATAGAGCCGGTCCGAGCCATTGCCGCCGCTCAGCCAGTCGTCGCCATCAAGGCCGAACAGGTAATCGAGCCCGCTCGTGCCGCGCAGCCGGTCGTCAATGACGTCGCCAATTCGAATTGCCATGATCCCCTCCACGAAATGCGCGCCAAAAAACTCGGCGCTCTGCGCCATACGCTCACTGTCCCGCCGGAATTCGGGTGGCGAATAGTCTCCCCAACGCGGAGAAGCATTTGCCAAAAGGATTCGGAAAGTTGCGTCGTCTCAAATAAGTGAGGTGAGGATAAACCTGGAATGGAATTAGTCAATCGGGAAAGCGGTAGACGGCTGTCGCCTGCCCGCTTGAAAAGCTCGCTCCGCCCGCGTTAACCTCTAAACCCGACTCTTTTACTTAGCATATGGTTTGTGCATGGTTTGCGCATGTCCCGTGCATCGAACGATTCCCCGTAAACCTTTGGCTTCGCCGGCATTCCACCCCGCCCCGAGACCCGTCACGGGATCCCGTGGCCGCTCGCCGCGACCCACAGCCGGAACCAGTCCTGGCGGGTGAGGCGGAGGTCCGCCGCGCGCGCGGCGCTCTCGATCCGCTCCGTCCGATTGGTGCCGACCACCGGGACCGGGCCGCTCGGATGCGCCATGATCCAGGCATAGGCCAGCTGCTCCAGGCTGGCCCCGCCATGGGCCTCCGAGAGGTCGGCCGCCGTGGCGGCGAGGCGGGCGCCGGCGGGGGTGGCGGCGTCGAAGACCCGGCCACCGGCCAGCGGGCTCCAGGCCATCGGGCGGAAACGCGCGCGTTGGCAGAGGTCGAGGGTGCCGTCCTCGATCGGCTCGCGGCGCAGCAGGCTCAGCTCGACCTGGTTGGTCGCCGCCGGCCGGTCGAGAAACGCGTTCAGCGTCCCGAGCTGCGACGGCGTGTAGTTCGAGACCCCGGCGCAGGCGATCTTGCCGGCGCGGACCAGCCGGTTCAGGCCCGCGGCGGTGTCCTCGGCGGCGGTCAGCCAGTCCGGCCGGTGGACGAGGAAGAGCTCGACCCGGTCGGTGCCGAGCTTCGTCAGCGACCGCTCGACGCTCGCCACCAGCCGCGCGGCGGTCGCGTCGTAGAAGGCGACCCGGCGTTCGGGATGCGCGGGCGAGGGCAGGTAGATGCCGGCCTTGGTCACGATCTCCAACCGGTCGCGCAGGCCCGGCGACAGCGCCATCGCCGCGCCGAGCGCCGCCTCGACCCCATAGCCGCCGTAGATCTCGGCGGTGTCGATCGTCGTCATGCCGAGGTCGGCGCAGAGGTTCAGGCGGCGGTTGATCTCCTGCGCCGTCACCGGCTCGTCGAGCATCCGCCAGGTGCCATAGGCCATGGCGGAGAAGTCGGGGCCGTCGGCGGTGAAGCGGATGCGCGGCAACGGCGCCGCGCTCACAGCGGGACCGCGAAATTGTCGATCAGCCGGACGCCGCCGATCCAGGCCGCCGCGAGCAGCCGGGCGGGCGCGGTCAGCTCGCCGAGCGGCGCCAGATCCTCGGCGCGGCGCAGTTCCAGATATTCGACCTCGTCGAAGCCGCCCGCGAGGATGGTGGCACGGGCGGCGGCGAGGGTAGGGGCGAGCGGCGCCCCGGCGCGGAGCGCGGAGCCCGCGTCGCCGAGCGCGGCGGCGAGGGCGGGGGCGGCCGCGCGCTCGCGCGCGCCGAGGCGGGTGTTGCGCGAGGAGAGGGCGAGCCCGTCGGCCTCGCGCACCGTCGGCACGCCGACGATCTCGACCGGCAGGTCGAGGTCGCGGACGAGGCGCCGGACCAGCATCAACTGCTGGTAGTCCTTCTCGCCGAAATAGGCCCGGTCGGCGGCGGTCTGGGTCAGGAGCTTCGTCACCACCGTCGCCACGCCGTCGAAATGGCCGGGCCGGAAGGCGCCGCAGAGCCCTTCCGACACCTCGGCGACCGAGACCGTGGTGGCGAAGCCGGGCGGATAGATCTGGTCGGCGTCGGGCACATAGAGCAGGTCGACGGCGAGCGGCGCGAGCTTCGCCGCGTCCTCGCCTTCCGTCCGCGGATAGGCGGCGAGGTCGGCGGCGCTGTTGAACTGGCGCGGATTGACGAAGAGCGTCACGATCACCCGGTCCGCCCCCGCCTTCGCCGCCTCGACCAGAGCGAGATGGCCGGCATGGAGCGCGCCCATGGTCGGCACCACGGCGACGGTCTCGCCCGCCGCCTTCCAGCCGGCGACGGCGGCGCGCAGTTCGGTGCGCAGCCGGGAGATGGGAACGGCCGCCTGCTGGAACACCGCCTCAGTCATCCTGGAACACATGCTCGGGGCCGGGAAAGCTCCGGGACCGCACGTCCGCGGCATAGGCGGCCACCGCCGCCTCGACCGCGCGGCCGAGCTCGGCGTAGCGGCGGACGAAGCTCGGCTGGAAATCGGTGAAAAGGCCGAGCATGTCATCGACCACCAGCACCTGCCCGTCGCAGGCGGCCGAGGCGCCGATGCCGATGGTCGGGATCGGCAGCGCCTCGGTGATCCGGCGGGCCAGCGGCTCGGTGATCTTTTCCAGCACCACCGAGAAGGCACCGGCGTCGGAGACGGCGCGCGCGTCGGCCTCGACCCGGGCGGCGGCGGGACCCTTGCCCTGCGTCCGGTAGCCGCCGGTGACATTGACCGACTGCGGCATCAGCCCGACATGGGCCATCACCGGCACGCCGCGCCGGGTCAGGAAGTCGATGGTCGGCGCCATGCTCTCGCCGCCTTCGAGCTTCACCGCGGCGCAGCCGGTCTCGGCCATGACCCGCGCGGCCGAGCGGAAGGCCTGGTCCGGCCCCGCTTCGTAGCTGCCGAACGGCAGGTCGATGACGAGGCAGGCCCGCGCCGTGCCGCGCCGCGCCGCGAGCCCGTGCAGGATCATCATCTCGAGCGTGACGCCGAGGGTCGATGGCAGGCCGTGCACCACCATGCCGAGGCTGTCGCCGACGAGAATTAGGTCGGCCTCCTTGTCCACCAGCCGCGCCATCGGCGTGGTATAGGCGGTCAGGCAGACCAGCGGCGCGCCACCCTTGCGGGCGCGGATGGCCGGCGGCGTCAGGGCCCTGACGGTCGTATGCGCGCTCACCCCCCGCCTCCCTCGCCGGTTCGCGGTTGAAGACACGCCCGCCTGGTGCCCACTTGTCAAGAGCGCGCCAACGCGGCGGCGCGTTCAGGGGGCGCCAGAACGCCTTCGCATATCCGCGTCGCGATCATCACAACCCAGCCTTGCGGCGTCGCAGGCCGGCGGCGTCGACCACCCGAACCCGCCGGTAGGAATATTCGATCAACCCTTCCGCCTCGAAGCTTCGCAGGAGGCGGGTGGCGCTCGACCGGGAGAGGTTCGCCATCTGGGCGAGATCGTCCTGGCTCGCCTCGATCGCCGGCGCGGCGGCGGGCGGCGTGCCCTGGTTCGTCAGGATGAGCAGGATCGCGGCCAGCCGGCCCGCCGCCCCCGGCGTCAGCAGCGCGTCGGCGACGGCCACCGCCATCAGCTCGTTGCCGAGCATCAGATGCGCGAACCAGCGCCAGGCCTCCGCGTCGGCGCGCGCGATCCGATCCCATTCCGCGATGGAAAGATAGGCGAAGACGCTGTCCTGCCGCGCGCGGACGCCGACGAAGCGCGGCCGCCGGGTCAGCAGCGAGCCTTCGCCGATCCAGAAGCCCGGCCGGGCGAAGGCGCCGATATAGGGCTCGCGCTCGTTCGACGAGACTTCGACCGCGACGCCGCCCCGGATCAGCCCGTAGAGCCCGCCGGCGGGATCCCCCGCCCGGTAAATCGCGTCTCCGCGGCGGTGCCGCTTCAGGACGCAGCGGTCGAGCACGGCGTCGCGGAACTCCGCCGGAGTTTCGGCGAGCCAGCCGGTCGTGGCGAGGATCTCCAGTTCACGGACGCGTGCCTGCATGTGCGATTCCTGCCCCATTGCGGAATTCTGCGCAGTCAGCGCCCGGGGAAGCAACTAAGCATCGGCGCCGAACCGGGCGCCAAGGCGCCCCGAACGATCAAAGGAGTATCCCTGGATGCCATCGCGCCGCGATTTCATGACCGCCATTCCGGCGGTCGGCGCCGCCTTCGCCGTCGCCGGCAACAGCCTGCTGGAAGGCGGCGCGGCCCTGGCCCAGACGCCGGCGGCGCCGCTCGCCGGTCATTTCCATCCGATGGGCAAGGCGCCTTCGTCTTATACGATCGAGGTGCTCAAGGCGGCCCGCGCTGGCTTGCCCTTCGAGGACACCCGCGACTTCGACGAGCAGTCGAAGGGGCTGATCGCCCGGATGCCGGACATGGTCATCAAGGCCGACGCCGGCCATGACGCCTGGGACATGGCGAGCTTCCAGTTCCTCGACGAGCAGGAAGAGTTCGACTCGATCCATCCGTCGCTGCACCGGATCGGCAAGCTGAACAACAATTTCGGCCTTTATGAGGTGATCCCCGGCATCTATCAGGTGCGGGGCTTCGATCTGTCGGACATCACCTTCGTCCGGGGAAAGACGGGGTGGATCGTCTTCGATCCGCTCGTCTCGACCGAGACCGCCCGCGCCGCGTGGAAGCTGTTCCAGCAGCACAAGGGCGAGGGGCTGCCGATCTCGGCGGTGATCTACTCCCACACTCACGGCGATCATTGGGGCGGCGTACGCGGCGTCCTCGACGAGGCGGATGTGCGCTCCGGCAAGGTGGAGGTGATCGCGCCCGTCGATTTCATGAGCTTCACCGTCTCGGAAAATGTCTATGCCGGCAATGCGATGAACCGCCGGCTGTTCTACCAGTACGGCCTGCTGCTGCCCGCCGCCCCGCACGGCTTCGTCGGGCAGGGCTTGGGACCGCGGGTCTCGGCGGGCGCCACCGGCCTCATCGCACCGACCCGGTTTGTCAGCGAGGCGATCGAGACCTTCGAGGTCGACGGGCTCGAGATGGTGTTCCACAACACGCCGAACACCGAGGCGCCGCGGGAGATGAACACCTACATCCCCTCGCTGAAGGCGCTCTGGATGGCGGAGAACGTCACCGCGACGCTGCACAACATCTACACGCTCCGCGGGGCACAGGTGCGCGACCCGCTCGCCTGGTCGAAATACATCGCCGACGCGCTCTATCGCTTCGGGCTGGAGGCGGAGGTGATGTTCGCCTCGCACCACTGGCCGCGCTGGGGCAACGCGCGCGTCCAGGAGATCCTGCGCGGCCAGCGGGACCTCTATGCCAACATGAACAACCAGGTGCTGCACCTCGCCAACCAGGGCGTGACCATCAACCAGATCCACAATGTCTACGAGGTGCCGGAGGGGCTGCGGGCGAAGTGGGACTGCCGCGGCTATCACGGCTCGCCCGAGCACAATTCGCGCGGCGTGATTCAGCGCTATCTCGGCTTCTGGGACTGCAACCCGGCCACGCTGATCCCGCTGTCGCCCGCCGATTCCGCGCCGCTTTATGTCGGGATGATGGGCGGTAGCGCCGCGATCATCGCCCGGGGGCGGGCGCTGCATGACGAAGGCAAGTACATGCTCGCCGTCGAGATCGTGAACAAGCTCGTTCAGGCCGAACCGGACAACGCGGAGGCGAAGGATTTGCTGGCCGATATTTTCGAACAGATCGGCTATCAGCAGGAGAACCCGGGCCTGCGCAACAGCTTCCTCTCCGGCGCCTACGAGCTCCGCACCGGCATCCCCCAGGGCGAGATGGCGAGTTCGTCGAGTCCCGACGTGATCCGGGCGATGTCGACCGAGCTGTTCCTGAACTTCCTCGGCATTCGCATGGACAGCCGCAAGGCGGAAGGCCTGCGCTTTACCATGAACCTCGCCACCCCGGACAATGGCGAGACATTCATCGTCGAGCTCGAGAACGCGACGCTGACCAATATCGCGGGCTTCCAGGCGGAGGCGCCGGACCTGACGCTGACCATCAACCGCGCCGACCTCGAACTGACCATGATGGGGGCGAAGACGCTGGAGGCGCAGATCGCCGACGGCTCGGCCAAGGTCGATGGCGATGTCGCTTTGCTGGCGAAGCTCGCCGCGACGATGGTGGATTTCGACCCGCGCTTCGAGGTGATGCCCGGCACCCATGGCAAGGCCGCGGTCGTGTCGCAGGCCAATCCCTATCAGGCGGTGCCGGAGAAGATCATCGCGGAATAGGCGCGGCCCGGGGTCAGACGCGGGTCACACGCGAGCCAGACTCGGAGGTCACACCGCGGTGGCCGGGTGTCAGCCCAGCGCGGCGCTCAGGATCATCGCGCCGATGACGAGGACGTAAACCCCGCCGACCCCGATCAGCATCGGCCAGTCCGGGTAGCGCACCGGCAGGCCGCGTTCCGCCCGGCGCCGGTCGCGCAGGGCGACGATGGAGAGGACGACGATCAGGGCGAGGGTGACGAGGTGAATGTCGGTGACGAGGGTGAGATGCCCGGCGTCGCCGATCGTCGCGTCGCTGGCCCGCAGATTGAGCAGGACCGCGAACAGCACGGCGACGAGCAGGCCGAGCTTGCCACCGAAGCCGGACCTGTCGTTCGGATCGTAGAAGAACGACAGAAACGCGATGAAGACCCCGGCGAAGACGCCGGCGGTCAGCTTCAGGAACGTCGCGAGATGGTCGCGGCTGAGCGTGATCTCCGCCTCCATCCGGGCATAGCGCGCGCCGTCCGCCCCGGGCAGGCCGTAGGTCGAACGTTCTTCGCTGACCGAACCACGCAGGGAGAGGCCGGAGGTCCTGAATTCGTAGAGCCTTTGGCGCACGTCCGGCGTTATGAAGGACTGGGTCTGGTCCGGCTCGAACAGGACTTGCGCGGCGCCGTATTGAGTCTCGTCCATCGGGATCACCAGGCGCTGCTGGTCGAACGGATAGCGACGCATGTCCCAATTGTAGCGGAAGGTGCCCTGGACCCGGCGCGAGGCATATTGGCCACCGCCGTCGACGGCTTCGGCCTCGATCGGGCTGAGGCTGAGGCCGGTGGCGGCGGTGGGAAAGGCGATCGTGGCGAGCGGGTCGAAATCGGCGGAGGGGCAGAGGCTCCAGATCCAGAGCACGGCGCCGAACGTGTCGCGCGCCGGGTCGAGATCGTAGAGATCCTCGATATTGACGCCGATCCGGCAGACGACCGGCGCCCCGGCCTTCGTCTCCCGCGCAAGGGCCGGCCAAAGCGGCGCGAGGCCGAGAAGCGCCAGGGCCAGCGCCAGGAGCACGCGCGCGGGGAAGGGCATCGGGCGGTGTCCGGGCATGTCGCTATCCTGCTTCGGCGGTGCGGCACTCTGCCAGAAATCGCCGCGCGCGGGTATGGTTTCGCGATCCGGCGCCGTTCCCCGCGTCAGGCGGCGGATCGGTGCCCCCGGGCGAGCAGGATGCCGCCATAGCCGTGCCGCTCCTGGGTCGGCAGCGTCCGCGTTTCGACCCGGAGATCGGGAAAGGACGGCGTCAGGACATGTCTCAGGTCGGCCGCGTCGAGATTGGCGCTCGGGAAGACGCGGCCGCCGACGCGGTAGCCGTGCGCCCGGCGCAGCGCCGCGACGACCAGCAGGCCGCCCGGCGGAACCAGCGCGGCGATTCGGTGCATGTAGGACTGCCAGATGGCCAGATCGTCGGTGGCGGAATCGGCGCAATAGGCGGTGACGACCACGTCATAGGCACGGGGCGCATGACCCAGCGGCCGGGGATCGCGCAGGTCGGACAGCAGCGTCCGGCCGATCCGCGCCCGTGTCGCCGCGATGCGCCGCGCGACGCCGGCCACGTCGGTCGGCGCCCCCTCGCAGGCGAGCGTGTGGCGCGCGAAGGGACGCCAGTCGTGCGCGCCGGGCGCGTCGGCCCGCCAACGCTCGATTTCCGCGAGGTTGGCCGGCAGGAAGTCGCTGAGGTCGATGGCGCCCGCCTGCCCGGCGAAGGCGAAGGCATGATGCACCGTCGGGCCGGCGCCGAAGATCAGCACCTGTTCGCCCCCCGTCATCTCGCGCGCCGCTTCGGCGAGGAAGGCGATCGTGTGCCTCTCGTCCGCTTCGACCTCGCGATAGTAATCGGCCAGATAGCGCCCGGGGTCCCAATCTTCCTCGAAAGAGGCGAAGCGTTTCGCCGGCGCGCGGGCGAGAAGGCGGCGCACCGCCTGGGCGAGGCCGTATTCATAGGCCGACGCCCCGAGATTGGCGCCGGCGAGGAAAATCACGACGTCGGCCGAGGTGACACCCTCGGCCATCAGCGCCGCGCCGGCCGCGCCGAGATAATAGGGCGCCTCCTTCGCCAGTTCCGCGCCGACATAGGCGGCCGCCGTGGCGATGCGCCGGGCGCGGACGCCGGTCCGGCGGCGCAGCGCGATGTCATGCGCGATCTTCGACGGCAGACAGGCGCAGGCACCGGTCCGGCTGAGCAACTCCCAGTTCGCGCCGAGGCTTGGTCGGAGTGCCATGGCCCAAACCGCGTAGCTCGCCAGCAGCAAGGCCAGCGCCGCCTCGATCCCGATGCCGCCGAGCAGGCCGGAAGCAACGAGCACCACGCCCGCCGCGGTCGAGATCGCGTCCAGCGCATAGGTCGAGGCCAGCGTGGCGGCGCCGGTCGCCGTCCATGTCCCAAGGCCGCTCGGCATTGTCGGGCCCGCCCTTTTGAGCAACGGTCGCGGGCAGACCAATCGAGCCCACGTCGATAAATACATACGGTATGTATTTAAGCGAGTCGGGTCAAGATCAGGAACCGGAATGTCCGAGGCGCCGCGCGGGGAAATGACTGGGAAAGCGAAAAGGCGGCGGCGCTCCGCCTTGCCGAAGGACGCGGCGCGACGCCGCTATCTCGAGATGGGTTCGCTCGCCGCGCTGGAGCAGATCCGGCAAGACGCCGCGGCGCTGGACGAGACGGCGCTGGCGATCGGTCCGTTCGCGCGGCTCGACGCGGGGGCGGTCGCGGCGCGCGAAGGCAAGACCCGGGGGGCCATCACCAATCTCTTCGGCAGCCAGGCCGCCTATCAGGCCGAGACGATGGCGATGACGCTCGACGCCGGCGAGATCGCCGAACTGGCCGACTGGCCCGATCCCGCCGCCTTTCCCGACGCCGACGCCTGGGTCGAGGCGTTGTTCACCGGCCAATCGGCGCGCGGCCCCCGGCACGGGGCGGAGCCGGCGGCGTCCTACGCCGCGCTCTGGGTGCTGTGGCTCGGCGCTCTGCCCTATGGCCTGTGGAGCGAGCGCGTCGCCGGGCCGTCGATGGAGGAGTTCGACCGCAGGACCGCCCAGCTCGAGGCGATCTTCGCGGAGGCGATCGCGCATTTCGGCCTCGCGCTGCGCCCCGACACGACGCTCGCCGATCTGGCGGGCGGCGCGGCGAGCCTGATCGAAGGCGTCTGGCTCAACCAGGTGCTGACCGAAAGCCATCCGCGCGACCCCGACCGGCCGGTTTCCGACGCGCTGGTCCGCGCCGGCCGCGCCCTCTGGCGCGGCGCGGTGCTTCCCGCGAGAGAATGAGGCGGCCCGTCCGCTATCGGGCGAGGCGTTCGCCGTCGACCGGGGCGATCACCGGCGCGGACAGGGCCGCGGCGCGGGCGTTGAGCGCGGCGGCGTTGGCGGCGAGCGTATCGCGCTGCTCTTCCAGCGCGGAGATGGCCGGGACGGCGGCGTCGATCGCCCTGGTGAAGCGCGCGGTTTCGGTCAGCTGGGGCGCGGGGCGCGCCGCCGCCGCCTCGGAGATCGGGATATCCGCGTCTTTCGGCGGGTCGCAGCCCGCGAGGGTTATCGCCGCGACGACGAGCGCCACGCGCGCCGGTGAGATGAAGGTCGCCATGCCCCGGTCCTAGCGCCCGCCGGGCCAGGCGACAAGCTTTCACGGCTGGGGAGTCAGGGGCGCATTTGGAATGAACCGCTCGCGACGCTGCGGCATCCGCTTCACGATATCGACCGTCGGCGAGATCGTGACGGGCGTGCCCTGCCGGGGCACGTCCGTTTTCAACGGACGAGCCGGGCACGCCCGCCCCGATTGAGAGCCCCCGGAGAAATCTGGACCCCTCGCGCCCTCCGGAGGTTTCCTCCGGGCGCGCGCCCGCGCGACCTGCCACCGGCAGGTCGGCAAGGTGCGGGCGCGGAGATATCTCGAACGGCAACGCGGATCGCCAAATGCGTTCCCCTGCGCGTCAGGCCGTCGTCACCCGTCGGCCCTCGGCGTCGGAGACGAAGCAGAGGTCGATCAGGTTCTGCACCTCGGCGGCGCGGCGGAAGGTCGGCTCACCGTTCTCGCCGCTGAGGAGCGCGATGACGAAACGCTGCTCGTTGCGCGGGGTCGGGGGGCAGTCCATCGGCCGCCAGGTCTGGCTCTCGATGTCGGGCCCGAGGCAGACCTCGAGGCTCGAGTCGTAGGCATTGGCCCAGACCTTGAGCGCGCCGCTGTCGCCATGGATCATGAGGTCGAGCTCGTTGGTCTTTCCCGTGGCGTAGCGGCTCATGTGGATCACGCCGAGCGCGCCGTTGGAAAACTCGGCGGCGATCGCCACGCTGTCGTTCACGTCGAGCTGGTAGACGCCGATCATGCCGCCCTCGGCCTTGTCGAAGGTCCGCATCCGCGCGCTCAGCGCCACGATGTCGAGCCCGGCGGCGTAGGTGACGAAATCGAGGATATGCACGCCGATATCGCCGAGCACGCCCTTCGAGCCATGCTGCGACGACAGCCGCCAGAGCCACCTTTCCTCGGTCCGCCAGTCGCCCCAGTGCCGGCCGGTCAGCCAGCTCTGCAGATAGCTCGCCTGGACATGCCGCACGGGGCCGATCTCGCCGGTCTCGACCAACCGCCGCGCGGTCTGCAGCGCGGCGGCGTTGCGATAGGTAAGGTTCACCATGTTGACGAGGCCCGCCGCCTCCGCCGCCTCGGTCATGGCCAGCGCGTCCGGATAGGTGACCGCCAGCGGCTTTTCGCAGAGCACCGGCTTGCCGGCGGCGATGAGGGCCAGCGTCGTGTCCTTGTGCGCGCCGTCCGGGGTGGCATTGACGCAGGCGTCGAACTCGCCCCAGGCGATCGCGTCCGACAAGGTGCCGAACGCGTTCGGCACCTGGAAGGCCTCGGCGAATTCGCGCGCGCGCTCGGGGTTCGCATCGACGGCGGCGACCAGCTGGCAGCCGGGCAGGAGCGCGAACCGCTCGGCATGGGCGCGCGCCATCGCGCCGGTTCCGAGCATCAGCAGCCGTTGCTCGCCGCTCACCGGTAGCCCTCCTCGCCGGCCTTGTGCAGGGAAGGGCCGCGCGCGGTGATCTTCTCCGGCGCCGCCTCGACCGGCACGTTCGGCGCGTCGCCGACGCCGGCCCAGGCCGGGGCGGGATTGCGCGCCCAGCGGACCGCGTTGCGCAGCACGGCCTGCACCGTCGCGTCGTGATAGGTGGGATAGGTCTCGTGGCCCGGCCGGAAATAGAAGATCCGCCCCGCGCCGCGCTGCCAGGTCATGCCGGACCGGAAGACCTCGCCGCCTTCGAACCAGCTGATGAGCACGGTCTCCATCGGCTCGGGCACCAGGAACGGCTCGCCATACATCTCCTCGTTCGGCAGTTCGATCCGGTCGCCGATGCCGGCGAGGATCGGGTGCGACCAGTTGATCGACCAGAGCCGTTCCCGCTCGCCCGCCTCGCGCCAGCGGAGCGAGCAGGGGGTGCCCATCAGGCGGATGAAGGGTTTGGAGAAATGCCCCGAATGCAGGACGATGAGGCCCATGCCCTCGTGCACCCGCCGGACGACGCGGTCGACGGTGGCCTCCTCGACCGCGCCATGCGCCTTGTGGCCCCACCAGAGCAGGACGTCGGTCTCGGCCAGCCGCTCCGCCGGCAGGCCGTTCTCCGGCTGGTCGAGCGTCGCGGTCGTGGCCTCGATCCCCTCGCCGGCCGCGAGCGCGGCGGCGATCGTCGCATGGATGCCGTCCGGATAGATGCCGCGGACGGTGGCATTCTCCCGCTCGTGAATGAACTCGTTCCAGACGATGGCGCGGATCATGGCGTTTCCTCTCCCAGTTGAGCCTCTCGCGGGCCCGATCGGAGCGCAGAGTGTCGATCTTGCCCGCGCGGTTCAAGTTCCGCGTGGATCTCGCCGGCGGCCGGGCCGCTGGCGGGCTCGGCGTGAAATGAGCGCGCGGTTCGCAAGGGGACTCCGCCAAAGGCCGGAAGGCATGCTATCATGGCGATCATTGAGGGGCCGGCGGCAGCGCCGGCCGTGTATTTTCATCCCGGCCCGATTTTCCGGCGCCACGTCGAGCGAGGTAGTAACCAATGTCCGAGGACAAGAAGCGCAGGATCGCGGTCGCCTGCCAGGGGGGCGGCAGCCACGCCGCCTTCGCGGCGGGGGCGCTGATGGAAATCCTCGAACCCGGCCGATTCGCCGGGGTCGAGCTCGTCGGGCTGAGCGGCACGTCGGGCGGCGCGGTCTGCGCCTCGCTGGCCTGGTCGGGGCTGGTGCGCGAGGGCGGCGGACCTTCCGTGGCCTCCGAGGTGCTGCGCGGCTTCTGGGCGGACCTCTCGGCGCAGGATCCGCTCGACGCCGCCGTCAATTTCTGGTCGGTCTCGCTGGCGCGCTTGCCGGTCAGCTGGGAGATCAGCCCCTATACCGTCTATGCGCCCGCCGAGCCGCGGCTGCGCAGCTTGCTCGGCCAGCATCTCATATTCCCGAAACCGGGCGCGCCGCGCCAGCCGCCGGAGATCTTCATCGGGGCGACCGATGTGTTGAAGGGCGGCGGCCTCGCCTTCGACGCGAGCGTCCTCGGCATCGACCATATCATCGCCTCGGCCGCCGTGCCGCCGCTGTTCCGGGCCGTCCGGGTCGCGCCGGACCATCTGTGCTGGGATGGCCTCTTCAGCCGCAATCCGCCGATACGGGAGTTCACCAACCTCCAGTCCGGCCCGCCGGATGAGATCTGGATCATCCGGATCAACCCGACGGCGATCACGCACGAGCCGACCCTGTCGTCGGAGATCATCGACCGCCGGAACGAGCTCGCCGGAAATCTGTCGCTGGATCAGGAGATCTTCTTCATCGAAAAGATCAACGAGCTGCGGAAGGAGATCGAGCCGCTCGGCAAGCGCTACAAACACATCGAGATCCGGCAGATCGAGCTGGCGCTCGATCTCGACTATCCCTCGAAGCTTGATCGCGGCGTCCGGCATATTCAACGCCTGATCGAGACGGGCCGCGACGCGGCCGGGCATTTCTTCAAGGCGGCGCCGGAGCCCAAGCTGAAGGTCCGGACGCTGTCCGAACCCGTCCGCGAAACCGCCTGAACGGCCGCCTCAGGGCGTCAGCCCCGCCTCGATCAGCAGGGCGTCCGCCGCCTCGCGCAGCAGACGCGCCTCGCCGCGGCCCCGGATCGGCACCTGCCCGACCTCGAGCAGCAGGGGCGCGGCGAGCGGGGTGACTCGCCGCGCCGCGCCGACGTCGATGCGTCCGGCCACGCGGGTGAGCATCTCCTCGATACGGCCGAAATCGACCAGCCCGCGCCCCGCCTCGGCGCGGGTGATGCGCAGCAGCAGGTGCTCGGGATCGTGGCGGCGCAGCGTGTCGTAGAGAATGTCCGAGGAAAAGGTCGCCTGCCGCCCGGTCTTGCGCAGGCCGGGCAGGTTCTTCTCGATCAGGCCCGCGACGGTCGCCGCGTCGCGGAAGGTGCGCTTCATCACCGCGTTCTCGCCGAGCCAGCCTTCCAGCCCATGGCGCAACCCCTCGGGCGACAGCAGCGCCGCCGGATCGGCGACCTCGTCCAGCCCCCAGATCAGCAGCGCGTAGTCGTTGGCGACGAAACCGAGCGGATGCCGTCCCTCGGTTTCCATGCGACGGGTAACCAGCAGGCCGAGCGTCTGGTGCGCGTTCCGCCCGGCGAAGCCGTAAAAGCAGAGATAGCGCCGCTCGCTCCGCGGGAAGGTCTCGATCAGCAGCCGGTCGGGACGGGGCAGAGCGCCGAACCGCGCCTGGGTTTCGAGCCAGTCGCGCATATAGCCGGGCAGCGCCGCCCAGGCGGCGGGATCGGCGAGCAGTTCCATGACCCGATGCGACAGCAGCGTCGAGGTGGCGAGCTTCGTACCCATGAAGGCGGCGATCTTCGGGCTCGCCGTCGCCTGACGGGTCACCTCCACCACCATCTCGCGCAGCGACTCGAACCGCACGGTCTGGCCGCCGATCAGGAAGGTGTCGCCGGGCGCGAGGGTGGCGGCGAAATCCTCCTCGATCTCGCCGAGCGCGGCGAAGCTCGATTTCATCCGCACCTGAAGCTTTTCGGTATCGACGATGGTGCCGACATTCATCCGGATCGCCCGCGCCCGGCGCGGATCGCGGAGCCGCCAGAGGCCGTCGCGGAGCATCAGCCGCCGCCAGCGGTCATAGGCGCGCAGCGCATAGCCGCCGGTGGCGCAGAAATCGAGGCAGTCGTCGAAATCGGACCGGCTGAGCGCGGCGTAGGGCCGGGCCTCGCGCACCTCTTCGAACAGGGCGTCGGCCGAGAAGGGCCCGGCGCAGGCGATCAGCAGCATGTGCTGGCAAAGCACGTCGAGCGCGCCCGGACCGCGCGGCGCCCCGTCGAGGTCGTGCGCGCGGACCGCCGCCAGCGCGGCGTGGCATTCCAGCAGTTCGAAGCGGTTGGCCGGCACCAGAACGGCGCGGGAGGGCGCGTTGTAGCGATGGTTCGCCCGGCCGATCCGCTGGACGAGGCGCTTCACGTTCTTCGGCGCGCCGACCTGTACCACGAGATCGACATCGCCCCAGTCGATGCCGAGATCGAGGCTGCCGGTCGCGACGATGGCGCGCAGTTCGCCGGCGACCATCGCGCCTTCGACGCGGGCCCGCGCCTCGCGGCTGAGCGAGCCGTGATGCAGGCCGATCGGCAGCCCTTCCTCGTTCTCGGCCCAGAGCGCCTGAAAGAAAAGCTCGGCCTGGGCGCGGGTATTGATGAAGACGAGGGTGGTCCGCGCGGCGCGGATGAGGTCCATCACCGCCGGGGCGGCGTAGCGCCCGCCCTGTCCGGCCCAGGGCGGTGGCTCCGGTGTGGCGAGGATCGAGATCTCGGGATCCGGCCCGGGATCGGCGAAGACGAGACGGGCGCCGGCGCCGAGATAGGTGGCGAGCGCCGGCGGATCCTCGACGGTCGCCGACAGGCCCACCCGGCGCAGCCCCGGCGCCAGCCGTGCCAGCCGCGCGAGGCCGAGCATCAGCTGGTCGCCGCGCTTTGATTCGGTCAGCGCGTGAATCTCGTCGAGGATCACCCGGCGAAGCTGGCCGAAGATGCGCGGCGCTTCCTCGTAGGACAGCATCAGCGCCAGCGATTCCGGCGTGGTCAGGAGGATGTGCGGCGGATCGGCGCGCTGGCGGGCGCGCAGCGCCGCGCCGGTGTCGCCGCTGCGATCCTCGACCCGGACGGCCAGACCGAGCTCGCCGACCGGAGTGAGGAGGTTGCGCCGGATATCCGCCGCGAGGGCCTTCAGCGGCGAGACATAGAGCGTATGCAGCCCGGGTTCGGGCCGTTGTCCGAGCTCGACGAGGCTTGGCAGGAAGCCGGCGAGGGTCTTGCCGCCGCCGGTCGGCGCGACCAGCAGCGTCGCCGGATCATCCGCCCGCGCCAGCAGTTCCAGCTGGTGCGGATGCGGCGACCAACCGCGCCGGGCGAACCAGTCGGCGAAGAGGGGCGGCAGGGCATCGGGCTCGGCTGTCACCGCGCCGCCGCCCGGGGTCCGTGACTAGAACGGGATTTCGTCGTCGAGATGGCTGGACGAGCCGCCGCGGTCCATCTGGCCCCGGCTCTCCGATCCGCCGCGGCGGTCGTCGCCATAGCCGCCGCTCGCGCCGCCGCCCTCACCCCGCCCGTCGAGCATGGTCAGTTCCGAACGGAACGGGCGCAGCACCACCTCGGTCGTGTAGCGGTCCTGGCCCGACTGATCCTGCCACTTCCGGGTCTCGAGCTGGCCCTCGATATAGACCTTGGAACCCTTGCGCAGATACTGCTCGGCGACCCGCACCAGCGGCTCGGAGAAGATTGCGACGGAATGCCACTCGGTCCGCTCCTTGCGCTCGCCCGAGTTCTTGTCGCGCCAGTTCTCCGATGTGGCGATGCGCAGGTTGCATACCTTGCCGCCGTTGCCAAAGGTGCGAACTTCCGGGTCCTGGCCGAGATTTCCGATCAGAATCACCTTGTTAACGCTGCCCGCCATGCCATCACCTCTTGTCGCCTAGCGCCGGTTCGCGCCGCCGATGCACGGCCCGCGCGAAAGTTGGCTTGTTGTAGGGTTAACGGCCGGTGAAGAACAGAAACAAAGCTGACAGGCATGATTTTTTTTGCCATAGTCCGGCCCATTCCGGGAACGGCCGGACGGCGGAGAGCAGGCCGCCGACAGGTAGACGAGGGACCATGCGAAGCTTTGTGATCGCGCTCGGCGTGGCGTTCGGGCTGGGCGGGACGGCCATGGCCGACGCGTCGCTCAGTGCCTTGCTGAGAAATCAGTCGAACCTTTCCCCGGAATATCGCAGCCTGATCCGCCAGCCGGTTCCGGGCGCGCTGGCCGGTCAGCCGCGGCGGCCGAAGATCATCGAGGTCGATGTCTATGCGGGCATTCCGGCCTATGGCGGCTCGCCCGGCGTCTACCAGGACATGGCACGGCAGGCGGCGCGGCGGCACCGTGTGCCCGAGGATCTGTTTCTGCGGCTGGTCCATACGGAATCGCGGTTCCAGCCGACGGCGAAGTCGACCAAGGGCGCGATCGGCCTCGCGCAGCTGATGCCGGGCACGGCGCAGGTGCTCGGCGTCGATCCGCACGACCCGAAGCAGAATCTCGAGGGGGGCGCGCGCTATCTCAGCCAGCAATACCGCCGGTTCGGCGACTGGCGGCTGGCGCTCGCCGCCTACAACGCCGGCCCCGAGGCCGTGCAGAAGTACCGCGGCATCCCGCCCTACAGCGAGACGCAGCAATATGTGAAAAAGATCCTCGGCCGCTGAGAGTCGACGGGCACCCGCCGACGTCGACGGTGCCCAACCGGGCGATCATCGTCGTTCCGCCCGCCTCTCCTGTGACATGAGTTGCGCGACAACGGCGTCAGGGATCGCGTCCGCCGCGTAGGTGAACGTTCCCGACAGTTTCACCTCCTCCGCTGCCCGCATGAGGGCGCCGAGGGCCGCCCGGGCGAAGGAACCCCCGACGCTGACGCGGCGTACTCCCGCCGCTGACAGTTCCGCCACCGAGTAGCTCATTCCACTTAGTCCCATGACGACGTTGACCGGGCGATCGACGGCGCCGCAGACCGTCCGGATCGCCTCGATGTCGGGGAGACCGGGCGCATAGAGCACATGCGCGCCCGCTTCGGAGAAGGCTTGGAGTCGCCTGATCGTGTCATCCGGATCAGGCCGACCCCAAAGATAGTTCTCGGCTCTGGCCGTGAGCATGAACGGTTGATCACGGGTGGCTTCCGTGGCGGCCCGAATCCGTTCCACCGCCAGAGCGAGTTCATAAAATCGGAGCGGCGGGATCACCCGTGGCATCCTCGATCGAGCCTCCAACCAGCCCCGCCCGGCAGGCCATGCGGATGGTCTCCGCGCAGGCTTCGGGCGCGACGCCGAAACCGTCTTCGAGATCGGCGGAAACCGGAAGGTCCGTCGCCCCGACGACTTCGGCGGCGTTGTCGAGGATCTCCCCCTCCCGAGACTCGCGAAGGAGTCTCGCTTTCCCTTGGAGAAGGCGTACCCCGCGCTCGTCGTCGCGAGCGCCTCGAAGCCCAGGCTGGCCAGAAGGCGAGCCGAGCCTGCGTCCCAGGCATTGGGAATGACGAACGCTCCGGCGCGGTCATGCAGGGCCCTCAGCCGCTCGTACTTTTTCCCGCTGATCGACCAGGCCCTGCTCTTTCACTCGTGGCGGCGAGCAAGACCATAGCCACCTGGAACGGAACAGGAGACAAATTCCTGAATCACCAGCGCTCGATTGCATATCCTTGAGCGACAGAATGCGTCCCGTCGCGTCCGGCCGCTATCCGCGCTCGGCGCAAGAACAAGTAGCAGGGACGTCAGGCACATTTTCGCATTTGTGCGCGGATTTTCGCTGTTTGCCGCCGGGCGAGGTTGTCGTAGCGCAAAATAACGCTATGAAGAATTTCGATGATCCGAAACGAAGCGGGCGCGAGCGATCCGCCAAGAGCATTTTCAACTTCGGGTGGATCTAAGACTTGTTTGTAGTAGTGTCTGGGCGCGTTCATGAAGAGACTTCAAACCATCGACGGGTTCCGCGGATTCTTCCTGCTCTTCATGGGCATCGTTCATTTTAACGGCGTCACGGATGTTGTCCTTGGGAAGTTGAATCACCATCGGTTCGGTTGGGTCCAGGACGCGCAGGGCTTCGTTTTCATCTCCGGCCTGGTCGTCGGTCTCGTCTATGGCAAGAAATACCTGAGAAACCCAAGTGTTTCCGCCATCTATGGCCCGATCCTTACCCGTGTCCGCACGATCTATTCCCATCAGGTGGGACTGATCCTGATCATGCTGGCGGCCGCCCTGCTGCTCGGGTCGGAGGCGGCCAGCAACTTCGGCCCCTATCAGCGCGAGCCGGTCGCCTTCACGCTGTCGAGTCTCCTGCTGCTGACCGCCAGTACGCATATGGGCATTTTGCCCATGTATATCTTCTACCTGCTCGCCGTGCCGTTCGCGCTCTACGCGCTCGGCCGGGGTTATGTCGCGCCCTTCGCCTTCGCGGTCATGTTCGCCTGGCTGTTCGGGCAGACCGGGATCGTCGAGTTCGGCATGGAGCGGTTGGCCGACTGGCTGCGCCCCCATGGGCTCGACCTCAATTTCGGGATCGGCTTCGAGGCGTTTTCCTGGCAGCTGTTTTTCTTCGGCGGCCTGTTCTTCGGCTTCCGCATGGCGGAGGGGCGCCTCGATCTCGATTGGCTGGGGCAGGCGCAATATCGCGTCCTGTTCCAGATGTCGCTGGTCGCGATCGTCCTCTTCGGTCTGCTGTACAGGACGGTGAACTGGGAGATGCTGGGCGATGAGTTCAGCGCCGCCTTCAACATCCGCACCGACCGCGGCCTTTTGACGCCGATCTTTCCGATCGCGTTCCTCGTCGACCTCTTCGTGGTGGTCTGGATGCTTCGGGTCGGTGTCTCGGACCAGAACCGCTTGATACGCACCGCCTCGGCTGCGATGGCCTGGGTGTTTTCGCGCCAGTTCCTCGTGGTGCTCGGCCAGCATTCGCTGCACGTCTTCAGCTGGCATATCGTCATGTTCTACCTGCTCGCCACCGTGGTTCCCAGGTTCGACCTTTCCGAGGCCGGTCGCACGCTGGTGCTGATTGCCGCCGTGGGGTCGCTCTACCTCGCCGCCTATGGCCACGCCTGGCTTCAGACCCGCGAACGGGAAGCGCGGGCGCCGGCGGCATCCGTCGCGGGGGAATAGCTTTCGCTTGCATTCGATCCTGTTTTGTTCTCAGACTTCGGACTCGTAAAATCGGTCCGGGGCGTTATATGGCGCCTGTCGTCTGGAGATCGGTAACATGCCCGAGCAGAAGTTCATCGAGATCCGCGGGGCGCGCGAGCACAACCTGAAGTCGATCGACCTCGACATCCCGCGCGATCAGCTGGTGGTGATCACGGGGCTCAGTGGCTCCGGCAAGTCGTCCCTCGCCTTCGATACGATCTATGCCGAAGGCCAGCGGCGCTATGTCGAGAGCCTGAGCGCCTATGCGCGGCAGTTCCTCGACATGATGCAGAAGCCGGACGTGGACCATATCTCCGGCCTGTCGCCCGCCATCTCGATCGAGCAGAAGACCACCTCGAAGAACCCGCGCTCCACCGTCGGCACCGTGACCGAGATCTACGACTATCTGCGCCTCTTGTTCGCGCGGGTCGGCACGCCCTACAGCCCCGCGACCGGCCTGCCGATCGAGGCGCAGCAGGTGAGCCAGATGGTGGACATCACCATGGCGCTGCCCGAGGGGACGCGCGCCTATCTGCTGGCACCGATCGTGCGGGATCGGAAGGGCGAATATCGCAAGGAATTTCAAGAGCTTCAGAAGAAGGGCTTCCAGCGCGTCAAGGTGAATGGCGCGTTCCACGAACTCGACGCGGCCCCCGAGCTCGACAAGAAGTACCGGCACAATATCGACGTCGTGGTCGACCGGATCGTGGTGCGGCCCGGGCTGGAGACTCGGCTCGCCGACAGCCTGCGCACCGCGCTCGACCTCGCCGACGGCATCGCCATTCTCGAGACCGCGCCGCCCGCCGCCGAGGACGGGACGACGCCGGAGCCGGAGCGCATCACCTTCTCCGAGAATTTCGCCTGCCCGGTTTCCGGTTTCACCATCCCGGAGATCGAGCCGCGGCTGTTCTCGTTCAACGCGCCGTTCGGTGCCTGCCCGGTCTGCGACGGGCTCGGGGTGGAGCTGTTCTTCGACCCCCGGCTGATCGTGCCGGACGAGAGCCTGCCGCTGCTGCGCGGGGCGATCGCGCCCTGGTCCAAGGGGCAGTCTCCCTATTACCGGCAGACCATCGAGGCGCTAGCCAAGCATTATCAGTTCGACAAGTCGGCGCGTTGGCGCGACCTGCCGGACCGCGCGAAGGAGGTGCTGCTGCGGGGGTCGGGCGGCGAGGAGATCAAGTTCCGCTATGACGAGGGCGGCCGGGTCTACGAGATCGCGCGCGCCTTCGAGGGCATCATCCCCAACATGGAGCGCCGCTATCGCGAGACCGACAGCGCTTGGTCGCGCGAGGATATGGAGCGCTACCAGAACAACCGCCCCTGCGGCGCCTGCCAGGGCTTTCGGCTGAAGCCGGAGGCGCTGGCGGTGAAGATCGGTCCCGCCGGCGGCGGGCCGGGGCAACTGCTGCATGTCGGCGAGGTGGTGCGGATGTCGATCCGCGAGGCCCATGCCTGGACCGAGACCGTGCCCGGCAGCCTGACGGCGCAGAAGAACGAGATCGCGCGGGCGATCCTGAAGGAAATCCGCGAGCGGTTGGGGTTCCTGGTCAATGTCGGGCTCGACTACCTGACGCTCGCCCGCAACGCCGGGACGCTCTCGGGCGGCGAGAGCCAGCGGATCCGCCTCGCGAGCCAGATCGGCAGCGGGCTGACCGGCGTGCTCTATGTGCTGGACGAGCCCTCGATCGGCCTGCACCAGCGCGACAACGGGCGGCTGCTGACCACGCTGAAGAACCTGCGCGACGCCGGCAACACGGTGATCGTCGTCGAGCATGACGAGGAGGCGATCCGAGAGGCGGACCACGTCATCGACATCGGCCCTGGCGCCGGTGTGCATGGCGGCCAGATCATCGCCTCCGGCACACCGGCCGAAATCGCCGCGAACCCCGACTCGATCACCGGCCAGTACCTGACCGGCGCGCGCGAGATCGCGGTGCCGGCCGCGCGGCGCAAGGGCAATGGCAAGAAGGTCGTGGTGAAGAACGCCACGGGCAACAATCTGCGCGGGGTGACGGCGGCGTTCCCGCTCGGCACCTTCACCTGCGTCACCGGCGTCTCGGGCGGGGGCAAGTCGACGCTGACCATCGAGACCCTGTTCAAAACCGCCTCGGCCCGGCTGAACGGCGCGCGGCAGACACCGGCGCCGGCCGAGGAGATCACCGGCCTCGAGAATCTCGACAAGGTCATCGACATCGACCAGTCGCCGATCGGCCGCACCCCGCGCTCGAACCCCGCCACCTATACCGGCGCCTTCGGCCCGATCCGCGACTGGTTCGCCGGCCTGCCCGAGAGCAAGGCGCGCGGCTACAAGCCCGGCCGCTTCAGCTTCAACGTCAAGGGTGGGCGCTGCGAGGCCTGCCAGGGCGACGGCGTCATCAAGATCGAGATGCATTTCCTGCCGGACGTCTATGTCACCTGCGAGACCTGCCACGGCAAGCGCTACAACCGCGAGACGCTGGAGGTGCTGTTCAAGGGCAAGAGCATCGCCGACGTGCTCGACATGACGGTGGAGGACGCGGAGGAGTTCTTCGCCGCGGTGCCGAGCATCCGCGAGAAGATGACGACGCTGATGCGCGTCGGCCTCGGCTACGTCAAGGTCGGCCAGCAGGCGACGACGCTGTCGGGCGGCGAGGCGCAGCGGGTAAAGCTGTCGAAGGAGCTGGCGCGGCGCTCCACCGGGCGCACGCTCTATATCCTCGACGAGCCGACCACCGGCCTGCATTTCGAGGACACGCGCAAACTGCTCGAGGTGCTGCACGAGTTGGTGGAGCAGGGCAACACGGTCGTGGTGATCGAGCACAATCTCGACGTGATCAAGACCGCCGACTGGATCATCGACATCGGCCCGGAGGGTGGCGACGGCGGCGGCATGATCGTCGGCGTCGGCACACCGGAGACGATCGCCGGCGTGAAGGAAAGCCACACCGGCGCGTATCTGAAGCCGATGCTGGCCACCCGCAACGTCGCCGCGGAGTAGGGTCCGGGTCCAGAGCGAAGCCCGTCCCGGCCGCGCCGCGCCGTCCGCCGCGGAGCCTTGAATTCGCGCGATGTCTTGGCCGCCAGACGATTCCGTCCGGTTACACATTGCTTCGGCGCGGGAGGCGTCCGGGTTCGCCCGCACTAAATTCTTGAAATGGCGCGATGTCTCGGTCGTCGCGCCATTCGATCCGGTTGGACATCGCGAAGGTGGACCCGATTAACCGGCGGGAAACGAGTGAATCGACTTTTGTCGATCCTTGTGTATCCTGATGTTTGGTACGGATTTCATGTGTTTGTCAGGCGGTGGCCGGGATGTCCGCGCGTTTTCTTGCTCATGATTTAAGCGGGTTTCAGAACGTATATGGCTTTGGGGCGTCGGTGATCGCCCGAGTGATTTTCGGGAAAGGAACGTCGTGGTGAGGCCTGACCTCTATGCCATGTCGGGGCGTGAGCTCGATACCGTGCTCGCGGCGTTGCGTTACTGGCAGTTGGGCACGGCGCGAAAGGCGATCCCGCCGGAGTTCGTGGCCATGGCCGACAATGGCGTCCAGCGCCTTACGATGGACGAGACGGAGGCGTTGTTCGAACGGCTGATGTTCGCCGGCTTCGCCGAGGTCGATCGACGGGGCGGGCGGACGGAAAAGTAGCGCGCCGCGCCGTTTGATCGCCCCCGCGCCAAGGTCGAGATCGCGAAGTCCGCGAAGGGCTTGATCAAGGGCCGGCGCGCACCGATGATCCTCGCAGGGGCGGGGGAGGATCGGCCGGATGCGGAACAGGGCGGCATCATCGCGGAGGATCGTCGTCCGGCTCGGCGGCGTTTTGCTGGCCGCGCCGCTGCTCGCCGGCTGCGGCGCACGGTTGCCCAGCGTGGACCTGCCCGGGGCCGGCTGGGGAAACGAGGGGCGCGAGGCGTTGTTTGAGAACCGCGTCTGGCTCGACCAGGGCGTGGACGCGCCGCGCGGCGATCTGCGGATCTTCCTGTCGGACGGCACGCTCGTCATGACCAGCTGCGACGAGGTCTACCGCCTCGCGCCTTGGCGCTGGATCGACGAGGGCACCGTCGTCTGGGAGGAGGACGGCAAGTCGATCCGCGCCGACGTCGCGGTGATCGAACGGCGGGAGATGGGGCTCGTGCTCGATCCCGACGGCCTGAACGAAGCGCGCGAATACCGCGCCGCCGAGGCGCCGGTGATCTGCCCGGACCGGCGTTAAGCCAGTCCGGCGCGGCGTCGGGCGCGGTATTCCTGCCAGATCAGGAGCAGGACGACGACATCCACGATGGTCAGCAGCAGCAGGCCGAGCGCTCCGGTATGCGCATACCGATGCAGCTGGTAGGCGATGAAGCCGAGCATGGCGACGATCGACACCGGAAAGGCCCAGCTCGCCTCGCGCCAGAGGCCGGCGACGAGCACCAGCTTCACCAGGCCGTGGCCGAGCAGGTAAAGCGCATAGAATTCCTGCGTCCCGAGCGAGTAGCTTTCGGCGAGCCGCGCCAGGCTGGCGGCGATCCGGTCTCCGGGATGGGCGGTCAGTTCGTGGAAGGTCAGCCGCTGGACAAGGGCGACGGCGCGGTCGCCGCCGATCCAGAGCAGCACGCCGCTGAGCGCCTCGACCAGCGCGAAGACGCCCTTGACGAGGACTCCGGCCTGGAAGCTCTCGTGCAGCAGGCCGGACGGGGGCGCGGAGGCGCCGGGGCGGGGCGGCTTGGCCAAGCTACTTTCCGCGGAACGGCTCGACATATTGCAGCGCCATGTCCCAGGGAAAGAAGATCCAGGTGTCCTGGCTGACCTCGGTGATATAGGTATCGACCATCGCGCGGCCGTGGGGCTTCGCATAGACGGTCGCGAAATGCGCCTGGGGATAGAGCTTGCGCACCAGCTCCAGCGTCTTGCCGCTGTCCACCAGATCGTCGATGACGAGGATCCCGGTGCCATCGCCCATCAGGCCGGCGTCGGGCGCTTTCAGCACCGTCATCTCGCCGGTCTGCTTCTGCCAGTCGTAGGACTTGACGCTGATCGTGTCGATGGTGCGGATGTCGAGCTCGCGGGCGATGATCATCGCCGGGGCCATGCCGCCGCGGGTGATCGCCACGATCGCCCGCCACTCGCCGCCCTCGCCGGGGCCGCGCTTGTCCAGCCGCCAGGCCAGCGCCCGGCTGTCCCGGTGGATCTGGTCCCAGGCGATGTGGAACCCCTTCTCATGCGGCAGGCGGTCGTTCATGGCTCCCCCTTCAGGTGGCGGCGATCTTGAGGCCGAGCAGCGCCAGCATCCCGCCGAAGGCCCGGTCGATGCCGCCCTTCATCCGCAGATAGCCCGCCCGGCTGCGCTCCAGCGAAAAGATCCGCGCCACCGCGATGTTCCACAGGCTCTCGTTCAGGAACACCACCGCCAGCAGCGCCCCCTTGACCCAGAGCGGCGTTCCGGGCGGCACGGTGCCGATGAAGATCG
>JBGAJI010000146.1:0-6537 GCA_044225035.1 Amaricoccus sp. | reverse complement strand
GAGCGGCTCGCCGGCCTCCGGGCGCTCGGTCCGGTCGATCTCGCGATCTCCGACTGGCGGGCGGCCACGCTGCGGGCGCGCGCCTACGACGGCGATCTCGCGCGGGTGATCCTGCCGCGCGACGCCGATCTCGGCTGGGCGCGGGCGACCGCCGACCCGGCGTTCGATCTCCAGACGCCGCTGAAGGGTCCCTATGCGACGCGGCGGGACGGTTCGGCCGCGCTCCATCGCGCCGCGATCCGCCTCTGCAAGCAGGCGCATCTCCTGCCCGCCGCGCTGGTGGCGCCGACGCCGGCCGACGTGGATTTCCCCGGGCTCGACCGGCTCGATATCTGCGATGTGCCGGAAGGCGACGCCGCCCTGACCGAGGTCGCCGCCGCCCGCGTGCCGCTCGCCGTCTCGCGCGCGGGCCAGGTCCGGGTGTTCCGCCCGCTCGACGGCGGCGACGAGCATTTCGCGGTGGAGATCGGCGCGCCCGACCGCTCCGCGCCCGTGCTCTGCCGCCTGCATTCGGCCTGCTTCACCGGCGACGTGATCGGCAGCCTGAAATGCGACTGCGGGCCGCAGCTCCACGCCGCGCTGGCCCAGATCGGGGCGGAAGGGGCGGGGGCGCTGCTCTATCTCAATCAGGAGGGCAGGGGGATCGGCCTTGCCAACAAGATGCGCGCCTATGCCCTGCAGGATCAGGGGTTCGACACGGTGGAGGCGAATCACCGGCTCGGCTTCGAGGATGACGAGCGCGACTTCCGGCTGGGCGCCAACATGCTGAAGGCGATGGGATTTTCGCGCGTCAGGCTGATGACCAACAATCCGGCCAAGGTGGCGATGATGCGCAACTCGGGCCTCGAGGTGGTCGAGCGGGTGCCGCTCCGCGTCGGCCGCTCGCCGTTCAACAGCGCCTATCTCGACACCAAGGCGGCGAAGAGCGGCCATCTGCTGTGACCGGCGACCTGATCGTCACGCGCTGGGGCGCCCGCTTCGCCGGCCGGAGCTTTCCCTGCGCCATCGGCCGTGGCGGCCTCGGCGACAAGCGGGCCGAGGGCGACGGGATCACGCCCGCCGGCCGCCACAGGGTCGAGACCGTGCTCGCCCGTCCCGACCGCGCCTGGCGACGGCTCGGCGGCGCGATCTCGCTCCGCGACGGCTGGTCCGACGATCCCGCCGATCCCGCCTACAATACCCGCGTCCGCCGGCCGCGGCCCTTCGGCCACGAGGCGCTGCGCCGGCCCGACCCGATGTACGACCTCGTCGCGGTGCTCGACTGGAACCGGCATCCGGTCGTTCCGGGGCGCGGCAGCGCGATCTTCCTGCATGTCTGGCGCCGCCCCCGCGCCGCCACGGCCGGCTGCGTCGCCTTCCGCGCTGCGGATCTCGCCTGGATCCTCGCCCGCTGGTCGCCGCGCGCCCGCGTCGTCATTCGCGCCCGCTGACACGTCCGAGGTTGCCGATACTCGCTGGACGACTTAGAGTTCCAGACAGGGGAGAGACTGGGGTGCGAAAGCTCGATCTTCTCACGGCGAACGGTCCGACGGGCGATCACCCGGCCAGCTGGTACGCCGAGACATCCACCCCGCCGCCCGCCTATCCCCCGCTCGAAGGCGCCGTGACGGCGGATGTCTGTGTGATCGGCGGCGGTTATACCGGCCTCTCCGCGGCGCTGCAGCTGGCGCGTGCCGGCTACGACGTCCGCCTGCTCGAGGCGGCGCGCGTCGGCTGGGGCGCCTCGGGGCGCAATGGCGGGCAGGTCGGCTCCGGCCAGCGCCGCGACCAGGACTGGCTCGAGGCGGCGGTCGGCGTCGCGCGCGCCCATGCGCTCTGGCGCCTGGCGCAGGAGGCGCGGGGGCTCGTCTCCGAGCTCGTCGCGCGCCACGCCATCGACTGCGACCCGCGGCCCGGGGTGCTCTATGCGCACCACCGGCGGGCCTATGTCGCCGAGAGCGTAGCCTATGCCGAACGGCTGGCGCGGGACTATGGCTATGAGGCGATCACTTCGCTCGACGCGCGCGAGACCGCCGAGATCCTCGGGACCGAGGCGTTTCACGGCGGCGCGCTCGACCGGGGCGCGATGCATCTCCATCCGTTGAACTTCGCCCTCGGCCTCGCCCGGGCGGCGACCGAAGCCGGGGCGAAGATCCACGAGGCGAGCCGGGCGACGGGTCTCGGCCCGCCGGTCCGCGCCGGGCGGGGCGAGGTCCGCGCGCGCCATGTGCTCGTCGCCTGCAACGGCTATCTCGGCGATCTCGCGCCGGCGGTGGCGGCGCGGGTGATGCCGATCAACAATTTCATCGTGGCGACCGAGCCGCTGGCCGCCGACCTCGCCGCGCCGCTCCTGCGCGGCGGCGTGGCGGCGGCGGATTCGCGCTTCGTGGTGAATTACTGGCGGATGTCGCCCGACCGGCGCCTGCTGTTCGGCGGCGGCGAGAGCTACGGCTATCGCTTCCCGCGCGATATCGCGGCGGTGGTCGGGCCGCGAATGCGCGCGCTCTATCCCCAGCTCCGCGACGCCCGGATCACCCATGCCTGGGGCGGCACGCTCGCCATCACCCGAAGCCGGATGCCCGCCTTCCAGCGGCTCGGCCCGAACCTCTTCTCCGCCGCCGGCTATTCCGGCCACGGCGTCGCCATGGCGACGCTCGCCGGAAAGCTGATGGCCGAGGCCGTGCGCGGCGATGCCGAGCGCTTCGACCTCTTCGCCGCCATACCCTCCTCCCCGTTCCCCGGCGGCGCCAGCCTGCGCGCGCCGCTCCTCGCGCTCGCCATGACCTGGTACGCCCTTCGCGACCGCCTCTGACCCTTCGCGCGCCCCTCGCTGACCCGGCGTTCAGCCCTCCCGTGCGCCGGAAGCCCTATGCGCCACCCTCGCCGCTCGCTTCTGCCAGTTTCATATTGGCAGATTCCTATCGGGCAGGACGAGGGGCCCCGCCAACGGGCGGGGAGAAAAATGACTCGCGGCCAACAGGCCGCTCCTGTCGCGGCCGCGCAGCGGCCGCCGGGCCGGGCTTGCCCCGCGGGAGCCCCCGGCCCAAGGGCCAGCCCCGCGGGAGCCGTCAGAAGCCGTAGCCGACGCGCAGGCCGGCGCCCCAGACCGAGCCGTCGTCGAAATCGGTGTCGAGCAGGTTCCGGGTATCGCCGAGCCGGCCGTAGGTGACGCCGCCGGTGACATTGACCTTGCCCATGTCATAGCTCAGCGCCGCCGTCGCCAGGGTCCGGCCGTCGTACGGCCCGAGGGTCGTCATCACGCCGCCGACGTCTGGCTCGTAGGTCACCGACAGCGAGCCGGCCAAGGTGTCGGTGAACTGGTGCCCCATGCCGAGCGAATAGGTCCACCAGTCGTCGGCATATTCGACCAGAGGCCGCGGCGCGCCGGTAAGGCCTTCGGTCAGCGCGGCGTAGATCGGCGGCTCGATCGAGAATTCCGACCAGTCGACCCAGCGGATCGCGCCGAAGACCAGCGTCTTCGGTGCCACCCCGGTCTGAAAATCGAGGCTGACCGATTGCGGCGTATCGACATCCGTCCTTGTATCGGCCGAGCCGCCGGAGGTGGTGGTTTCGGTTGTATCGAGTTCGTAGCTGATCCGCGAATAATAGGTGAGGGCGACGCGGAGCGCGATATCGGGCCGCTCATAGGCCGCGCCGACGAGATAGCCGAGGCCCCAGTCGGCGTCGGCGTCCACGTCGTAGCCGTCGAAGAGCGGGATGCCGGCCGACGCCTTCAGCCGCTGGCCGCGCACCCCGCCGAACAGCTTGACGTCCGGCCGGACGTCGTAGGCCAGCACGCCGCTGATCTGGTAGGTGGTGAGATCGGCGTAGCTGCCCTGGTAGGTGAAGCCGGTCGGCGGCGCGCCGCCCGGGAAGCTGCCGGGGCCGTAGTCCGTATGCGCGGCGAGCGGCTGGTCGAGCAGGATCGCATAGGAGAGCCGGTCGTTGATGTCGGCCTTCCAGGCGCCGCTGACATGCCAGCTCGCGTCGAAGATGTCGCCGGTATTGCCCGGAAAGGTGAGCGGCAGACCGAGCGCCGACAGGTTCGCGCCGTCCCCGCTCTGCGACGGATCGGTATAGGTGACGCCGAACTCGGCGTAGCTCCCCTCCTGATACAGCAGGCGGATCGTGTTCGGCACCACCTGCTCCAGCGCCGCGGCTTGGGCGAAGCCGCTGCTCAGGCAGAGCGCCGAAGCCGTTCCGAAGAGCGTGACGAACGCGCGCGCGCGATCGGCCATTGTCCATCCTCCCCCGAAATGTCGCCTCAGGCAATCCTATTGCGATCAAGCATTGGCATCGGGGGACGGGCGTCAAGCGCCGGGCCGCTTCGCGTGGCCCAGGGGGGCCAGAACGCCGCGGACCCGTGGCAGGAATGCCGCGGGTCCGCGCGCGGGTGTTATTTCGCGGGAATTACTTCGCGGGGGCCTTCATCGCCTCCAGCGAGGCGCGCAGGATATCCTCGGCCTCGGCCTTGTCGCCCCAGCCGATGACCTTCACCCATTTGCCTTCCTCGAGATCCTTGTAATGCTCGAAGAAATGCTTGATCCGGTCGCGCGTCTTCTGGGGAACGTCGGCCAGTTCCTTGATATGGGCCTGGAACGGATCGACTTTGGCCAGCGGCACGGCGATCAGCTTGTCGTCCATCCCGCCGTCGTCTTCCATCTTCAGCACGCCGACCGGCCGGCACTTGATGACAACGCCCGGCTGCAGCGGAAAGTCGCAGATCACGAGGACGTCCGTCGGGTCGCCGTCGGCGTGGAGCGTGTTCGGCACGAAACCGTAGTTGCAGGGATAGAACATCGGCGTATTGACCACGCGGTCGACGAAGACGGCGCCCGACTCCTTGTCGAGCTCGTATTTCACCGGCGCGCCGCCGGCCGCGCCGCCGGTGATCTCGATGACGACGTTGATGTCCTCGGGCGGGTTCTTGCCCGCCGGGATCTTGTCGATGTTCATGGGCGTCTCCTCGTCCTTCTGCCATCGTAAATCTGGCGCTCGCCTAGCACGGCGGTGCGCCCGGCAAAAGGGGTCAGGTCGCCGCCGCCTCGCGCCGCGATTCGGAGCGCAGATTGACGAGATTGGCGGCGATGATGACAAAGGCCCCGACGAGGACGGCGGGGCGCAACGGCTCGGCATAGAGCCACATGCCGATCCCCGCGACGACCGGCAGGCGCAGGAACTCCATCGGCGCGACGATGGTGGCCGGCGCGTGGCCGAGCGCCGAGGTCAGCGAATAATGCGCGCTGAGCCCGGTCACGCCAATCACCAGCACCCAGGGCAGCGCATGGAGCGACGGCACCGGTATGCCCCCGGGCAGCGACAGCGCGAGGCTCGCCAGCCCCTGGCTGAGGCACATCCAGAAGAGCACGCAGAGCACGCCGTCGAAGCGCATGATCCGCTTGGTAAAGATCGTGTTGAGCGCGAAGCAGATGGCGGCGAGCGCGGCGGCGCCATGGCCGATCTCCAGCGGCTCGCGGCCCGGCTGGGCGACGATCAGCACCCCGAGAAAGCCGATCAGCGCCGCGATCAGCCGCGCGCGGGTCAGATGCTCGCCGAGGATGAAAGGCGCGAGCAGCGCCACCCAGAGCGGGTTGGTGAATTCGAGTGCGACGAGCTGGCTGAGCGGGATGCTCGCCACGGCGAAGAACCAGAGGTTCTGGCCGATATAGTGAAAGAAGTTGCGCCGCGCATGCAGGCCGGGATGCGCGGTGCGCACTTGCGCGAAGCCCCGGCGGGCGAGGATCGCCGAGACCACGGCGAAGCCGATCGCCGAGCGGTAGAGCATCAGTTCGAAGGTGTTCATCTCGACCTGCAGCTCGCGCCCGGCCACGGCCATCGCCGAGAAGGAGACGACGGCGCCCATCATCCAGACGAAGGCGAGCAGGGGGCGGGAGCTTTCGGCCATGGCGCGAGCAATGCGGTCTTTCGCCGGACTTCGCAAGCCGCCGGGCGAAGCGTCTGGCGACGGGGTCTGGCGCGGGTTATCCTTCTGCCTGAGACAAAAGGGGAATGGGATGCGGAGACTTTGCTGTTTCGCCGCCGCCGGGCTCATCGTCGGAACGGGGTACGCCTCGGCCGATGCGTGTCAGACGGTCCTCGACGCCTATACCGCGCTGTCGAAGGCCCCGGCCTATCGGCAGACGGTGTCGGGGCCCGGCGCGCCGCCGATGGAATTGGTCGCGGTCGGCGACACGCTCTACATGCAGGACGGGGAAAGCTGGACCAAGCTGCCGCTCCAGCCCGGGATGCGCGCGCAGATGATGGCCGACATCGTGCCCGAGGCCGCGGCCCTCAGCGATTGCGTCGAGCTCGGGTCGGAGACGGTCGATGGCGTGGACGCCACGATCTACGGCTACCAACCGCCGCCGATCGAAGGCGTCCCCGGGATGGGGCCACAGAAGGTCTGGATCGGGGCCGACGGCTTGCCGCGGCGCATGACGGCGGAGGGAGACGACGGCACGCTCGAAGTGAGACTGTCGTTCGACAACGTGACGTCGCCGATCCCCTGAGCCCGCGGGGTCAGGTATCGCGGGGCCGGGCGGCCCCGTCGGATCAGGT
>JBGAJI010000017.1:0-44691 GCA_044225035.1 Amaricoccus sp. | reverse complement strand
TGAAGCTGCGTTAGCGGTCTTCCGTGATCGGGACGTAGGTCAGCCGGACCACGTCCGCGTCGATCCGGTCGCAAGCGTCGAGGCGGAGCCGCGGCCGCGGGCCGGCGAAGAAGGGCGTGCCGCCGCCGAGCACCACGGGATGGACATAGAGGCGATAGGCGTCGATCAGCCCGAGCTCCGCGAGGCCGCGGGCGAGGTCCGGTCCGCCGACTTCGATCTCGCCGGTCACCCGCGCCTTCAGCGCGCGGACCGCCGCCTCGACATCCTCGCCGATCAGCGTTGCATTGGGGCCGATGGTTTTCAGCGAGCGGGAGACCACCCATTTCGGCTGCGCCCGCCAGGCCTCGGCGAAGGCGCGCCGGTCGGCGTCCCATTCCGGATGGTCGTCGTCCCAGTAGCGCATGAGCTCGTAGAGGCGCCGGCCGTAAAGGCTACCGGCCTGCTCGCGCGCCTGGTCGATGAAATGACGGAAGAGCACCGGGCCCGGCGCGAAGCCCGTGTGGTCGACATAGCCGTCGAGCGACGTGTTCATGCCGTGGACGAGCGTCGCCATGTCGCGAGAACCTCCGCCCAAAAGGAAAGGGGCGCCGGAGCGCCCCTCGCGATCAGAAGCCGAGGCCTTCGTATTTCTTCTTGAACTTCGACACGCGGCCGCCGGCGTCCATCAGCTTGGCCGAGCCGCCGGTCCAGGCCGGATGCGCCGAGGGGTCGATCTCGAGCGCCAGCACCGCGCCCTCCGCGCCATAGGTCGAGCGGGTGGTGTAGGTGCTGCCGTCGGTCAGCTTCACCTCGATGGTGTGATAGTCGGGGTGGATGCCCTTTTTCATGGTCCGGTTCCTCAGGCGTTCGCGTCGACGGTGGATTTGCCGGCGGTGGATTTCTCGCGATAGTTCGTCTTCTCGACGATGCGGGCGGATTTGCCGCGACGCTCGCGCAGGTAGTAGAGCTTGGCCCGGCGGACCTTGCCGCGGCGGACCACGGTGATCTCGGCGATGTTCGGGCTGTGCAGCGGGAAGACGCGCTCGACGCCCTCGCCGAAGCTGATCTTGCGCACGGTGAAGCTGGCGCCGATGCCGGCGCCGCCATTGCGGGCGATGCAGACGCCCTCATAGGCCTGGACGCGGGAGCGCGTGCCCTCGGTCACCTTGTAGCCGACGCGGATCGTGTCGCCGGCGGCGAAATCCGGGATATCCTTGCCGAGCGCCTTGATCTGCTCGGCCTCGAGCTGTTGCAGCAGGTTCATGTCAACCGTCCTTGTCTGACTCGCCTTGTCCGGCGATGGTCTCCGCGTCCGAGAGCTCTGCCTCTCCTGCCGGGTGCGCTGTCGCGGATCGCTCCGCGAAGGCCCGCCAGAGGTCGGGACGACGTTCCTTGGTCAGCCGTTCCGACTGGTCGCGTCGCCATTCGGCGATCCGTCCGTGATGGCCCGAGAGGAGAACCTCGGGTATCCGCAGACCTTCCCAGTCGGTCGGGCGTGTATAGTGCGGGTATTCCAGCAGGCCGTTCGAGAACGATTCCTCGACCGACGAGTCGGCATTTCCCAGGACGCGCGGTATAAGCCGGACGCAGGCGTCGATCAAGGCCATGGCGGCGATTTCGCCCCCCGTCAGGATGAAATCGCCGAGGCTGACCTCCTCGATGGCGCGCGCGTCGAGCACCCGCTGGTCGATGCCCTCGAAACGGCCGCAGATGAGGGTGACACCCGGCCCGGAGGCGAGGCGGCGGGCCCGGGCCTGGTCGAAGCGGCGGCCGCGCGGCGAGAGATGCAGCACCGGGCCGGCGGCGGGGGTCGCGTCGAGCGCGGCGGCGACGATATCCGCGCGGAGCACCATGCCGGCGCCGCCGCCGGCGGGGCTGTCGTCGACGGTGCGGTGCCGGTCGGTGGCGAAGTCCCGGATATCGCGCGGCTCCAGCCGCCAGAGCCCGTCGGCGAGCGCGCGCCGGGTCAGCGAGGCGCCGCGCGGGCCGGGGAACATCGACGGGAAAAGGGTGAGGACCTGCGCGGTCCAGGGGGCGGTCATCAGGGCCTCGCCTGGCGCAAGGGGGCGAGCGGGGTAGGGCGGCCTTTGCCGCCCATTCGGGGCGCGCGGTGCGCGCGAGTCTTTTTTACTGGTTTCGCGCCTGTTGGCGCGAAACGACTGCTCTCCAGGTTAGCAAACCTGTATGAACCCTTGGGGTCGCGACGGGGGGCGTCGCTGCGCCGGTGGTGGGCGGGCATGGTGGCGCGCTCAGTCGCGGGCCGGGCCGTCAAGGCCCTCCGGCGGATCGGCGACGACGCGGCGGCCGGCGAGATCGACCGTCGGCACGGCGGCGCGGGTGAAGGGCAGCAGCAGGTCGGACTTGCCCGGCCGCGAGATCTCCAGGATGTCGCCGGCGCCATGGTCGAGCACCGCCTTCACCGTGCCGATCCGGGCGCCGCCGGTGTCGAACACCGCGAGCCCGATCAGGTCGGCATGGTAATATTCATCCTCGCCGAGCGGCGGCAACCGGTCGCGCGGCGCATAGAGGCGCGTCCCCTTCAGCGCCTCCGCCGCTTCGCGGGTGGCGACGCTGGTCAGGCGCGCCGCGAAGGCGCCGGTGATCGGCCGGGTGATCCGCACGCCGAAGGATCGGCCGTCCTCGGCGAGGAGCGGCGCGTAGCTGGCGATCGCGGCGGGGTCGGCGCAGAAGCTCTTCAGCCGCACCTCGCCCGCGACGCCGAAGGCGCCGGCGATGGCGCCGACGCAGACGAGATCCTCAGCCATCGCCAGCTCCTCGGCCAACGGCGGTCGACGGCGGCCTTATTCCGCCGGAGCCTCGGCGGCGGCGGCCTTGTCGGCGCGCTCCTTGGCGCGGGCGACGGCGGCCTTGCCCGGCTCACCCTGCTTCGGGTTGGAGCGGGTCTTCTTCTCAACGACGCCGGCGGCTTCGAGGAAGCGGCTGACCCGGTCGGTCGGCTGCGCGCCCTGGCCGATCCAGTGCTTCACCCGCTCGATATCCATTTTCAGGCGATTCTCGTTGTCCTTGGGCAGCAGCGGATCGTAGGTGCCGAGCTTTTCGAGGAAGCGGCCGTCGCGGGCATAGCGGCTGTCGGCGGCGACGATGGAATAGTGCGGGCGCTTCTTGGACCCGCCGCGGGCGAGCCGGATCTTCATGGCCATGGTCAGTCTCCTGTGACGTGGGTGGTGGCGGGCGCGGGCGCCCCGGTTTCGAGATGGCTCTCGTGATGCCTGATGACTTCCGAGATGATGAAGTTCAGGAATTTCGTGGCGAATTCGGGGTCGAGGTCGGCTTCCTCGGCCAGCTTCTGCAGGCGGCCGATCTGGTTCGCCTCGCGCGCCGGATCGGAGGGCGGCAGGCCGTGGCGCGCCTTCAGCACGCCGACCGCCTGGGTGTGCTTGAACCGCTCGGCGAGGGTGAAGACCAGGATGGCATCGAGCCGGTCGATCGATTCGCGATGGCCGCGCAGCAGGTCGGCGGCGCGGCGGATGGCTTCGGCGTCGGTCATGCGCGGCCCTCCGGCACCGGGTGGCGATAGATGAGGGCCGGCCGGCCGTTCGGCGCGGTGACCGTGCGGTCGAGCGTCGCGCCGAGGCGCTCGGCGAGGGCGATCGAGCGGGCATTTTCCGGCGCGATGACGCTGTGCACCTCCGGCCAGCCGACAATGTCGAAGGCATGGCGGCGGGCGGCGATAGCGGCCTCGCAGGCATAGCCCTTGCCCTCGGCGGCCGGGTCGACGATCCACCAGCCGATTTCGGGCGCGAGCCAGTCCTCGGGATAATAGAGGCCGACCAGGCCGATGAAGGCGCCGCTCTCCCTTTCATCGACCGCCCACATGCCATAGCCGCGCAGCGTCCAGTGCCCGACGAGCACGGCGAAGGTCCGCCACGCATCCGCGCGGCTCCGCCGGCCACCGATATGGGCGGCGCGGTCGGAATCGAGGAAGGCCGCGACCGGATCGAAATCCGCCGCGACCGGCCCGCGCATCCTGAGGCGCCCGGTTTCGAGGACGGGGATCATTTCTTCTTGCCGAACCCGCCGAGGCCGGGCGGCAGCGCCATGCCGGACGGCAGCGCGCCGGGCCCGGGCAGGCCGCCGGGCATCGGCGGCAGGCCCCCCGGCATCCCCCCGGGCATTCCGCCACCCTTGCCGAGCAGCGAGGCGAGGCCGCCGCGCATCAGGCCCTTCTTGCCCATGCCGCCCATCTTCTTCATGACGTCGGCCATCTGCCGGTGCATCTTCAGGAGCTTGTTGAGATCGGACACCTCGAGCCCGGCGCCGGCCGCGATCCGGCGCTTGCGGCTCGCCTGCAGCAGGTCGGGATTGCGCCGCTCCTTCTTGGTCATCGAATTGATCAGCGCGATCTGCCGGCGCAGCACCTTGTCGTCGAGACCGGCCTCGTCGAGCTGCTTCGACATCTTGCCCATGCCGGGCATCATGCCCATCAGGCCCTGCATGCCGCCCATCTTGATCATCTGTTCGAGCTGGTCCTTGAGGTCGTTCATATTGAACTGACCCTTCTGGAACCGCTTCATCATCCGCTCGGCGGCCTCGGCCTCCAGCGTTTCCTGCGCCTTTTCGACGAGGGAGACGATATCGCCCATGCCGAGGATGCGGCCGGCGACCCGCTCGGGGTGGAATTCCTCGATCGCGTCCATCTTCTCGCCGAGGCCGACGAAGCGGATCGGCTTGCCGGTGATCGCGCGCATCGAGAGGGCGGCGCCGCCCCGGCCGTCGCCGTCCATCCGGGTGAGGAGCACGCCGGAGATGCCGACCTGGCCGTCGAATTCGGTGGCGACATTGACCGCGTCCTGGCCGGTCAGCCCGTCGACGACCAGCAGCGTCTCGCGCGGGGTGGTGGCGTCGCGGACCGCCTTCACCTCGGCCATCAGCTCGTCGTCGATATGCAGGCGTCCCGCGGTGTCGAGCATCACCACGTCATAGCCGCCGAGCGTCGCCTGCTGCTTCGCCCGCCGGGCGATGGCGACCGGATCCTGGCCGGCGACGATCGGCAGGGTATCGACCCCGACCTGGGCGCCGAGCACGGCGAGTTGCTCCATCGCGGCCGGGCGGCGGGTGTCGAGCGAGGCCATCAGCACCCGCTTGCCCTCGCGCTCTTTCAGCCGCTTGGCGAGCTTGGCCGTGGTCGTGGTCTTGCCCGAGCCCTGCAGGCCGACCATCAGGATCGGCGCCGGCGGATTGTCGATCCTGAGATCGGCCGGGGGGGCGTCGCCGGCGAGCACGCGGACCAGCTCGTCATGGACGATCTTCACCACCTGCTGGCCGGGGGTGACGGATTTCGTCACCGCCTGACCCTTGGCCTTGTCCTGCACCGCCTTGACGAAATCGCGCGCGACCGGCAGCGAGACGTCGGCTTCGAGCAGGGCGACGCGCACCTCGCGCAGCGCGGTCGCGACATCGTCGTCGGTGAGCGCGCCCTGTCGGGTCAGCTTGCCGAAGACGCCGCCGAGGCGGTCGGACAGGTTCTCGAACATGGGTCGCCCCCGCGCATGAATGCCCCGAAACGCGAAACGCGCCGGTGGGCGCAACGCGCTGACCGACGGCGATCCCCCCTTCGGGACGGGACCGGAAGCTGTGACGACTTCCGAAAATCGCGCCTGCCCTATCGCGAAACGCGGGAGGGGTCAAGGCGGACGCGCGCGTGATCGTCCCCGCGCTCAGTGAGTCGTCACGCCGAGGCGGCGCATGCGGCGGTGGACGGTCGTGCGGTCCACCCGGAGCTGGCGCGCGGTTTCCGAGATGTTGCCGCCGCAGCGGGCGAGGACCGCGCGGAGGGCGTCGGCCTCCACCCCGTCGGCGCGGGGCTGGCCCGGCTCCTCCGGCAGGTCGCATCGGTCGATCGCCTCGCCCTCGCAGAGCGCGGCCGCCGCCGCCAGCACATTGCCGAGCTCGCGCAGGTTGCCGGACCATCGCCGCGCTCGCAGGGCGGCGCGGGCCGGCGGCGAGAGGCGCGATCGGCCGGCGAGCAGGCGGTCGACGAGCCAGTCGAAATCCTGGCGCTCGCGCAGCGGCGGCAGGGTCAGGACCGCGGCGGACAGCCGGTAGTAGAGATCTTCGCGCAGCGCGCCCGCCGCGACCCGCGCCGGAAGGTCGCGGTGGGTGGCGGAGATCACCCGCGTGTCGACGCGTCGGGACCGGACGGCGCCGACCGGCGTGACTTCGCCCTCCGAGAGCACGCGCAGCAGCCGGGCCTGCAAGGCCAGCGGCATGTCGCCGATCTCGTCGAGAAACAGCGTGCCGCCCTCGGCCTCTTCGACGAGCCCCTTGCGCCCGCGCGGCGCGGCGCCGGCAGGCGGCGGCGGCGTGAAGAGCTCGGCCTCGATCAGGCTCTCCGGGATCGCCGCGCAATTCACCGCGACGAAGGGGCCGCGCCGGCCGCTGGCCTCGTGCAGCGCGCGGGCGAGGAACTCCTTGCCGGTGCCGGTCTCGCCCTGGATCAGGATCGGCAGTGGCGTCGGCGCGAGCTTCGCCGCCTTGGCCTGCAGCGCGGCCACCCGCGGGTCGCCGCCGCCGAGCTGGGCGAGGGCGCCGGCCACCCGGACGGCGGGGGCGGGGGCGCGTCGGGCGCGGCGCAGTTGCGGCTCGATCGCATGGGCGAAGAGGCGATTGCCGTCGCGGGCGACGACCAGCCGATCGCGGGTCGGCCGCTGGCGCGTGAGTTCGCCGAGGTCGTCGACGCCGAGGTCGAGGAAGCGGCCGAGCGGCTGGCCGATGATCCGCTCGGGGTGACGCCAGCTGAGCCCGGCGGCCCGCGCCAGGATCTGCGCGCCGCCGTGCGTCATGCCGAGCACCCGGCCGGAGCCGTCGAGCGAGACCGCCGCCTCGGGATCGACGTCGAGGAACTCGGGCGAGCGCGAGAAGCGCAGCACCCATTCGTGCCGGGTCTGGGCCATGAGGTTCGCAAGCTCGATCCGCCGCACCGTCGCCGCGACCATGTGAAGCGCGAGGTTCTGGCTCGCCTTGGTGATCGGCGAGGAGAGCAGCGAGATGTCGAGCACGGCCGCGAGATCGCCGCCGGTGTCGTAGATCGGCGCCGCGGTGCAGGAGAGCGGCGTGTGGGTCACGTCGAAATGGTCGGTCTGGTGGATGGTCAGCGGCGCGCCGGTGGCGATGCAGGCGCCGATGGCGCAGGTGCCGGCCCGCGGCTCGGACCATTCCGCGCCGAGATAGAGCCCCGCCTTGCGCAGGCGGTGGTCGAAATTGGGGTCGCCTAGGAATTCCACCGCGACGCCGGAGCGATCGCCGAGCAGCAGCACGTAGTTCTGCCCGGCCATCTGCGCATAGAGCGATTCGAGGCCGGAGCGGGCGATTGCGATCAATTCCTCCGATTGCTGGCGATGCGAGCGCAGCTCGCTCTCGGGCAGGATGAAGGCTTCGCAGGCGCGCATCGGGTCGAGCCGGTGCTCGTTTATGCAGCGGAGCCATGACTGAACGACGAAGGGATCGCGCGACGAGGCCCGCCCCATCGCGACATTCTCCACCTCGCGGATATGTTCGACCGCTTCGCCCACGCGGGGCCCTCCCTGTCTTTTCGTGTTTTCCCGATCGTAGCACGAGACGCCGCGCATTCGCAAAGCGTGGCGGGTGTGGCGCCACAGCTGTGGCGGCGCCACGCCGCGCCGGTTGCGGCTCCCCGGGATTTCTCCGCGCGATCAGGGCCTTTGAAGGTGGCACGCGGCTTGCTTTTAGCGTTCTCGATGGTAACCGGATCGGGAGGACCGAGATGACAACGGCCGAACTCAGCCGCGACACGCGCGTGGCGAGCGGAACGATGAAGGCGCTGCGCTTCCATGGCGCGAAGGATCTGCGCGTGGAGGAGGTGGCGCGGCCGGACGCGCCGGGGGCGGGGCAGGTGCTGGTCCGCAACCGCTTCGTCGGGATCTGCGGCACCGACCTGCACGAATATTCCTACGGGCCGATCTTCATCCCGAAGGAGCCGCATCCCTTCACCGGCGCCCATGGCACCCAGATCCTCGGCCACGAGTTCGGCGGGGTCGTCGAGGCGGTCGGCGCGGGCGTGTCGAACGTGAAGCCGGGCGACCGCGTGTCGATCCAGCCGCTCATCATGCCGCGCGCGGGCGACTATTTCGCCGATCGCGGGCTGTTCCACCTGTCGCCGGAGCTCGCGCTCGTCGGCCTCTCCTGGCATTCGGGCGGCATGGCGGAGTGGTCGCTCGTCAACGACTACAACGTCGCGCTGGTGCCGGACGAACTGTCCGACGAGGAGGCGGCGCTGGTCGAACCGGCGGCGGTCGCCGTTTATGCCTGCGACCGCGGCGGCGTCGCCGCGGGATCAAGCGTGCTGGTGACCGGGGCGGGGCCGATCGGCGCGCTGACCCTGCTCGCCGCCAAGGCGGCGGGCGCGGCGCAGCTGTTCGTCTCGGATCTGAACGACACCCGCCTCGGCTTCATGAAGGAGATGCTGCCCGAGGCGGTGACGCTGAACCCGAAGCGTGACAAGGTCGGTGACGCGGTGCGGGCGGCGACCGAGGGCAATGTCGGCTGCGACGTGGCGATCGAGTGCGTCGGCAACGAACATGCGCTGAAGGCCTGTCTCGACGCGGTGCGCAAGCAGGGGACGGTGGTGCAGACCGGCCTGCATCCGCATGAGAACCCGCTCGACTGGTTCAGCGTCACCTTCAAGGACGTTGATATCCGCGGCTCCTGGGCCTATCCGACGCATTACTGGCCGCGGGTGATCCGCATGATCGCCACCGGCCTCCTGCCGGCGTCGAAGGTGGTGACGAAGCGCATCAAGCTTCGGAACGCGGTGCCGGAAGGGTTCGACGTACTGCTCGATCCGGCCGGCACGCAGCTGAAGATCCTGATCGACCTCTCCTGATCAAGGGGCGGCGCCCGCCCGTCGTGGCGCGGGCGTCGGACCAATACCCGTCAAGACCAACAACACGGAGGAACATCCATGCTCGACGAAACCCCGACCGCGCAGCTCGAGACCATCCTCGGACGGCTGAACGACGCGCTGGAACGCGGCGACGCCCAGGCGGCGGCCGCGCTGTTCCAGGCCGACAGCTACTGGCGCGATCTGGTCGCTTTCACCTGGAACCTCAGGACGATGGAGGGGCCGGACGCGATCCGCGCCATGCTGGAAAGCCAGCTCGCGACGCAGAAACCGGGCAAGCTGCGCCTCGACCCGTCCGAGACGCCAAGCGCGACCGGCAACGTGACCGAGGGCTGGATCGAGTTCGAGACCGCGACCGGCCGCGGCTATGGCCAGATCCGGCTGAAGGACGGGCTGATCTGGACCCTGCTGACCACGCTCACCGAACTCAAGGGCTTCGAGGAGCCGAGGGGCGCGCGCCGGCCGATGGGGGCGGAGCATGGCCACGACCGCGACCGCAAGACGTGGAAGGAGAAGCGGGAGACCGAGGCGGCGGAGCTCGGCTACACGACCCAGCCCTATGTGCTCGTCATCGGCGGCGGTCAGGGCGGCATCGGCCTCGGCGCCCGGCTGCGCCAGCTCGGCGTGCCGACGATCATCGTCGACCGGCATCCGCGGCCCGGCGACCAGTGGCGCAACCGCTACAAGTCGCTCTGCCTGCACGATCCGGTCTGGTACGACCACCTGCCGTATATCCCCTTCCCGGAGAACTGGCCGGTCTTCACGCCGAAGGACAAGATCGGCGACTGGCTCGAATATTACACCAAGGTGATGGAACTGAACTACTGGAGCTCGACCACCGCGAAGAAGGCGGTCTGGGACGAGGCGGCGAAGGAATGGGTCGTCACCCTCGACCGCGCCGGCGAGGAAGTGGTGGTCCGCCCGAAGCAGCTGGTCCTCGCCACCGGCATGTCGGGCAAGGCGAACGTGCCGGTGATCCCCGGCCAGGACGTGTTCAAGGGCGAGCAGCAGCATTCGAGCCAGCATCCGGGGCCGGACGCCTACAAGGGCAAGAAGGTCGTCGTCATCGGCTCGAACAACTCCGCGCATGACATCTGCGCGGCGCTCTGGGAAGGCGGCGCGGACGTGACGATGGTCCAGCGATCGTCGACGCATATCGTGCGTTCGGACACGCTGATGGATATCGGCCTCGGCGGGCTCTATTCCGAACAGGCGGTGGCGAACGGCGTCACCACGCGCAAGGCGGACCTGATCTTCGCCTCGCTGCCCTACCGGATCATGCACGAGTGGCAGATCCCGCTCTACGAGCAGATGAAGGAGCGCGACGCCGACTTCTACCGCGCGCTGGAGAAGCGCGGCTTCATGCTCGACTGGGGCGCCGACGGCTCCGGCCTCTTCATGAAGTATCTCCGCCGCGGCTCGGGCTACTACATCGACGTCGGCGCCTGCGATCTCGTCATCGACGGCTCGATCAAGCTCGTCTCCGGGCACGGGATCGAGCGGTTGAGCGAGACCGGGGTCGTGCTCGACGACGGCACGGAACTGCCGGCGGATCTCGTGGTCTACGCCACCGGCTACGGCTCGATGAACGGCTGGGCGGCAGACCTCATCAGCCAGGAGGTGGCGGACAAGGTGGGCAAGGTCTGGGGCCTCGGCTCGGACACGCCGAAGGATCCCGGGCCGTGGGAAGGCGAGCAGCGCAACATGTGGAAGCCGACCCAGGTCGAGGCGCTATGGTTCCACGGCGGCAACCTGCACCAGAGCCGGCACTATTCGCAGTATCTGTCTCTGCAGCTGAAGGCGCGGTTGGAGGGACTGGAGACGCCGGTCTACGGGCTGCAGGAGGTGCACCACCGCGGTTGAGTCTGGATGCTGCGAGCCGATACGGCGGCTCGCAGCGATCTCACGTTTCGCGGCTGACGGTTCCGCCCGGATGGCGGCGGATCAGGCCCTGAAGCTCCATTTCCAGCAGCAGGCCGGCGACCGCCTGCGCCGGCAGGCCGATTTCGCGGATCAGCGCGTCCTCGGTGACGGGCGTCGGTCCGATCAGGTCGAAAAGCCGCTCGGCCGGGTCGCCCTCGGTCGCCGGCGCCGCCACGACGGGGGCGGGTGGCGCGGCGGGCGGGGCCGCGAAGGCCCGCGCCACGCCCGTGCCGATCGCCTCCAGCACGTCGGCGGCGTCGCGGACCAGGGTGGCGCCGTCGCGGATCAGCTGGTTGCAGCCGCCGGCGCGGGCGTCCATCGGGCTGCCCGGCACGGCCATCACCTCGCGTCCCTGGTCCAGCGCGGCGCGGGCGGTGATGAGGCTGCCGGAGCGCGTGGCGCCCTCGACCACCACGAGGCCAAGGGCGAGGCCCGAAACCACGCGGTTGCGGCGCGGGAAATCCTGGGTGCGCGGCGGATGCCCCATCGGCATCTCGGACAGGCGCAGGCCGGTTTCGGCGATCCGCGCCGCGAGCTCGGCGTTCTCCGGCGGATAGATATCGTCGACGCCGCCCGCCAGGACGGCGATGGTCCCGGTTTCGAGCGCGGCGCGATGGGCCGCGGCGTCGATCCCCCGCGCGAGGCCGGAGGCGACGACGAAGCCCGCCTCGCCCAGTTCGCGCGCCAGCCGCGCCGCCATCCGACAGCCGAGCGCGGAGGCATTGCGCGCGCCGACGACCGCCACGCTGTCGCGCTGGCCGAGTGCGACGTCGCCGATCGCCCAGAGGAACGGCGGCGGATCGGGGATGGTGGCGAGCAGCGCCGGATAATCCTCGGACCCGAGCAGCAGGGGCAGCGCCCCCGCAGCCTCGGCCGCGCGCCATTCCTCCTCGACCGCCGAGCGAGAGGCCGCGGCATAGTCTCGCACCCCGGCCTCGGCGGCGATCGCGGGCAGCGCCTCGAGCGCGTCGCGGGCCGAGCCGTATTCGCGGATCAGGCGGATGAAGGTCGCCGGCCCCACCCGCCGCGAACGGCAGAGCCGCAGCCAGTCGAGCCGCGCCGCCTCGGACCGAGGCAGCGCGCGCGGTGGGATCTTCGCCGAGAGCGGCGGGGGCGTGGCGGCGTCTTCGGGCACGGGGCAAGGCTCCTCGCGCCCATTGGCCGCGGGCCGGGTAAACGCCCGATTAACCGCCGTCAGGCGGCGCCGCCGCCGACCAGTGAACGTCGTCAGGCGGCGCCGCCGCCGACCCTTGTACGTCGTCAGGCCGCGCTGCCGCCGACCGTCAGCCCGCCGATCAGCAGTGTCGGCTGGCCGACCCCGACCGGCACCCATTGGCCGTTCTTGCCGCAATTGCCCATGCCGGGATCGAGCGTCATGTCGTTGCCGATCGCCCGGATGTGCTTCAGCGCCGTCGCGCCGTCGCCGATCAGCGTGGCGCCCTTCACCGGCGCGCCGACCACGCCGTTCCTCACGCGATAGGCCTCGGTGCAGGAAAAGACGAACTTGCCGTTGGTGATGTCCACCTGCCCGCCGCCGAAGCCGACGGCGTAGATCCCGTCCTTGAGCCCGGCCAGCACGTCGGCCGGATCGGTGTCGCCGCCGAGCATGATCGTATTGGTCATGCGCGGCATCGGCGCGTGGGCATAGGACTGGCGGCGGCCGTTGCCGGTGGCGGGCACGCCCATCAGCCGCGCATTCTGCCGGTCCTGCATGTAGCCGACGAGGATACCATCCTCGATCAGCACGTTGCGCTGGCTCGGCGTGCCTTCGTCGTCGAACGAGATGCTGCCGCGACGGTCGGGAATCGTGCCGTCGTCGACCACCGTCACCCCGGGCGCCGCGATGCGCGTGCCCATCAGCCCGGCGAAGGCCGAGGTTTGCTTGCGGTTGAAGTCGCCTTCCAGACCGTGCCCGATCGCCTCGTGCAGAAGGATGCCCGGCCAGCCCGGCCCGAGCACGACGTCCATGACCCCGGCCGGCGCCGGCTCGGCGCGCAGGTTGACGGCGGCGATGCGCAGGGCCTCGGCCGCGACCGATTTCCAATGCTCGGTGCCCATCAGCGGCGACAGGCCATAGCGGCCGCCGCCGCCGGCGCTGCCCGATTCGCGGCGGCCGTTCTCCTCGACGATGATCGAGATATTGAGCCGGACCATGGGGCGCGCGTCGGTCAGGCGCTGGCCTTCGGGACGCAGGATCTCGATCTCCTGCATGCTGGCCGCGAGGCTGGCCGAGACCTGGACGACGCGCGGGTCGAGCGCGCGGGCATAGGCGTCGATCTCGCGCAGCATCTCGACCTTGACCGCGAATTCGGCGTCGTCGAACGGGTCGTGATCGGTATAGAGCCGCTGGTTCGTCGCCCGGGGCGCCGGTGCCATCACGCCCCCGCCCGCGCCGACCGCGAGCCGCGCGGTCTCGGCCGCCCGGGACAGCGCCGCCTCGGAAATCTCGGTCGAATGGGCGTAGCCGGCGGTCTCGCCGCGCACCGCGCGCAAGCCAAACCCTTCGCCGGCCTCATAGCTCGCATTGCGCAGCCGCCCGTCGTCGAAGACCAGAGCCTCGCCCCGGTGGCGTTCGAGGAAGAGCTCGCCATCATCGGCGCCGTCCGTCGCCGCGCGCAGTTCCTTCAGCGCGCGGTCGGCGTCGAGGTTGGTCTCGAAGGGTTGAAAGCGGGGGGTTGGCTGCAAGATGCCCTCCTGTGGCGCGCGGGTTTCGCGCGAATTCGACCTTAGCCCAAACCGGCCGTCCGCGGCGATGCCGCGTCTTGTTCTCGTCACGCTAATATGGTTCACCTTCCTTCTGTTACAACAATCCGTGCGATGGCGAGGGCCTGGCCGCGGAGGCTGGAGAGGGACGGACCCACCCGATGAAGAAGCTCTGGATCGCGCTCGTGCTCGGCTGCTCCTCGCTCCTCGCCGGGACGGCGGCCTGGGCGCAGGCCGAGCCGACCGACCTGCCCGTCATCGGGGCGCCGCACGCCGGGGGGACGTCGTTCCAGCCCGCCGCGACGCCCGTCGCCGAGGATCTGCACTGGCTCGATTCCATGGTGCACAGCATCATGTTCGTGATCGTGATCTTCGTCACGCTGCTGCTGGCCACGGTCGTTTTCCGGTTCAACCGCAAGTCCAATCCGACGCCCGCGACCTTCACCCACAATACGCGAATCGAGATCGCCTGGACGCTGATCCCGGTGCTGATCCTCATCACCATCGGCTCGTTCTCGCTGCCGATCCTGTTCAAGCAGCTCGAGGTGCCGACGCCGGACCTGACGATCAAGGCGACCGGAAACCAGTGGTACTGGAACTACACCTACGCGGACAACGAGTTCTCCTTCGACAGCCTGCTGCTGGCCGAGGACGAACTCGCCGAGCATGGCTATGGGCCGGAACTGCATCTGCTCGCCACCGACACGGCGGTGGTGGTGCCGGTGAACAAGGTCGTGCGGCTGCTGACCACAGGCGCGGACGTGATCCATTCCTGGGCGATGCCGGCCTTCGGCGTGAAGATGGACGCGGTGCCGGGCCGCCTGAACGAGACCTGGTTCCGGGCCGAGAAGGAAGGCATCTATTTCGGCCAGTGCTCGGAGCTCTGTGGCAAGGACCACAGCTATATGCCGATCACCGTCAAGGTGGTCAGCGAGGCGCAATACGAAACCTGGCTCGACTGGGCGATCAACGAATACGGCGGCACCCGGACGCCGGGCGGCGTCGCCGCCGCGAACTGAGGCGCGGCCACGGCCCCGAAGGCCCGAGCGGCGGAGGTTTGCAATGAGCGAGACCGGGTGGATAGGCGAGGCGCCGCGCGAGGCGGGCTTCGGCGACTATTTCGAGTTGCTGAAGCCGCGGGTCATGCGGCTGGTGGTGTTCACCGCGATCGTCGGCCTCGTCTCGGCGCCGGTGCCGGTGCATCCGGTCGTCGCCTTCGCCGCGCTGATCTGCGTCGCCGCCGGGGCGGGCGCGGCCGGCGCGCTCAATATGTGGAGCGACTGGGACATCGACGCGGCGATGGCGCGCACCAAGCGCCGCCCGATCCCCGATGGCCGGGTCACGCGGGACGAGGCGCTCGGCATCGGCGTGACGCTCGGCGCCTTTTCGGTGGTGATGCTGGCGCTCTTCGCCAATATCTTCGCCGCCGGGCTGCTCGCCTTCACCATCCTGTTCTACGCGGTGCTCTATTCGCTGTGGCTGAAGCGGGCGACGCCGCAGAACATCGTCATCGGCGGCGCGGCCGGCGCGCTGCCGCCGATGATCGGCTGGGCGATCGCCACCGGCGGCGTCTCGGTCGAGAGCCTGCTGATGTTCCTGCTGATCTTCCTCTGGACGCCGCCGCATTTCTGGGCGCTGGCCTTGTTCCGCAATGAGGACTACGTCCGGGCCGGCGTGCCGATGATGCCGGTGACAGCGGGGCCGCGCAGCACGCGCAACCAGATCCTCGGCTATTCTCTGGTGCTGGTGCCCGTCGCGATCCTGCCGGCCTTCACCTCGGTCGGCGGGCCGGTCTATCTGGCCGGGGCGCTGATCCTCAACTTCCTCTTCCTGCGCGGTGCCTGGCGCATCTGGCGGCGGGACGAGACGGCGGCGGTCGCCGACCGCCACAGCGTCGAGAAGAAGTTCTTCGGCCTCTCCATCGTCTATCTCTTCCTGCATTTCTGCCTGTTCCTGGCCGAGGCGGGGCTGCGCGCGGGCGGGCTCGCCGCGGCCGGCTGGCCGACGCTGTTCTGAGGGGCGGAGAGATGCGTCCCGACAGCCACGAGATCTTCGCCCGCCGCCGCAGCCGGAATGTCGGCCTCGGACTGGTGCTCGGCGCCTTCGTCCTGCTGGTCTTCGCGGTCAGCGTGGTGAAGATCGGCAGCGGCGCTCCGCTCGGCCACATGGAGCCGGCGGAGACGACGCGCATGCTGCCCAAGGCGGGGAACTGAGCGGTGGCGGCCTCCGCCAACAACCGTCTCGCCTGGAAGCTCGCGGCGGTGGTCGCGGTGATGGTGGGGCTCAGCTTCGCGGCCGTGCCGTTCTACAGCTGGTTCTGCCGGACGACCGGCTATGGCGGCACGCCGTCGGTGGCGACGGCTGCGCCCGACACGATCCTCGACCGCGAGGTGACCGTGCGCTTCGACGCCAATGTCGCCCCGTCCATGCCCTGGCAGTTTCGGCCCAAGCAGCGCGAGATGACCGTCCGTCTCGGCGAGACCGGCCTCGCCTTCTACGAGGCCTACAATCCGACGGACCATCCGGTCGCCGGCCAGGCCGCCTTCAATGTCGCGCCCGACAGCGCGGGGAAATATTTCGACAAGATCGCCTGTTTCTGCTTCAACCTCCAGGTGCTCGGCCCTGGGGAGCGCGTGGAGATGCCGGTGACCTTCTTCGTCGATCCCGAGATGCTGAAGGACGGCGACGCGGCGAGCCTCCGGGCGATCACCCTGTCCTATACCATGTTTCCGGCCGACCTGCCGGACGAAGGCCCGCGGGATGGCGCGGCGGCCACCCGGCCGGCCCTGTCGCCGGCCGCCGCGGCCGGGCCTGTGTCACCGCCTGACCTGACGATCGAACAGTAAGAGGGAGCGAGCCGCCATGGCGGGCCAGAAGAACCACGACTACCACATCCTGCATCCCAGCGTCTGGCCGTTCGTCGGGGCTCTCGGCGCCTTCGTCATGCTGTTCGGGGCGGTGCTGTTCTTCCATGACCATGGGCCGTGGCTGCTGCTGATCGGCCTCTTGATGGTGCTCTACACCATGTTCGCCTGGTGGTCGGACGTGATCTCGGAGAGCGAGGCGGGCGATCATACGCCCGTGGTGCAGATCGGGCTGCGCTACGGGGTCATCATGTTCATCGTCTCGGAGATCATGTTCTTCGCGGCCTGGTTCTGGTCCTTCTTCAAGCACGCGCTCTATCCGATGGGCACGATCGAAGGCGTGACGGTCACCCCCGGCGTCTGGCCGCCGCACGGGATCGAGACCTTCGATCCCTGGCACCTGCCGCTGATCAACACGCTGATCCTGCTCTGCTCGGGCTGCGCCGCCACCTGGGCGCACCATGCGATCGCCGAGGAGAATGACCGCGAACAGATGAAATGGGGCCTCTGGCTCGCCATCGCGCTGGGCGTCTTGTTCACGATCTTCCAGGCCTATGAATACAGCCATGCGGAGTTTTCGTTCTCCGGCAATATCTATGGAGCGAATTTCTTCATGGCGACCGGCTTTCACGGCTTCCATGTGATCATCGGCACCATCTTCCTCGGCGTCTGCCTGCTCAGGGTCTATCTCGGCCAGTTCACCCAGGACCAGCATGTCGGGTTCGAGGCGGCGGCCTGGTACTGGCATTTCGTCGATGTCGTGTGGCTGTTCCTGTTCGCCGCGGTCTATATCTGGGGCGGCGGCGTCTCGCACGGACACTGACCACTTTCGGAAAGGCGGCGGGGAATGACCCGGCGGATGATCCCGGCGCTGATCCTTGGGGTCGCCGGGGTCGGGATACTGATCTGGCTCGGCGTCTGGCAGGTGCAGCGCCTCGCCTGGAAGACCGAGATCCTCGACCGGATCGAGGCGCGGATCACCGCCGCGCCCGTATCCCTGCCCGCAGCGCCCGATCCGGAAGCCGACCAGTATCTGCGCGTTCTGGAAAGCGGTGTGATCGAGCCGGGCGAACTGCACGTCTACACCTCGGCGCCGCCGAAGGGGGTCGGCTACCGGATCATCGTTCCGCTGCGCCTCGCCGATGGGCGGCGCATCCTGCTGGACCGTGGCTTCGTGCCGATCGGCGAGAAGGACGCGCCGCGGCTCCTCGGTCCGATCCGGGTCGAGGGCTCGCTGCTCTGGCCGGACGAGACCGACGGCTATACCTCCGCGCCCGATCGCGCCAAGAACATCTGGTTCGCCCGCGACGTCGGGCTGATGAGCGCGGCGCTCGACACGCTGCCGGTGATGCTGGTGACCGAGGCGAGCGACGATCCGAACCCGCCCTGGGCGCGGCCGGTGACCATCGACATCCCGAACGATCATCTCAATTATGCCATCACATGGTTCTCCCTGGCGGTGGCCTGGGCGGGGATGACAGTCTACTGGCTTTGGCGTATCAAGCGCCGATCCGATTGAGCGCCAGACACGAAGGTCCGCCGATGCAATATGTCTCCACCCGCGGCGTGGCCCCGAAGCTCGGCTTCGAGGAGGCGATGCTGACCGGCCTCGCCCGCGACGGCGGACTTTATGTGCCGGAGAGCTGGCCGACGCTCAGCCCCGACGAGATCGCGGCCTTCGCCGGCCTGGCTTACGAGGAAGTCGCCTTCCGGGTGATGCGGCCCTTCGTCGGCGATGCCTTCGGCGAGGCCGAGTTCCGCGCCATCCTCGCCCGCGCCTATGCCGGCTTCGACCATGTCGCGCGCTGCCCGCTGACGCAGATCGGCGCGAACGACTGGCTGCTGGAACTGTTCCACGGTCCGACGCTCGCCTTCAAGGACGTGGCGATGCAGCTGATCGGCCAGCTGTTCGAGGCCAGCCTGAAACGGACGGGCCAGCGGATCACCATCGTCGGCGCGACCAGCGGCGACACCGGCTCGGCGGCGATCGAGGCCTTCCGCGGGCGGGAAGGGGTGGAAATCTTCATCCTCTTCCCCGACGGCCGGGTGTCCGAGGTGCAGCGCCGCCAGATGACCACGCCGCCGGACGCCAATGTCCATGCCCTCGCCATCGCCGGCGACTTCGACGACGCCCAGGCGCGGGTCAAGGACATGTTCAACGATCATGCCTTCCGCGACGCGGTCGGACTCGCGGGGGTCAATTCGATCAACTGGGCGCGGGTGCTGGCCCAGGCCGTCTATTACTTCACCGCCGCCGTGGCGCTCGGCGCGCCGGGCCGCCCGGTCAGCTTCGCCGTGCCGACGGGGAATTTCGGCGACGTCTTCGCCGGCTATGTCGCGAAGCGCATGGGCCTGCCGATCGACCGGCTGGTGATCGCCACCAACCAGAACGACATCCTGCACCGGACGCTGGAAACAGGCGCCCATGTGAAGCAGGGCGTCGCCGCCTCGATCAGCCCTTCGATGGACATTCAGGTCAGTTCGAACTTCGAGCGGCTGCTGTTCGAGCTCTATGATCGCGAGGGGCCGGCGGTCGCCGCTCTGATGGGCGAGCTCGGCGGTTCGGGCGGTTTCGCGCTGTCGCAGGGCGCGCTCGGCCGGCTGCGCGCGGAATTCGACAGCGCCCGGGTGTCGGAGGAGGAAACGCGCGCGACGATCGCCGCCGTCCTGGCCGAAACGGGTGAGGTCATCTGCCCGCATACCGCCGTCGGCGTCCATGCGGCGCGCGCGCGGCGCGGCGATCCCGCCGTGCCGATGGTCACGCTCGCCACCGCCCATGCCGCGAAATTCCCCGACGCGGTCGAGGCGGCCTGCGGCCTGCGCCCGGCGCTGCCGCCGCGGCTCGCCGATCTCTTCGACCGGCCGGAGCGGGTGACGCATGTGCCGAACGATCTCCGCGCCATCGAGGCTCTGCTCAGCCGCGAGGTCGTGGCATGAGCGTCGGCATTCATCGCCTTCCGAACGGACTGCGCGTCGTCACCGAGCCGATGTCGGGCCTGCGTTCCGCCGCCATCGGCGTCTGGGTCACGGCCGGCGGCCGGCACGAGCGGATCGAGCAGAACGGCATCGCGCATTTCCTCGAACACATGGCCTTCAAGGGCACGCCGCGCCGAACCGCCCTGCGCATCGCCGAGGAGATCGAGGATGTCGGCGGGTCGATCAACGCCTACACCGGCAAGGAAATGACCGCCTATTACGCGCGGGTGCTGCGCGAGGACGTTGGTCTCGCGCTCGATATCCTCGCCGACATCGTGCTCAATCCGCTGTTCGCGCCGCCCGACATCGAGGTCGAGCGCGGGGTGATCCTGCAGGAGATCGGCCAGGCGCTCGACACGCCCGACGACGTGATCTTCGACTGGCTCCAGGAAGCGGCCTTTCCGGAACAACCCTTCGGCCGCACCATCCTCGGGCCGAGCGATCGGGTTTCGGCCTTCGCCGAGCCGGACCTGTCCGGTTTCGTGCGCGAGCACTACGGGCCAAGCCAGCTGATCGTCTCCGCCGCCGGGGCGATCGACCCCGACGCCGTGGTCCGCGACGCCGAGCGGCTTTTCGGCCATCTCAAGCCCCGGCCCGGCCTCGCCGTGCTGCCGGCGCGGTTCCGCGGGCGCGAGCGCCGCGAGGAGCGGGATCTGGAACAGGCGCATGTCGCGATCGCCTTCGAGGGGCCGGGTGTGCGGACCGAAACGGTCTATGACGCCAATGTCTATGGAATAGCCCTCGGCGGCGGCATGTCCTCGCGGCTGTTTCAGGAACTGCGCGAGCGTCGCGGGTTGTGCTACACGACGTTCGCCCATGCGAGCGCCTATGACGACACCGGTCTCGTCACCCTCTATGCCGGGACCGGCCCGGATCAGATCCGGGAGCTGATCGAACTCACCGCGGACGAGCTGCGCCGCGCCGCCGAAGGTTTCTCGCAGGCCGAGCTCGACCGGGCGCGGGCCCAGATGCGGGCGGGGTTGCTGATGGGGCTGGAAAATCCGACCGCGCGGGCCGAACGGATGGCACGGATGCTCGCCATCTGGGACCGCGTGCCGTCGGTCGACGAGATCGTCGCGCGCATCGACGCGGTGACCGCCGACCGGCTGCGCGCCTTCGGCGAGGCGCTGGTCGCCCGGGCCGAGCCGGCGCTGGCGCTGCTCGGGCCGGTCGCCGAAGCCCCCGACCGGGGTGAGTTCGCGCGGCGCCTCGTGGCGTGAGGCGCGGCCGTTGCTGACCTTCCGCCGTGCCTCGCCGCTTCGGATCGACGCGGAGCGGCTGATCCTGCGGCTGCCGGAAATGGGCGACCATCTCGCCTGGTCCGCGCTGCGCCGGCGCGGCGCCGACTATCTCCGCCTGGGAGCCGAGCTGGTCGGTCGACCATTTCTCCGCCGGCGCGCCTTTCGCAACCGGGTCTATTGGGCCTATCGCGCGCGGGGAGGAGGGCGGGCGCTGGCGCTGTTCCTGTTCCGGCGCGAGGACGCGCAACTCGTCGGGGCGATGACGCTCGACAGCATCCGCCGGGGGCCATCGCAATCGGCGCAGGTCGGCTACTGGACCGGCCAGGAGTTCGCCCGCCGAGGTTATATGGCCGAGGCGCTGGTGGCGGTGGTGGATCATGCCTTCGGCATCCTCGATCTCAGCCGGGTGGAAGCCGCCTACACGCCGAGAACGCCGCTTCGCGCGGATTGCTGGAGCGGACGGGCTTCGTCCACGAGGGGATGGCGCTCGGCTATCTGCAGATCGACGGCCGCTGGCGGGATCATGTGCTCTATGCGAGCCTGCGCGCCGATCGGCGGGGGCAGGAACTGAAATGACCGGGGCTCGTCGCCGCCGACGCGGATTTCGTCGCCCGGCTGGCGCGGCGCTGGGGCCGGCGCGGTCCTGCCGCCGGGCCGCGCTATCTGGAGGAGCCGCGCAGGCGACCCAGTATCGCGGCGAGAGTATGGCGATCTGCGGCCGGCCTCGATCGTAGCGATGTCCAGACGGCGGTCCGCGCCTCTGGGCGAGGGCGGGTCGGGATCGTACTTACGCCGGTGGCACCGGCCTCGTCGCGGGGCAGGTGATGGTCGAGGGGCCGCTGCCCGTCGTGCTGTCGGTCGAGCGGCTGAACCGGATCCGCGCCCTCGATCTCGTCGACGACGTCCTGGTCGCCGAGGCGGGGGTGATCCTCGCGAGGCCGCGGGCCGCCGCCGACGAGGCCGGCCGGGTTTCCCGCTCTCTCTCGCCTCCGAAGGATCGGCGCGGATCGGCAGGCTGCTCGGCACCAATGCCGGCGGCGTCAGCATTGCTCCGCTATGGCAATGCCCGCGACCTCTGCCTCGGGGTCGAGGCGGTGCTGGCCGACGGCGGCCTGCTCAGCGGTCTCGGCCGGCTGCACAAGAACAACACCGGCTACGACCTGCGGCACCTGCTGATCGGTTCGAAGGTACGCTCGGGATCATCCTCGCGCCAGCCTCCGGCTCTATCCGACGCTGCCCGAGAGCGGCGCGGCCTGGATCGCCGTCGCTTCGCCCACCGCCGCGCTCGATCTGCTCGCCGCGTTCCGCGCGCGGCTTGGCGGGGCGATTCTGGCCTTCGAACTGATCCACCGGGCGGGTTTCGATTTCCTGCGCGAGACCTTGCCCGAGGTGCCGCTGCCGCCGATGCGGTCGGAATGGATCGTGCTGGCCGAGGTCGGGGATGGCGCCGGTTCGCGGATTGGCGAGCGGTTCGAGGCGGCGCTGGCGCGGGCGCTCGAGCAGGGTCTGGCCGAGGACGCGCTGCTCGCGCAGAACGCGCATCAGCGCGACGCCTTCTGGACGGTGCGCGAGCGCATTCCCGAGGCCAACCGGCTGATCGGCGCGATATCGAGCCATGACATATCGCTGCCCCTGTCGCGGCTGGCCGAATTCATCGACCGCGCCGGGCCGGCCCTCGGCGCGCTCGACCCGACGGTTCGGATCAATTGCTTCGGCCATCTCGGCGACGGCAACCTGCATTACAACGTCTTCCCCGCGAAGGGCCGCCCGCGGTCCGATTACGACCCGATCCGCGGCGCGGTGAAGGAGACGGTGCATGATCTCGCCAGCGCGCTCGGCGGATCGATCAGCGCCGAACACGGCATCGGCCGTTTGAAGACGGCGGACATGATCCGCTACGTCGATCCGACGAAGATCGCCGCCATGCGGGCGATCAAGGCCGCGCTCGATCCCGTCGGCATCCTCAATCCCGGCGCGGTATTGCCCCCGGCGGGATAGGCGCCTTTAGCCTTGGGTCCGGTGCCACGGACCGCTGGCGTCGGCGGTCGGCCCGGCCGGGACGGCGTCGAGCCGGTCGAGCGAAGCGGCGAGGTCGATCGTCGGATCGCCGCGCAGCTGGCCGATCCAGGTCGCCACGTCGGCCTCGCAGGCCGTGCGATAGGCGCCGGAGTTCCAGCCTCTGGCGAGATCGATGCCGATCCCGGCGAGACCGGCCAGCAGCGCGTCGGTGTCGTAGAAGGCGATGGCGCGGGGCACATGCTCGCTGCCGTCGGCGCGCATCGGCGCGCATTCGACGCGCGTCGCGGCGACATAGGCGAGATCGGCGCAGCGCGGCGACAGCGCGGCGGTCCCGACCGTCCGCGGGCCGACGCGACGGTTCAGGACCACGATCCGCTGGTCGAGCCGGCCGAGCAGTTGCCTGCCGTGGATCGCCGACCCTTCGGCGAAGATCAGGGTCCGCGCGCCCGCGTAGCGCGCGAGCTGCTCGCGCAGCGGCGCCCTTGCCGGGTCGAGGATCGCGACGCCCGCGGCGCGCAGCCGCTCGACCAGATAGGCCTCGCCCGCGTTGGAGCCCGTGCGCTTGGCCAGCATGCCGAGGCGGGTGACATAGAGGGCCCCGCTCTGAACCGGCGCCAGCCCGCTCCCGGCGACATGGCGGTCGAGAAGGTCGAGATAGGCCGGGTCGGGCCCGGGCTCGACATGCACCTCGGCCTGCGGAACCACCCGCAGCTCGCGCGCGAGGACGGGGCGGTCGATGATCCGCACCTGCCGCCGCGGCAGGCCCAGCCAGGCCAGCACTTCCCAGGCATAGCGGGGCAGGGTCGGCTGGCTCCACCGCGTCGTCGGCGCGGTGACGAGGCACTGGTCGCGGGGCCGGAGCGCGCGGGACCAGAGGACGCGGGTGACATGCTCGGCCACCAGATGGCCGAAATGCGGTGCCATGTAGCCGAGCCAGACGGATGGGGTCTCGATCCGCTGAATTGGCCCCACGGACGGCTCCGGCGCGTCATCGAAAGGGACGCCGTTCAGATTGTGCCGTTCCCAGGTGCGCGCGTCGAAATCCGGCCAGAGCGGGCCGGAGCGCGTCGACCGGATGACCGCGCCATTTCGCGCGCGGCCGAGGTCGCGCCGATCATGCGGCAGGACGGTGATGTCGTGGAACACGGCCATCGGCGGCGGCGCGATGTCGCCGGCCGGCGCGATCGGAACCTCGCGCGGTGGTGGGGCCAGTCGGGCGCCGATCTTGCGGGCGGCGCGGCGGGCGCGATTGACCGACAGCGATTGCGAGAGCTCGGATGTCCAGGTCATCGCGCGCCGGGCGCTTTCGCGATATGGATGAAAGTTGGGCGTGGCGCCATCGCCCCGCCGACTTCGCTGCTCGAACCCACGTACTGACCCACCATGACACAAACTCACCGGACCGCGCGCCAAACATCGGCGCGGGCGACGTCCCCATTCTAAGCATTGGCCGGGGGCGCTGCCACGCTTATTTTCGTGATGTCGTTTATGGACGATGGCGCTGAAAGGAAATGCGCCCCCTCCGGGGGGAGAAGGGGGCGCGATATCCAGACTGGAGGGTCTGAGGGTTTGCAAGCAGCTGTTCAATCGCTTGAACACCTTCAATCTGTGCCGGAATGGTTACCAAAAGCTTAACGACCAATCCTTAATTCACCCTTAGGTTGTTTATTTTGCCTTCGGCCGGACGAGGGAAAACACCTCGTGAACGGCGGCGTAGTCGCGATAGCCGAGCCGCGACAGCGGCTGATAGAGCGTCACATCGACCTGCCCGTCGCGCAGGACCCCCTCGTCGATATGGATGCCCACGACTTCGCCGATCACCATGGCGGTCGAGGGGCCGGGCAGGTCGATGATCTTCCACACTCGGCATTCGAGCGCGGCGGGCGCCTCGCCGACCCGCGGCGGCGCGACGATCCGGGAAGGCGCCTTGGTCAGCCCGGCGATCTCGAACTCGTCCTCGCCGGCGGGATAGGGGCCGGAGCTCAGGTTCATCGCGTCCCTCAGCGCCAGCGGTACGATATTCGCCACGAACGCGCCGGTCTCGCGGATATTCGCCAGCGTATCCTTGCGTTCCCCGCCGCCGAGCTTCACGTCGCCGAGCTTCACGCCGGTGGTCGCATACATCACCATCGGCGGCTTCTCGGACACGGCGTTGAAGAAGCTGTAGGGCGCGAGATTGACCCGGCCGGCGGAATCGACCGTCGAGATCCAACCGATGGGCCGAGGGGCGACCAGTGCCTTGAACGGATCGTGCGGCAGGCCGTGGCCATCGACGCCGGGGCGGTAGAACATCTGGGGATCCCTTGCGTTTTCGCCTTTGAAGCGAAGTTAGGGCCATGCTACGGCGGAGTCGAGCGGGCCGGGCGTCGGCGCCTGCCCGTCGTCCCCGCGCCCCCTCAGGTGAATGTTCCGGATTTACAAAGAAACCCCTGAAGATCGCGCCGAGGTGGAGTACCTCTATGACCTCGCCTTCGCGCCGGGGCGGACGGCGCTGTCTTCCTATCGGCTGCGCGACGGGGTCGATCCGGTGACCGACCTGTCGCTCATCGCGCGGGACGATTACGACGCGCTCGGCGGGGCGATCCGCTACGGGCCGGTGCGGATCGGCGACCGCGGCCATCCGGCGCTGCTGCTCGGGCCGGTCGCGGTACATCCGACGCGACAGGGCGAGGGGCTCGGCGCGCTCCTCATCTCCGAGAGCCTGCAGCGCGCCTTCGACCGCGGCTGGACCCGGGTGCTGCTGGTCGGCGACGAGCCCTATTACCGGCGCTTCGGCTTCACGCGGTCAACGGCGCGCGACCTCTGCTATCCGCCGCCGACCAATCCCGAGCGTCTGCTGGCCCGCGCCTTGATCCCCGGCGCCTTCAGCGGTGTCTCGGGCCTCGTCACCAGCTGGAACCGCCCGGCCATCGTCGTGTGACCTCACAGCGGACGGGCGAGGAAGATCGTGCCGGCGACCGGCGTTTCGTAGTAGGGCGGAATCACCTCGAACCCGGCGGCGCGGTAGAGCGCGAGGGCGCCCGGCATGCTCGGCAGGGTGTCGAGCCGCATCTCGCGATGCCCCGCCCGGACCGCCGCCGCGAGGACCGAGGCCACGAGCGCGCGGCCGAGGCCGGTGCCGCGCGCGGCCTCGGCGACATAGAGCCGCTTCATCTCGCAGATCCCATCGCCAAGCGGGCGCATCGCGACGCAGCCGGCGGGGCCGGCCTCGTTCCGCGCATGGATCAGCGCGCCGAGCGGCGGGGCGTATTTGCCGGGCAGGGTGGCCAGCTCGGTCTCGAAATCCTGAAAGCCGAGGTCGAAGGGCAGGGTGGCGGCATAGGCGCGAAAGAGCCCGGCGACGGCGGCCAGGTCCGCCGCCGACCGCGCCGGCCCGATCGTCGCCGGCGCCATGTTCAGACGGCGGCCGCGGCCCGCGCGGCGTCGATTTCGGCGCGCATGCGCCGGATCGCGGCCTCGAGTCCGACGAAGATCGCCTCGCCGATCAGGAAATGCCCGATATTGAGCTCCATCACTTGCGGAATCGCGGCGATCGGACCGACGCTGTCGAATGTCAGTCCGTGGCCGGCATGGACCTCCAGCCCCAGCCCGTGCGCGAAGCCGGCCATCTCGACAAGCCGCGCCAGCTCGGCGTCGCGCGCGGCGAAATCCCCGGCGATATCCGCGTCGCAATAGGCGCCGGTATGCAGTTCGATGACCGGCGCGCCGATCCGGTGCGACGCCTCGATCTGCCGGCGGTCGGCGGCGATGAACATCGAGACGCGACAGCCCGCCTCGCGCAGCGGGCGGATGAACTCGGCCAGCGCGGCCTCGTCGCCCGCGACCTCCAGCCCGCCCTCGGTCGTGCGCTCCTCGCGCTTCTCGGGCACGACGCAGACGGCATGCGGCCGGTGGCGCAGCGCGATCGCCCGCATCTCCGGCGTCGCCGCCATTTCGAGATTGAGCGGCACGGAAATGCCCGACATCAGCGCGTCGATATCCGCGTCGGTGATGTGGCGCCGGTCCTCGCGCAGATGCGCGGTGATGCCGTCGGCGCCGGCGGCCTCGGCCAACAGCGCGGCGCGCAGCGGATCGGGCGTCGGGCCGCCGCGGGCGTTCCGCACCGTTGCCACATGATCGATATTCACCCCGAGCCGCGGGGTCCCGCTCGCCTCATTTCCGCTCATGCGCCGCCTCCCTCGGTTCCGCGTCCCTTGAAGCCGCCGATCGTCGCGCCGTCCAGCTCCTGCCGCTGCAGCCGCTCCTTGGCCCGCTGCAGCATCCGCGCCCGGCGCCGCGCCTGATAGGCGCCGACCAGCGGGCGAACCAGATAGTAGCCGGCGACCGAGGCGACGATACCGGGCAGCAGGCCGCCGACGAAATAGGGCCAGACCATGTCGTACAAAAACAGGCTGAGCTTGCCCCATTGCGCGGTGCCGACGCCGAAAATGCTGAGCAGGCTCTGCCAGATGCCGGTCGCGGCCTGACTGAACGCCTCGGCGATGCGGCCGAAGTCGCGTCCGGTGACGCCGTGGCCGAGAATCCGATGGCCGAGCGCCAGCGAGATGGCGGCGATGAAGGGCGTGGTGACCGGGTTGCCGATCAGCGTGCCGATCAGGCTCGCCACGATATTGCCGCGGAAGAGCCAGGCGAGCCCCGCGCCGAGCAGGACATGCAGCCCGAACAACGGCGTGAAGGAGACGAAGGTGCCGAAGGCGAAGCCGAGCGCGATGCGATGCGGCGTATCGGGCAGCCGCTTGACGCGATGGCCAAGATATTCGATCCCGCGCCGCCAGCCGCGGCGCGGATAGATCGCCTCCCGCAGGCGCGAAAACAGGGGCGGCTTCTGGCGGCGTTTGAAAACCATTTGGCCGGGATGTCCCGTCGCTCCCCTCGGTGGACGCCGCGGGATCCGCTCAGCGGTCGGCCGGAACGTTCCCCGCCGCCGGAGCCGCGCGATACCGCCGGACCTGCGCCACATCCGAATCAGCGTCGATCGCCGTCAATATATGGGTCAGGTGTTCCATATCCCTGACCTCCGCATCAATCACGATCCGGTAAAAATCAGGTTTCCGATCCGTGAATACGATGTTGGTAATATTGGCGCGATGCTCGCCGAGAAGGGTGCAGATGCGGCCGAGCGTGCCGGAGTCGTTGGCCAATGCGATTTCGATCCGCGTCTCGTGCGTCGCATTGCTGTGGCCGTCGGCCCAGCGCAGGTCGATCCAGCGGTCGGGCGTGTCCTCGAAGGCGCCGAGCGTGGCGCAATCGATCGCATGGATCATCACGCCCTTGCCGCGCTCGGCGATGCCGACGATGCGCTCGCCCGGGATCGGCTTGCAGCAGGGCGCCGGCCGCGCCTCCTGGCCGAGGCCGAGGCCGATCACCACCGGCGCCGCCCCGTCGCGCGCCTTCGGCAGACCGGCCTCGCGCAGCAATTCGGGATAGAGCGTCGCGACGAGGTCGCGGCCGGTCATCTCGGCCGCGCCAAGCCGGGCGAGCACGTCCTCGCCCTCTTCGAGGCCGAGACGGCGGGCGGCGGTCTCCAGCGCCTTGTCGGTCGCCTTCTTGCTGACCCGCTCCAGCGACACCCGCGCGATCTCGCGCCCGAGCCGGACCTGCGTCGCCCGCTGCTCGCCGCGCAAGCTCCGCCGGATGGCGGCCTTGGCCCGGCCGGTGACGACCATGTCCTCCCACGAGGGCTGCGGCCGCTGGCCTTCGGCGCGGATGATGGTGATGGACTGGCCGTTGCGCAGCTTGGTCCAGAGCGGCACCCGCTGGCCGTCGACCTTGGCGCCGACGCAAGAGTCGCCGATCCGGGTGTGGATGGCATAGGCGAAATCGATCGGGGTCGCCCCCCGCGGCAGTTTCACCACCTCGCCCTTGGGGGTGAAGCAGAACACCTGGTCCGTGAACATCTCGAGCTTCACATGCTCGAGGAAATCCTCGTCCTCCTGCCACTCCACCCGCTCGGTGATCGAGCGCAGCCACTGGAAGGGATCGACCGCGAAAGGGTTCTCGAACCGTTCGCCGTCCTTGTAGGACCAATGCGCGGCGACGCCGGTCTCGGCGACGGCGTGCATCTCGCTGGTGCGGATCTGCACCTCGACGCGCTTGCCGTCGCGGCCCGACATCGAGGTGTGGATCGAGCGATAGCCGTTCGACTTCGGCTGGCTGATATAGTCCTTGAACCGCCCGGGCACCGCCGTCCAGCGCTGGTGCACGGCGCCGAGCGCGGTGTAGCAGTCGGCGACCGAATGGGTGATGATGCGGAAGCCGTAGATGTCGGACAGCCGCGAAAAGCCCTCCTTCTTCTCCTCCATCTTGCGCCAGATGGAATAGGGCTTCTTCTCGCGACCGAAGACCACGGCTTCGACCCCGGCCTGATCCAGCGCCTGGCGGATGTCGTCGGTGATCTTCGGAATGACGTCGCCGCTCTCGTTGCGCAGGCTGACGAAACGCCGGATGATCGACTTGCGCGCCTCGGGATTCAGCACGCGAAAACCGATGTCCTCGAGCTCGTCGCGCATCCACTGCATGCCCATCCGCCCGGCGAGCGGTGCGAAGATGTCCATCGTCTCGCGTGCCTTGCGAGCCTGCTTCTCGGGCGCGAGATGCTTGATCGTGCGCATGTTGTGCAGGCGGTCGGCGAGCTTGACGAGAAGGACGCGCAGGTCCTTCGACATCGCCATCAGGAGCTTGCGGAAATTCTCCGCCTGGGCGTTCTCGACCGAGGAAAGCTCGAGATTGGTGAGCTTGGTGACGCCATCGACCAGCTGCGCGATCTCGTCGCCGAAGCGCAGCGCGATCTCGCGGTAGGTCGATTTGGTATCCTCGATCGTGTCATGCAGCAACGCGGTGATGATCGTCGCATCGTCCAGCCGCTGCTCGGCCAGCAGCATGGCGACGGCCACCGGATGGCTGAAATAGGGCTCGCCGCTGGTACGCAGCTGCCCGTCGTGCATCTTGTGGCCGTAGGCGTACGCGGCCTCGATCAGCTTGCTGTCGGAATTGGGATTGTACCCGCGCACCAGATCCGTGAGGCCGCTGACGGGGATGATCCCGTCAGGCCCCGGCCGCACCGGGGTCATGTCCGCCACGGACGTCAACCCGGGCTCAGTTTTCGCCCTGCGCCTCCATCAGCGCGCGCAGCAGCCGTTCCTCGGACATGTCGTCCTCGATCGGCGAGTCGTTGCCGACGAGCAGGGTCATCACGTCTTCCTCGGGCTCGTCGATCTCGATCTGGCGCTGGAAGCTCTCGATCGCGCTGTCGCGCAGCTGATCGGCGGTCATGGTTTCCTCGGCGATTTCGCGCAAGGCGACGACCGGGTTCTTGTCATTGTCCCGGTCGACGGTTAGCGGCACGCCAGCCGCCAGCGAGCGGGCCCGGTGGGCGGCCAGCATGACGAGCTCGAACCGGTTCGGCACCTTGTCGACGCAATCTTCAACCGTTACGCGGGCCATTCCGGATCTCCATCATTCCACGACGTCGGAAAAAGCAGCAGATAGCGCCCGGCCGCCGGAAATGCAAGTGCGCGCCTTCCGCCGCGCTCAGTAGGCTTTGACAGAGGCGGCGAGGATATCGGCCAGGCTCGCGATCACATAGATCAGGATCACGGCTTCCTGCCATCGACGGCGCCGTGTCATTGCGCCGGTCACGCAAAGGACGGCCAAGGCCATCAGAAAGATCTGCGCCGTCGACCGGAGCGGCACATCCCAGAGCCGGCTGTTGCCAACGATCGCGAGCACGTAAAAAAACGCGAGGGCGAGCAACGCCCACTTGCCGTCCCTCTCGAACGCCATCCGCATGTCGGCGTCCGTCTCTGCGGGCACGACGATCGCCGCGGCGGTGAAAAGAAACATCGCCATCAGGACAAGAAGGGCGAATGCGCCGAGCGGCCATGTCTTCAGGACGCTGAGTTCGAACAGCGCCCACCAGAACTGAAGCCCCTCCCCGAGCACCACCCCGGCCAGAACCAGCGGCAGCCAGTCGAAGCGCACATGCCGGCGGGCTTTGAACGCGCCCACGTATGCCGAGAGGATGCGCGCGATGGTGAGGCCGAGAACCGTGGAAATCGGAACGACGATCCAGTGAAATGCTTCCATGCGTCGCACAATACTCCGCCCCGGACGGGCGCGTGGGCTTGGTAGGCTACAAGCGGTCCCGACTCGGCTCCGGATCGCCCCCTCAGATCTGGAGCCCGGCGCTGGCGAGCCAATCCTCCAGGATCGGGCGGACCGTGCGGCCGCCGCGGGCGATCTCCTGGTCAACGAGATCGCGCGCCTCCATCAGGTCGATCTGCCGCAGCAGCGACTTGACCGGTCCGATCGAGGCCGGCCGCATCGACAGATTGCGCAAACCGACCGCGGCGAGGCCCAACGCCTCGAGCGGCCGGCCGGCGTCCTCGCCGCAGAAGGAGAGCGGGGTGCCGTGGTCGGCGCAGCGGCCGACGACCTGGCGCAGGAAGCTGAGGAAGCTGACGCTCAAGGTGTCATAGCGCCGGCGCACCAGCTCGTTCTCGCGGTCGGCGGCGAAGAAGAACTGCTTCAGGTCGTTGCCGCCGATCGAGATGAAATCGGCCAGCTCGAAAAACCGGTCGGGCGCATAGGCGAGGCTCGGCGTCTCGAGCATGGCGCCGATCCGCACGATCGACGGCACGACATTGCCCAGCGCCTGCTCCCGCGCGATCTCGCGCTGCACGATCTCGCGGCTGGCCTCGAACTCGCAAGCCTCGGCGACGAAGGGAAACATCACGTGCAGCGGCCGGCCGCGGGCGCCGCGCAACAGCGCCTGCACCTGCATCCGCATGATGCCGGGGCGGTCGAGCCCCACCCGAATGGCGCGCCAGCCGAGCGCCGGGTTCGGCTCCTCGGTCCGCTTCATGTAGGGCAGGACCTTGTCCGACCCGATGTCGAGCGTGCGGAACACCACCGGCTTGTCCCCGGCGGAATCGAGGATCCGGGCATAGAGCGCGGCGAGGTCGGTGCGCTTCGGAACCGTCGCCCGGATCAGGAACTGCAATTCGGTGCGAAAGAGCCCGACGCCGAGCGCGCCGCATTTCGGCAGGCTCGGCAGGTCGGCCATCAGGCCCGCGTTCATATGCAGGTGCAGCGTCACCCCGTCGCGACTGGTCGCCGGCTTGTCGCGCAGCGCGGCGTAGGCCTGCTGCGCCTCGGCCCGCATCTCGATCTTTTCGCGGAAGGCGCGGGCGATGCTCTCCTCGGGCCGCAGATGGACCGACCCATGGTCGCCATCGACCAGGATCGGGTCGCCGTTCATCGCCTCGCGCGTGACGCGGGTGGCATGGATGACCAGCGGGATGGCGAGCGCCCGCGCGACGATCGCCGCGTGACTGCCGACCGAGCCCTCTTCCAGCACCACGCCGCGCAGCCGCCGCCCATAGTCGAGCAGCTCCGCCGGACCGATGTTGCGGGCGACGAGGATCGCATCCTCGGGGATCTCGCGGCCGTTGTTCGGCGTGACCCCGGCCAGCAGGCGCAGCAGTCGGTTCGCCAGATCATCGAGATCATGCAGCCGCTCGCGCAGATAGGGGTCGGCGACGCGGCTCATCCGCGCGCGGGTCTCCGATTGTTCCTTCTCGACCGCGACCTCGGCGGCGAGGCCGCTTTCGATGGAATCCTCCATCCGCCGCACCCACCCCTTGTCGTGGGCGAACATGCGATAGGCCTGCAGCACGTCCCGGTGCTCGCCGGTCGCGGTCAGGTAGTCCGCCGCGAGCATCTCGTCGACCTCGGCCCGCAGCGCCACCAGGGCGGCGCGCAACCGCGCGGTCTCGCGCTTGGGGTCGTCGCTGATCGGGTTGTTCACCAGGACCTGCGGTTCGTGCAGGAGGACCGTGCCCTCGGCCACGCCCTCCTGTCCGACGAGGCCCCGCACCGAGAAGGGCAGCTTGTGCGGCCGCGCCAGCTCCATCGGGCCGGGACCGACGAAGGCGCCGAGTTCGGCCATCTCGGCGATGACCATGGCGACGACTTCCAGCGCATAGACCTCGTCGTCGGTATATTCGCGGGCTTGCCGGTTCTGGACCACCAGCACACCCAGCACCTCGCCAAGCCGCTGAACCGGCACGCCGAGGAAGCTGGAATAAATCTCCTCGCCGGTCTCGGGCATGAAGCGAAAGCCGCGGGTGCCCGGCGCGTTCGGCGTATTGATCGGCTCCGCGCTCTCGGCGATCAGACCGACCAGGCCCTGACCGACGCGCATCCGCGTCTGATGCACGGATTCCGCCTTCAGCCCCTGCGTGGCGCAGAGTTCCAGCGTGACATCGTCGCGCCGAAGATAGATCGAGCAGACCTCGGCCACCAGCCCATCGGCGATCAGCCGGGTGATGCGGTCCAGACGCTCCTGGCCGCCGCCGGGCTCGGCCAGCGTCTCGCGGAGGCGCGTCAGGATCACGCGGCTGTCGACCGCGTCGGAAAACGACATCGTCCGTCCCTGTACCAAGGGCTAGCCGGCTTTCTCCAGCTCGAAGGCATCATGCAATGCCTGCACCGCCAGTTCCAGATATTTGCGGTCCACCAGTACCGAGACCTTGATCTCGGATGTTGTAATGACCTTGATATTCACGCCTTCCGCCGCCAGCGCGGAGAACATCTTGTGGGCGACGCCGGCGTGGCTGCGCATGCCGATGCCGACGATCGAGACCTTGGCGACGTTCTCGTCGACATCGAGCCCGCGATAATCGATCCGGCCGGCGGTGACGCCATGCTCCAGCGCGAGACGGGCGCGCGGCACCTCGTCCGTCGGGCTGGAGAAGGTCTTGTCGGTCCGGCCGTCCGAGCCGATGTTCTGCACGATCATGTCGACATTCACTCCGGCCTCGGCCAGCGGGCCGAAGATCGCCGCCGCGATGCCCGGCCGGTCCGCGACGCTGATCAGGGTCAGCTTCGCCTCGTCGCGCGAATGGGCGATGCCGCTCACCACTCTGCTTTCCATGATTTCCTCCTCGTCGCAGACGAGCGTGCCGGGCTCGTCCGAAAAGCTACTGCGCACCTGCAGCCTGACCTTGTAGCGCATGGCCAGCTCGACGCTGCGCGTCTGCAGCACCTTGGCGCCGAGCGAGGCCAGCTCCAGCATTTCCTCGTAGGAGATGCGGCCGAGCTTGCGCGCCTTCTTGGTGATGCGCGGATCGGTGGTATAGACGCCGTCGACATCGGTGTAGATGTCGCAGCGCTCGGCCTCGAGCGCGGCGGCGAAGGCGACCGCGCTGGTGTCGGAGCCACCGCGGCCGAGCGTGGTGATCCGCCCCTCCGGGCTGATGCCCTGGAAGCCGGCGATAACCGCGTGCAGCCCCTCGCCGAACTTCTTCAAGAGGCGCGTCGTGTCGATCGACTCGATCCGCGCCGCGCCATGCGCCGAGTTGGTGCGCAGCGGCACCTGCCAGCCTTGCCAGCTGCGCGCCGGAACGCCCATTTCCTGCAAGGTGAGCGCCATCAGCCCCGCGGTCACGTTCTCGCCCGAGGCGACCACCGCGTCGTATTCGCGCGCGTCGTAGAGCATCGCGGTCTGCCGCACCCAGCCAACGAGCTCGTTGGTCTTGCCGGCCATCGCCGAGACGACGACGGCGACGTCGTAGCCTGCTTCGACCTCGCGTTTGACGCGGGCGGCGGCGTTGCGGATTCGCTCTAGGTCGGCGACGCTGGTGCCGCCGAATTTCATGACCAGGCGCGGCATTGTTTTTTCCGGTAAGCTGAGCCGGGCCTGCTTTAACGGCGCCGCCGGCCCACCGCAAGCCGGATCGCCGCGCGCCGGCTCGCTATCGCCGGTCAGTTGGTCTTGCGCGACGACCAGGGCAGGGGGGTGACCGGCACACCATCCTCGATCAGCGCCCGCGCCTCGGCGGGTCGGGCCTCGCCGATGATCGGACGGGCGGGGGCCTCGCCTTCGTGAATGCGGCGCGCCTCGGCGGCGAAATCGCGGCCGACATCCTCGGAGCCGGCCTCGATCCTCCGGCGGAGCTCGGCGAGCGCCTGCTCCGCGGGCGAGGCCGGCGTCGAAAGCTCGGGCGCCGCGCCGCCGGAAACCAGCGCGGGCGCCATCAGATCCTTGCGCACGTTCACATCGCCGCAGACGGCGCAGGCGATCTGACCGGCGTCCGCCAGCCGCTGATAGTCGCCGCCCGAGCCGAACCAGGACTCGAAGCTGTGCCCCTTGTCGCAGCGCAGGGTGAACCGGATCATCGCAGCCTCGTCTCGACACTCTCCACCCTAGATATGTGACGGGTTGATGAAGACAATCTCTCTTCGGGATCCGGGCGCGGACTGCTACAAGACCGGCTAACCCGGAAAGGCGGAGCCGCGTGTCCATGCCGAATTGGTTTCAGCCGCGGTGGTTGATCGCGGCGGGTGCCTCGGTGGCGGCGGTGGCCCTGACCTCGCCGCCGCCTCTCGTCGCGCTGCTGATCGGCGCGGCGCTGGTCCCTCTCGGCGCGGCGATCCCGTGGCGACGCTCCGCGCCGCCCGAACCGCCGCTCGTGGTCGAACCCGCGCCCAGCCCCGACCGGGGGGAGGAGCCGGTGGAGCGTCGGTCCTTCGCCCGCGCGCTGCTCGAGACGCTGCCGACGCCGTTGCTCGTGATCTCGCGCACCGGCCGGATCGTCTTTGCCAACTCCGCCGCCGTCGCCGCGCTGCCCCGGCTCCGGCTCGACACCCACTATGCCAGCGTGATCCGCGCGCCCGCCTTCGTCGAGGCGGTGAATGCGACCTTCGCCGACGGCGGCGAGCATTGCGCGCAATTCGTCACGCATCACGATCAGGAACGATCCTACGAGGCGCGCGTCGCCCTGCTGCCGCACGGCGGCGGCTTCGGCGCCGAGGTCCAGGCGATCGCCCAGATCGAGGACCATACCGAGGCGCGGCGCGCCGAGCAGTTGCGGTCCGATTTCATCGCCAATGCCAGCCACGAGCTGCGGACGCCGCTCGCCGCCGTCATCGGCTATATCGAGACGCTGCTGAACCATGCCCGTGAGGATCCGGAGGCGCGGGAGCGGTTCCTGCGCATCATGGCGCGCGAGGCCGGGCGGATGCAGCGGCTGGTCGACGACCTCATGTCGCTCAGCCGGATCGAGATGACCGAGCATCTGCGCCCGGTGGAGGAATGGTCGCTGAACCAGATCGCCGCCGACAGCGCGGCGGCCCTGCAGCCGGTGGCCGCGCGCGACAAGGCGACGCTGGAGGTCGAGCTCGACCCGACGGACGCGCCGGTGGTCTGTGACCGCGACCAACTGGCCCAGGTCTTTGCCAATCTGATCGACAATGCGCTGAAATATGGCGGCCCCGGCGCCGTCGTCCGGGTCTTCGCGGCGGCGGACAGCCCGGCGCATCCCAACCGCCACGGGGTCTCGATCGCCGACAACGGACCGGGCATCCCGCGCGAGCATTTGCACCGGCTGACCGAGCGGTTCTACCGCGTCAATGTCAGCAGCAGCCGCAACAAGGGCGGCACCGGCCTCGGCCTCGCCATCGTCAAGCATATCCTCAACCGCCATGGCGGAAAGCTGGAGATCGCGTCCACCCCGGGCACCGGCAGCGTCTTTACCGTCTGGCTGCCGCGGGCGAGCGGCGCCCGGACGACGCTTCCCGCCCCCCGGCGCAGGGCGGAAGAGGAGCCGGGCGAGGATCTGCGATCCGCATGAGGCGCTTGCACCTTCACGAAAACGTCGTGAAACTGTAACAGTCTCGTTGCCTTGAGCTATATACTGGTGCGAAACGTCCGCGCGACGGCGGGCGAGAGGGATGGTCGCGGCCATGGCGCATATCGTTTCCGCGTTTGACGAGGATCTGATCCAGGTCCAGGCGAAGATCTCCGAAATGGGCGGTCTCTGCGAGGAGCTTCTGTCCAAGGCGCTCGAATCCGTGCAGAGCCGCGACGCGGGTCTGGCGCGCGAGATGGTCGAGCGCGACAAGCTGCTCGATGCGATGGAAATCGGCCTCGAAGAGCAGGTGGTGCGGATGATCGCCCTGCGCCAGCCGGTCGCCGCCGATCTGCGCGTGCTGATCGCGGCGATGAAGATCGCGGCGACGCTGGAGCGGATCGGCGACCTTGCGAAGAACATCGCCAAGCGCGCGATCCCGCTCAGTTCGGCGCGGCAGATGAAGATGACGACCTCGATCGTCCGGATGGGACGCGAGACGCTGACCCAGCTCAGCAACGTGCTGAACGCCCACGCGGCGCGCGATGTCGACATGGCCGTGCAGATCTGGAACCAGGATTACGAGATCGACGAGATGTACAACGCCATCTTCCGCGAGGTGGTGACCTACATGGTCGAGGACAGCCGGCTGATCGGGGTCGGCGCGCAGCTCATGTTCATCGCGAAGAACCTGGAGCGCATCGGCGACCATACGACCCATATCGCCGAGATGGTCTACTACATCGTGCGCGGCGAATCCCTCGGGGACAACCGGCCGAAGGGCGAACCGACCGGCGTCGACTATATCCGCGGCTAACGGAGAAGCGGCCCATGTGTGCGAAGATCCTGGTCGTCGAGGACGAGGAGGCGATCAGCGCGCTTCTCGCCTACAACCTCCAGAAGGAAGGCTTCACCGTCGCCACCACCGCCGACGGCGACGAGGCGATGATGGCCGTGGACGAGGCGAAGCCCGATCTCGTCCTGCTCGACTGGATGTTGCCGAACGTTTCGGGCATCGAGCTTTGCCGGCAATTGCGCAGCCGCCTCGACACCCGCGAGATTCCGATCATCATGCTGACCGCGCGCGGCGAGGAGGAGGATCGGGTGCGCGGCCTGCAGATCGGCGCGGATGACTATGTCACCAAGCCCTTCTCGATGTCCGAGCTGGTGGCGCGGATGCGCGCGGTGCTGCGCCGGACCTCGCCGGCCATCGCGGGCGACGTCGCCACCTTCGCCGACATCGTGCTCGACCGACAGCTCTGCCGGGTCCGCCGCGGCAAGCGCGACGTGCATCTCGGCCCGACCGAGTTCCGCCTGCTCGATACGCTGATGCAGCGGCCCGGCCGGGTATTCTCGCGCGAACAGTTGCTCGACCGCGTCTGGGGGCAGGATGTCTATGTCGAGAGCCGCACGGTCGACGTGCATGTCGGCCGCCTGCGCAAGGCGTTGAACCGCCGCGGCGACAAGGACCCCATCCGCACCGTCCGCTCCAGCGGCTACGCGCTGGACGAGACCTACACGGGCTGAGACCAGCGGCGCCGTTGCCGGAGCGTGACGCGCGGGCAAGGGGCTCTCCGCGTCGAAAGGCGGCTCCAAGCCGTCAAAGGGAGGTTCGCGCCACCGCCTGCGACACTCTCGCCGGTCCAGACGGCTGGTGGATCGCGTCGAAAAAGGCTAGTCGCGGACGGGGGCGCGTGGCTGCGGCTTCCCTGGTCTGAAATTAGGGAGAAACTGTCATGAAATCCGTCATTTTCGCGGCCTGCGCCGCCGTCCTGCTCGCGGGCGCCGCCTATGCCGACGAGGACACCATCGGCGAGCGGGCCTCCGCCGAGGAGCAGGCGAAGGTCGCCGAGGCGATCGGCAAGATCGGCTGCAAGGCCGAGGAGGTCGAGAAGGAATCCGATCGGCTGTTCGAGATCGACGACGCCGAATGCGAGATCGGCAAGTACGATATCAAGCTCGACGCGGAATACAGCATCCTCAGCATCACGCGCGATTTCTGACGGCGAGGCCCCCGGGCGAAACCGTCCGGAGGCCCACGGCCGAACCCAGGGTGGCGGGGGATCCGATGGACCTCCCGCCAAATTTTTCGCCGATCAGGCGGGCAGCTTGCCGCTCTGCTTGCCGATATGGGTCGCGATCGCGTCCATCAGCGGCGGCGACAGGCAGTCATAGGGCTCGAGCCCCAGCTCGCGCAGGCGGCCGCGGATCCCGTCCATCTTCGCCGGCGGGAAACCCTGCTCGATGATCGAGGAGACGAAGGCGGCGAACTCGGGCGGGGACCAACCCTTTTCGGCGCTGAGCTCGCTGTGGACGAAATCGAGCCCGTAGAACGGATGGCCGGTGTTCTCGATGCGGCCGAACATGTGCGTGCCGCAATCCTTGCAGGCGTGGCGCTGGATGGCGGCGGAGGCGTCGACGATCGCGAGCTTGTCGCCGTTCTCGACCACCGTGACCTTGTCCTTGCCGACCACGGCGATCTGGGCGAAGATCGCACCCGCCGGCTTCCAGCATTTGGAACAGCCACAGACATGGTTATGCGCGGTCTGGGCGCTGACCTTCACCTTGACCGGATTGGTCTTGCACTTGCAGGTCAGCGTACCGCCGGCGAAGCCGGGAACCGCCGGCGGAAAGCCGTTGTCGACCGCCGGATGAATCTTCACGCCCGGGAAGGTCGGCGCTGGTCGGGCGGGCGCCTCCGTCGCGCCACCGCCGAAAATGCTCGCCAGCAGTCCCATCTCACACTCCTCCGTTGGTTATCGTTTTATGGCCGTAATTCATCGGCCAACCGTTCAGTTGTGCCGACGCTGCGCCCCGGAAAACCCGAAATCAATTGTCCATAGGTAGCGGTGGTCAGCCGCGCTTCTGGGCCGCCGCGTTCTTCACCCATTGCAGCACCGCCTGTAGCCGGTGCAGCTCCAGCGGCTTGTGCAGCAGCGTGACATTCGCTTGGGCGGAGCGGGCGCGCAGGTCGGTGGAGCGGTCGGCCGAGACGATCACCGCCGGCACATTGCCGTTTCGCGCCCTGATGCGGGCGATGGCATCAAGGCCGTTCTGGTCGCCGTCGAGCAGATAGTCGGCGACCACCACGTCCGGCGCCACGCCGATGTCGGCGATCAGCGCCTCGGCCCCGGCGAGGTCGCGGGCTTCCAGCGGACTGGTACCCCAATCCTCCAGCACGGACACCATGGCCGCCCGCACCTCGTCGTCATTCTCGATCAGCACGACGATCATGTCGTCGAGCGGCGGCGGCCGGCGCTCGACGTCCTGCGCCGGGTCGCCGGGCGGTGCCACGGTCTCGCAGAGCGGCACCGAGACGGTGAAGCGTGTGCCGCGGCCGGGTTCGGATTCGAGCTCCAGCGAATGGTCGAGCAGCGCGCAGGCCCGCTCGACGATGGCGAGTCCGAGGCCCATGCCCTGCGGCGTGCCGGGCGAGGTGTCGAGCCGCACGAACTCGTGGAAGATGTCGGCCCAGCGATCGGGCGGGATGCCTGGCCCGGTGTCGCAGATTTCGAGCCGCAGCTTTTCGCCGCGGCGGCGCGCGCCGACCAGCACTTTGCCGTGCTTGGTATAGCGCAGCGCGTTCACCACGAGGTTTTGCAGGATGCGCCGCAGATAGGCCGGATCGCTCTCGACCCAGGCCGAGCTCGGGATCACCCGCAAGGTCAGGCCCCGCTCGCGGGCGAGCGGCTGGAATTCCTGGTCGATGCTGCGCAGCAGCGGCGCGATCGGCATGGAGGTCAGTTCCGCCCGCGCCGCGCCGATATCGAGGTTCGAAATGTCGAGCAGCGCGCCGAGGATGGTCTCGACGCTCTCGAACGCGCTCTGGATCCGGTCGGCGATCGCCCTTTGGTCAGGATCGAGATCGGTATGCGACAGCGACGACAGGAAGAGCTTGGCGGCGTTCAGCGGCTGCAACAGGTCGTGGCTGCCGCTGGCCACGAAGCGCGATTTCGACGCGTTCGCCCGCTCCGCCTCGTCCCGCGCCGCTTCCAGCTCGCGCGTGCGTTCGGCGACCCTCTGCTCCAGCGTCTCGTTCGCGTGGTGCATGGCCGCCACCGCTTCACGCTCGGCGGTCATGTCGGTAAAGCTGATGACGAAGCCGCCGTCCGGCATCTCCTGGCAGAAGACGTCGAGGATCGTGCCGTCGCCGCGGCGCAGTTCCAGCGACAGCGGTTCGCGCCGGCCCGCGGCGTTGGTCCAGGCGACCAGCTCGTCGAGGGCCCCCGGCGGGGTGAACCGCTCGTCGGTCCGCATATAGCCGAGCATCGACAGCGAATCGACGCCCGCCTGCGTCATCTGCATCGGCAGCGACAGCATCCGCCGCAGCCGCTGGTTGCAGCCGGCCAGCCGGTGCCGATCGTCGAAGATCGCGACGCCTTGCGTGATATGGTCGAGGGTCGCGCGCAGCAGGCGCGCCTGATCGTCGAGCAGGCGGTCGCGCTCCTCGCGCTCGCGCCTCACCATGTCGGTGACGTCGGTCTGCACCACGGCGGTGCCCTGCGACGGGCTGCGATGGGCGCTGACCTGGATCCAGCGGTCGTCGGTCAGCCCGACGAGGAACACCACCCGCGGGTCGCGGTGGTCGAGCAGCCGCTGCCGCGCCCATTCCTCGCGCGTCGCATCGTCTTCCATCTGCAGATGCCGGCTCTGCGCCACCATGCGGACATAATCGACGAACTTCAGCCCCGGCCCGAGCCGCGGCGCCACGTCGGGCATCTGCGCCGAGAAGCGGCTGTTGCACATGATGAGCACGTCCTGCGGATCGAAGAGCGCGAAGCCCTCCTGCACCGCCTCGATCGCGTCGAACAGGTCGTTGCGCGCCTGTTCGGCTTCCTGCCGCGCGACGTTCAGCCGGGCATTGGCGACCGACAGCATCTTCAGCGTCTCGTCGAGGTCCTTGGTGCGCGCCCGCACCTGTTCCTCGAGCGCGGCCGCCATCTGGAAATTGACATAGCCCGGCCCGCTCTCGCCGATCTCGCGCTCGACGCGAGCGATCAGCACCTCGGCGATGCGCCTGAGCTTGGCATTCTGCTGGCCGATGTCGTCGGCCGGGTCGAGCAGCAACGGCTTCATCGGCCGGCGGGTCCGGCCGCGTCCGCCGGCGGCGGATAGATCGCGACGCCGGTGAAGGTCTGGTTCACATGCAACATGTTCAGCTGCTCGCCATAGCTGTTGAAGCCGACGACATTGTGCCGCGCCAGCATCTCGGACATCACGGATTTCACCTGGGTCTCCTCGACCTCGAGCCGGCGCAGGATGCATTCGCAGGCGATGATCGCCTCGGGCGGCCCCTCGGGCGACAGCGAGTCGAGCGACAGCTTCAGATGCGCCGCGATGTCCTGGCCTTCGGCGAGCGTCAGCACGAGGCCCTCGTCGATCGCCGTGAAGAATTTCAGATCGCCATTCGGCTCGACCCGCTGGATGGCGCAGACGTGATGCTCGCCGCCGATCCGCACAACCACCGGATGCGCGGCGAAGATGAAGGGCGACAGCTGGTCGGGATCACGCCCGAGCGCCCGCGCATAGGCGCGGGCGGCGGGTTCGGCGTTGATCTCGCGCACGATCCGGTTGGCGGGATCGGCCCCGGTCACCACCATGCGGGTGTCGGTCGGCACCAGATGGTCGAAGCGGAAGACCTTGACGCGGCAGTTGGTGCGGATGAAGGCCAGCGCCGCCACGTTCGACCGGAAGGCGCCATCGGCGAGGACGCAGGTGCGGCGGAAATCCACGCCGTCCGCCGCGGACCCGCCAAAGAGCGGCGCGCCGCCGAGCGCGGGACCGAGCGCCGAGACCAGCCGGTCCTCCATCAGCGACAGGCCGTCGCTCAGCAGAAAGGCGAATTCGTTCGGCCAGGCCGGCGCCGCGCTCGCCAGCGCGCCGCGCAGGCGCAGCACGTCCTTGATCGAGAAATTACGCGGAAAACGGTCGAGCTCGTTGATGACCATGACCTGCGCGCGAAAATGCGCGAGCGGCAGGCCGACGCCCGCGATGGCGCCGTCGAGATAGCCTTCATTGCCGATCTCGCCCGCCGTCGTCGCACCGATCACCAGCTGGCCCGGAAAATGCTCCATCACGGCGGCGGCGACCTCGTCCGGCACGCGATTGGCCGAAACGAACAAGATGACGAGCGCGAAGGGGCCGGGGCCGAGACGGTCGCGAATCTCGGCGATGGCACGGCGGGCGTCTGGATGCAGCGACCGCGCCCGGCGCACACGTTCCCCCGTCGCGTCGGCTTCGGTTTCGAGATCGTCCAACGTGGCTCCCATCGCGCGATCTAGTCGCCTTTGGGCTCCTGGCGCAAGATCGAGGCGAAGCTGGCCTTGTTCGCCACCAGGACCGCCTGGGTCCGGCTCTGCGCGCCGAGCTTGCGGAGAATGGCGGTGATATGCGCCTTGACGGTGGTCTCGGCGATCGACAGCTCGTAGGCGATCTGCTTGTTCGGCTTGCCCTCGCAGACGAGATCGAGGATTCGCGCCTGCTGCGCGGTCAGATCCCCAAGACGCGCCGCCGGGTCGGGCTTCTGCGATTCGGCGCGGGCCTTCGGCGCGACGTAGCTGTCGGGCGTGAAGGTTTCGCCGGCCCAGATCCGGCTGAAGGCGCGGACGAAGACCTCGCGCGCGCTGTGCTTTGGAATGAAACCGGCGGCGCCCGCCTGCATCACCGAGGTGATGATCCGGCTGTCCTGATAGGACGAGACGACGATGACCGGAACGCCCGGCGCCGCCGCCTTGAGCCGCACCAGCCCGTCGAGCCCGGCCACGTCCGGCAGGTTGAGATCGAGCAGGATCGCGTCCGGCGTGTCGCCCGCGCGCAGCTTGCTCAGCCCGTCGGCGAGGCAGTTCGCCGTGGTGATGGTCTGGACCGACAGCGCGCTGGTCAAGGTCATCGCCAGCGCCTCGCAGAACAGGGGATGGTCATCGACCACCATCACATGCTGCGCGCCCTGGCGCGGGTTGGTTAGGGAAATCACGGCGGACCGCATGCCGATACCTCGATTGGTACTCGCGCCGAGCCTACCAGAGGCGCGCGGGCCGGGGATATAGGACAAAAGACCGTAGTCGGAAGCGTGTCGCCCGCGTCGCCAGGCGCGCCACGGCTTTTGTCGGCGGCGGCAGGGCGCTATCGTCGCGCTCGCAAGCGATAAATTCCGAGGGAGAATACTGGTGGGCGAGACGTTCCGCGCATTGATGATCGTCGACAGCGACGGCAAGCCGAAGGCCGAGTTCCGCGATCTGACCCTGGCCGACCTGCCCGATCACGAGGTGCTGGTCGAGGTGTCGCATTCCACGGTCAACTACAAAGACGGGCTCGCCGTGTCCGGCAAGGGCCGGATCGCGCGGCGCCTGCCGATGGTCGGGGGCATCGACCTCGCCGGGGTGGTGGTCGAGAGCCGGTCGCCGGACTGGGGGCCGGGGGACCCGGTCATCGTCAATGGCTGGGGCCTGTCGGAAACCGAGTGGGGCGGCTATACGCGCTTTCAGCGGCTGAAACCCGAGTGGCTGACGCGCCTGCCCGCCGGCTTCACGCCCGAACAGGCGATGGCGGTCGGCACCGCGGGCTATACCGCCGCGCTCTCGGTCAATGCTTTGGAGGATTGGGGCGTGATCGCGCCCGGCGGCGCCGAGGTCCTGGTGACCGGCGCCGCCGGCGGCGTCGGCTCGACGGCGATCAGCCTCCTGGCACGGGGCGGCTACGCGGTGACGGCGGCGACCGGGCGGCCCGAGACGCACGACTATCTCGCCGGCCTCGGCGCGACGGCCTTCGTCGATCGCGCCACCCTCGCCGCGAAGGGCGGCGCGCTGCAGAAGGAGCGCTGGGGCGGGGCGGTCGATTCGGTCGGCTCGACGACGCTGGCCAATGTGCTGGCCCAGACCGTCTATGGCGGCGCGGTCGCGGCCTGCGGGCTCGCCGGGGGCATGGATTTGCCGGCGACGGTGGCGCCGCATATCCTGCGCGGCGTGGCCCTGCTCGGCATCGACAGCGTCATGGCACCGCAGGCGCGCCGGGACCGCGCCTGGGCGACGCTCGCCGAGCGTCTCGACAAGGGGCATCTCGCGACCATCGCGCGGCTGGAGCCCTTGTCCGCCTTGCCCCAGATCGCGGAGGATATCGTCGCGGGGCGGGTTCGCGGCCGCGTCGTGGTCGACGTGCGGGAATAGGTCGGCCGGGGCGCCGCGCCTTCAATCCTCCTTCGCCGGATCGAGGCCCGGCAACGCCTCGCGATAGCGGTCGGTGTCGAGCGACCGCTCCGCCATCACCTCGGCGGTATGTTCGGCGAAGCGTGGCGGCGGGCGGCGGTAGCTCGCCGGGGTCCGCGACAGCTTGATCGGGCTGCCGGTGCCGCGATAGTCGCCGATATCGACCACCATCTCGCGGTGGCGCGTGTGCGGATCGGCGACCACCTGGTCGATGCTCCGCACCGCGCCGCAGGGCACCCCCGCCCGGATCAGCCGGTCCGAGAGCTCGGCCCC
>JBGAJI010000145.1:0-6582 GCA_044225035.1 Amaricoccus sp. | reverse complement strand
TCTCCCCGCCTGTTGGCGGGGCCCCTCGTCCTGCCCGATAGGAATCTGCCAATATGAAACTGGGAGAAGCCAGCGGAGACGGGATCGCTTAGGGCTTCCGGCGCACGGGCGGGCTGAACGCCGGGTCAGCGAAGGGGCGGGTAGGGTTTCGTTAAGGTCGTTGCCGCAATTTCGCGCGATCCCGTGGCCGGAGCGGCCGGCGCGGCGGGCGTTCGGGCGATGGAGGGCGCGATGCTGGACAATACGGCGGCGCGCCGGGCGCGCGCAGAGACGGATAGCCCGCGCGACTTCTTTCATCCATCCGAACCGGGGACCCTGAGCGTCATCCTGCCGGCGAGCAACGAGGCGCGCTACATCGGGCCTTGCCTCGAGGCGCTGCTCGCCTCGACCGGGATCACCTCGCAGTCTTCCGATCCCGTCGAGGTCATCGTCGTCGCCAATGCATGCCGCGACGAAACCGTGCCGATCGCGCGGAGCTTCGAGGCGACGGCGGCGGCGCGGGGCTGGCGGCTCGTGGTGCTCGATCTCGCCGAGGGCGGCAAGCTCAACGCGCTCAACGTCGGCGACCGGGCGGCGCGCGGCGAGATCCGGGTCTATCTCGACGCCGACGTGATCGTCAGCCCGCCGCTTCTCGCCGAGCTGCGCGCGGCGCTCGACCGGCCGGGGCCGGCCTATGCCAGCGGCGCGCTGCGCATCGCGCCGGCGCGGAGCCGGGTCAGCCGCGCCTATGGCCGGCTCTGGGCGCGGGTGCCCTTCATGGCCGAGGGCGTGCCGGGCTGCGGCGTCTTCGCCGTCAACGCGGCCGGCCGGGCGCGCTGGGGCGCCTTTCCCGATATCATCTCGGACGACACCTTCGCCCGGCTGCAGTTCATGCCGCATGAGCGGATCGGGGTCGCCGCGCCCTATGACTGGCCGATCGTCGAGGGTTTCTCGCGGCTGGTGCGGGTGCGGCGGCGGCAGGACGCGGGCGTCGCCGAGATCGCCCGGCGCTATCCCGCGCTCATCGACAATGAGGGCAAGGCGCCGGTCGGCGCCACCCGCGGCCTGCTCCTCGCGCTGAGCGATCCGCTCGGCTTCGTCGCCTACGCCGCCGTCGCGCTCGCCGTCCGCCTGCCGTTCGGCGGCGGGGGCGGCTGGAGCCGGGGGCGCTAGAGCGATGTCCAGCCGAGCGGAATCGCGCGGTGCTTAAGACATCGCGTAAATTCAGGAATCCAGAGCGGACGGCACGGCTGCGCCAGGACGACTTCCGCTCTGGCCCGCGGATGAGCCTCACCCGCAACCGCCTGATGCTGCTCGCCGGGTTGCTCTGCCTCGAGCTCGTGGCGCTGGCGCTCGCCTATCAGGTGCTGACTTCGTTCGAATGCCAGGCGACCGAGGCGATGGGCGCCTGCCGCTTCCTGCGCAGCTTCGTCGCGCGGGCGATGTCGATCTTCGCCGCGCTCGCGCTCTTCGCCTGGGCGCGGCCGGCGGCGATCGCGGGCCTTGTCCGGCGCATCGAGGCGAACTGCGGCGGGACGGTCTGGTGCGCGCTGCATTTCGCCGGGGTCGCGCTGATGTTCGCGCCGCTGACCCTGCCCGCCGCCTCGGCCGAGCTGATCTTCGCGCGGGCGGTGGCACCCTGGCTGATCGGGGCGACGGCGGCGGCGCTTGGCGCGCTGTTCTGGCTGGCGCGCCCCGAGGACTGGCGCGACTGGTTGCGCGAGGAGCGGTTCGCGCCGCTTGGCGTTCTGGCGGCCGGGTTCGCCATCCCCGACCTCGCCGAGCTGGCCCAGCCGCTCTGGTACTGGCCGGCGCTGGCGCGCGCCACCTTCGACGCGGTCTATCTCGGCCTGCGGCTGATCGGCGCCGGGCCGGTGGCCGATCCGGAGGCCTATATCATCGGGGTGGACGGCTTTCTCGTCCATATCGCGCAGCAATGTTCCGGGGTCGAGGGGCTGGCGATGATGACCGCCTTCGCCCTGCTCTATACCGCGCTCTTTCGCGACACGGTCCGGCTCGCGCGGTTCTGGCTGGTCGTGGTTCCGCTCGGGCTGGCGCTGAGCTGGCTGGCCAATGTCGTCAGGATCGCAAGCCTCATCCTGATCGGCGCGCATGTCTCGCCGGAGCTCGCGGTCAATGGCTTTCACAGCTACGCCGGCTGGATGTTCTTCACGCTGCTGGCGCTCGCCTTGCTCTATGTCGCGCAGGTCACGCCCTGGTTGCGCAAGGGGTCGCCAGCGCCCGACGCGCGGCCCCTGCGCGAGGACTGGACGGCGGCGCGGATCCTGCCGTTCGTGGTGTTCATGCTGGCAAGCGTCGCGACCTCGGCGCTGGTGAGCCCGCCCGACCTCGCCTATCCGGCGAAGGCGGCGGCGATGGCGGCGGCGCTCTGGTATTTCCGGCGGTGCTACGCTGCGCTGGACCGGGGGCTCGATCCCGTCGCGGCGCTGGCCGGGGTCGGCGTCGGGATCGGCTGGATCCTGCTCCGGGGGCCGGCGAGCGCCGAGGACGCGGCGTTGGCGGCCGGGCTCGCCGGGCTTGGCGGCGCGGCGCTGGCGTTCTGGGCGGTCACCCGGCTGCTCGGCACGGTTCTGCTAGTGCCGATGATCGAGGAGCTGTTCTTTCGCGGCTATGTTCTGACGCGGCTGGACCGGGGTGGCGGCGCCTGGCGCTTGGCGTCGATCGCGATCTCGTCGGCCTTGTTCGCGGCGCTGCATGGGCGCTGGCTGGCGGCGGGCGCGGCGGGGATCGTCTTCGCCGCCGTCTTCCTGCGCCGCGGGCGGCTCGGCGACGCGATCCTGGCGCATGTGGCGGCGAATCTCGTCGTCGCGACCTGGGCCCTGGCCAATGGCGACTGGAGTGCGATCTGAGGGATCGCGGTCGCGCCGGCCCTGGATTTTCGTGGATTTTCGGAGGAGCTCGCCGATGCGCCGAGGTGGCGGACGGAAAGCCCGATCGCATGCCGCCGCCCTTCTGGCGGCGGAGACCCGGCCTCTGGAGCAATGTCCAACCGGACGGAATCGTCTGGTGGTTAAGACATTGTGCTTTTCAGGACTCTAGAGCGGACGGCCCGGCGCAGCCGGGACGGGCTCCGTTCTAGCGGCTGGGACGGCGGCGTTCCCAGGCGAAGGCGAGGCCGCCCGCCACCGCGGCGAGCGCGGCGAAACCGGCGGCGGCGTCGATCTCCGGAACCCGGGCGACCGGGCCATGGCCCTGGATCGGGCTCGGCTCGTCGCCGACGGCGAAAGCCGGCGAGACCGAGAGACCGAGCACGAACGCGCTGGCGAGAATGGATTTGGTTTTCATCAAGCACCCCTGCTACCAATTACCGAGGCCGACAATCGCGAAAGTGCGTATAAAAAACCAGCGGTATGGTGTTGATTGGTTAAGGCAACTGGTCAGGCGACCGCGCCGAGGGCCGAAGGCGACGCAACCTCCGGTTTCTCACGCGGCACGGGAATGGCGCCCATTAGCTCGGCGAGCCGGCCCGCCTCCCGGTCGATGTCGTGGCGATCGAGCGCGCGGACCCGTCCCGCCGCCCCCATCGCCGCGAGCCGGTCGCGCGGCGCCGCGGCGAGTGCCACCATCGCCCGCGCCAGCGCGGCGGGATCGCCGGCCGGCACCAGCCATCCGGTCTCGCCCGGCAGCACGAGTTCGGGGATCCCGGCGATGGCGGTGGCGATCACGGGACGGCCGGCGGCCATCGCCTCCATCACCACCATCGGCAGGCCCTCGGCGAAGCTCGGCATGACGAGCGCGTGGGCGGCGGCGAGTTCGGCGCGGACGCGGGCCTCGTCGACCCAGCCGGTGATCGTCACCGCGCCGCCGAGGCCGCGCGCCGCGATCGCCTCCTCGATCGGACCGCGCAGTTCGCCGTCGCCGACGAGGGTGAGGCGGAGGCCGGGCTGCTCGCGCAGCGCCGCGCCCAGCGCCTCGATCAGGAGGAGCTGGCCCTTCTGCTCCACCAGACGCCCGATGGCGACCAGCCGCGTCTCCGGTCCGGCCGGCAGCGGGGCCGGCGCGGCGAAGCGGGCGGGCTCGACGCCGCAATGGACTACCTTGATCCTGTCCCAGCCGTCGAGGTCGGACCAGCGGCAGAGCTGGCTGCGCCCGAAGCTGCTGATCGCGACGGTGAAGGCGGCGTGGCGCATCTTGTCGCCGAGACTGAGGGCGACCGGCGCGTCGAACTCCTCCGGACCATGGACGGTGAAACTGTAGGCCGGACCGCCAAGCAGTCGCGCCAGCATCGCCACGCTGGCGGAATTGGTGCCGAAATGCGCGTGCAGATGGTCGATGCCGAGGACCCGGCACCGCGCGGCGACATGGCAGGCCTCGACGAAATAGATAAGATGGCGGGGCACGCCGCCTTCGGCCCGCCGGCCAGTGGCGATGGCGAGGCGCAATGCCGCGAGGCTTCGCGCCGGGGCGCGCGCGATCTCGCCCAGCGCATCGAGGCCGAGGCGGAGCGCGCCGGCGGACAGGACATGCTCGGTGCGGTCATCCTCGGCGAGGTCGCCCGGATCGACGAGACGCGCGCGCACGCCGCGCATGGCGAAGCGGTGCACCGCGACGCCGCGACGCTCCAGCGCCTGGATCTCGCGGCGAATGAAGCTGTGCGAGGGCTGGGGATAGGTATTGACCAGATAGGCGATGTTCATGGCGCGTCCCGGGCCGCCTGCGATCGCCTCCTTCCTAGGGCGCGGTGACAAACAAAGTATAAACGCTTGTCCTCTAAGACCGGCCGCGACGGTCGAACGCCGCCGCCGGTTCCGCGCCGCCGATTCCGGCGCCAGCTTGGAGAGTTCTGTCGTGGCCATGCTCAACAACACCCTGCGGGGCGATGGCCTGATCGCCCGGGCGATGCGCAGCTCGGCATGGGCGCTCGGCGGCTACGGCGCGGCGCAGGCCATCCGCCTCGCCTCGAACCTGATCCTGACCCGGCTGCTGTTTCCGGAGGTCTTCGGCCTGATGGCGCTGGTGACCATCGCCATGGTCGGGCTGCTGCAATTCTCCGACGTCGGCATCGGCCCTTCGATCAACCACCACCGGCGCGGCGACGATCCGGATTTCCTCGATACCGCCTGGACGATCCAGGTGCTGCGCGGTCCGCTGCTCTGGCTCGGCACCTGCGCGCTGGCCTGGCCGGTGTCGCAATTCTACGGCGAGCCGCAACTGCTCTATCTGCTGCCGGCGGTCGGTTTCAACCTGGTGATCTCCGGGTTCAACCCGACGCGCATCGAGACCGCTCACCGCCATCTGATGATCGGCCGGGTCACCCTGATCGACCTCGGCAGCCAGATCATCGGGCTGGCCGCGACCATCGCGCTCGCCGTCGCCACGCGGTCGGTCTGGGCGCTGGTGATCGGCGGCATGGTCGCGCCCCTCGCCAAGCTCGTGCTGTGCAAGCTCTTCCTGCCGGGCCATTCCAACCGGCCGCATTGGGAGCCGGCGGCGGCGCATGATCTCATCCATTTCGGAAAATGGATATTCGTCAGCACCATGTGCGGCTTCATGATCGCCCAGGGTGACCGGGTGATCCTCGGCAAGTATCTCTCGCTCGAGATGCTCGGCATCTACAACGTCGGCTATTTCCTCGCCAGCTTCCCGCTGCTGCTCGGCGGCGCGGTGGTCGGGCGGGTGATGATCCCGCTCTATCGCGAATGCCCGCCCGCCGCCTCGCCGGAGAATTATCGCAAGCTGCACCTGATGCGGATGCCGCTGACCGCGTTCCTGCTCGCGCTCTTGATGCTGCTCGCCTTTCTCGGGGTCCATGTGGTCGGCGTGCTCTATGACGCGCGCTATCATCTCGCCGGGCCGATCGTGGTGCTGATCGCCAGCCTGCAGCTGCCGCAGGTGCTCAGCCTCACCTACGATCAGGCCGCGCTCGCCGCCGGCGATTCGCGGCGTTTCTTCGTGCTCCTGTCGTCGCGCGCCGCGTTGATGACGACCTTCATGCTGATCGGGGCGCATAACTGGGGGTTGATCGGGGCGCTGGTCGGTCAGGGGCTGGCCACCGCCGTGGTCTACCCGGTGGCGATCTGGGTCGCGCGCCGCTATCGGGCCTGGGATCCGGTCCATGACGCCACCTTCGCGTCGATCGGCGTCGCCTTCGGCGCGCTGGCGCTGTGGCTCAACCAGGACGCCATCGCGCTGCTCGCCGGGCACTAGAGTCTTGAAATGCGCAATGTCTTAACCACCGGACGATTCCGTCCGGTTGGACATTGCTCTAGCCTTTCGGCCGTCAACGAAAGCGTGAACGTTCCCTGGATAGGGCCGTCGCGTTTCAGAGTATGCTAACAGGGTTGGTACGCTCGGCGGCGAAGGAGGACGGCCGGCTTTGGCATGGTGGAAACAGACACTTCTGGCGCTGGCGCTTCTCGCCGGGACGGCGGTGCTCTGGGCGTTCTATGTCCCTGGCGCGGCGCCGCTGCTCGCGCGGCTTGGCCTGACGGCGGCCGAGGGGGCGGCGCCGGCACCCGAGGGCGCGCGCGGTCCCGGGCGCGGCGGCGGCGGCGGCGTGCCGACGCGGGTGATCGGCGCGATCGTCGAGGCGGCGGAGGCGAACGCCCATGTCTCGGCGATCGGCGACGGCAGGGCGCAGCA
>JBGAJI010000016.1:0-44766 GCA_044225035.1 Amaricoccus sp. | reverse complement strand
CGGCAGCTATCAGGGGGCGGCGGAGGATTTCGCCGGCATGACAGTGGAGGTCAAGGTCACGAAGGACGGAGAGGCGGAACCGCTGGCGCGCCCGGCGGAATAGATTATTCGTCCTCGGGTCCGTGGCCGGACCCCGCGGGGATTACCTCCGATTCGTCGCCTTGCGTGACGGCTCCCATCTCGAGCGCCTGAATGGCCGCGTCGATCTGGGCCACCGTTTCCGCTTCGGCGCCGGAATTGGCCAGGTTCGCCCGCCGCTCCTGCAGCATCTCCAGACGCGTCTCGTAGGGCAGGTCCGTCCGATCGACGATCCGCAAGGCGTCGTCCAGGTGAGTCGTGGCGTTCATCATTGGCTCCCTCGCTGCTGTGCCCGCAAACGCCACGGGGGCACGCCGGTTCCCCGACGTATCGCCTTTCGGCCCCTAGATCGGGTCCTTGACCCGGCCGCCGAGGTCCGGCTCCGGCCGCGCGTCGACGTCTTCCGGCATGACCGGCTCCAGATCGCCGGTATCGAGCAGCGCGTCCTCCACCGGATCTTCCCCGGTCACGAGGTCCGAATTGAGTTCTGTGTCCTCGATGCCGTCGGTCGCGCCGATACGCTCCTCGGCGTCGATCTCGGCCGAGGCCTCGGACCAGTGGCGGTCCTGCTGCCCCTCCGGGCGGCCCTCCTTCTCCCAGATTTGCTGGGCCCGCTCCCGGATTCTGTCTTCCCTGTCGTCCGCCATCGGCTCCTCCCTTGCGTGGCCGCGCCCGCGCCCTCGTGAACATAACACCCAAGCCGCCGAGTCGTTCGCCGGGGGCGCGGAAAAAACCGCCCGGCGCCCCGTCGGCGGCGGATCGCGGCGCGTCCGAAGCCCTTGATCCGCCGGGTCGGTTCCCCTAGGCTCCGTCGCGTCTTTCCGGGCGATCGCGCGAGCGATGGTCCGGGCTTTTGGGGTGGCCGCGAAGGGTGTTCGACGCCGGACGCGGGTGGCGCGCGGTGGTATGCTCGGGCTCCGGGATCGGGCCTCGAAAAATACCGCGGTTCGGTCATGACGCCCGTTCGAGTTTGTGTTCACGGCCGGGCGCGTCCCGGCCTGCTGTGGATGGAGTACCGGTTTGGTGAATGTCGCCTCCCCGGGCACCGGGCCGCTTGATGGGCGCCGGCGCGACAGAACGGCCCCGCCCCCATCGACGCCGGGGATCTGACATGGCCAATGCCCCGACCATCGGCGACGAAGGCGCGGCCGCGACGCGGCCCGGCTTCCTGCTTCTCTATGTGCTGGTGATCTTCGCGGCGATGCTCGGCGCGTCGCTCTATCACCTGCGGCACGCCGGCATCCTGTCCTGCCCGGCGACCGGCTACGACGACCGGCATTACCTCGCTTATTGCCACGGCGACGCCTATGGCGACTACGATCACGGCGCCGTCTGGTTCGGGTTGGAACCCGGGGTTCGCGAGACGGCGGCCGGCGCCGATGTGCTCTTCGTCGGCAACAGCCGGCTGGAGTTCGGCTTTTCCGCCCCGGCGATCGAGCAATGGGCGGCGGGAAACAACCTCGCCTATTACCTGCTCGGTTTCAGCTATACCGAGAATTCGGCCTTCCTCGGGCCGCTGCTCGACGGGCTGAAACCGTCGGCTGAAGCCTATGTCATCAATCTCGACCAGTTCTTCATGGCCGATCCCTCCCCGCCGGGGGCCGAGGCGATGTTCGGCGGCTCGCTCGGCCGCTACGAGGGCAAGCGCGACTGGCAGGGGCCGCATCGCATCCTTTGCGGCGCGCTGCCGATCCTCTGCGGCGAGGCGGTCTCCTACTACCGCGACCGCGCCAACGGCCAGTGGACGCACCGCGGCACATGGCGGACCGACAAGGGCGAGGCGCTGCTCGGCACCGCGATCGATTCCGAACTGCCGGTCGACACGGCCGGCCTCGACCGGGCGCGCGAGATCGGCGAGGCCTTCATCGACAAGCTCGGCGTTTCGCGCGACTGCGTGGTTCTGACCTACGTGCCGACGCGCGAGAACAAGCGCGCCACCGCCGAGGCGCTGGCCACCTCGCTCGGCTTCGAGCTCGTCTCGCCGCGGATCGAGGGCCTCCACACCTTCGACGGCTCGCATCTCGACCCGGAGAGCGCGGAACTCTTCACTTCGGCCTTCCTCGAAGCGGCGGGACCGAAGCTGGCGGCCTGTGCCAAGGGGGGCGCGTGATGGACTGGCTGCCTCCGGCCCGGGACTTTCGCGCGCGCCTCGCCGAGGCGAGCGCCAGCGCCGACCTCGCCAAGCTCGCCGCGCTCGCCAATGCGAATCTCTCCTTCATGGAGATGATCCAGCTCGACACGGCGGCGAAACGCGCCGCCGGCCAGGGCGCGGGCGGGCTCGACCGGGTGCGTCTCGGGGTACTGGCGGCGAGCACGGTGGACCATCTGCTGCCGGCGGTCCGGGTCGCCGGCCTGCGCCACGGCCTCCTGATCGAGGCCAAGGGGGCGAACTACGGGCAATATCGGCAGGAGCTGTTCGATCCCGGCTCCGCCACCCATGCCTTCCGCCCCGATACCATCCTGCTCAGCCTCGTCGCCCGCGAGTTCCTCGGCGCGGTGCCGATCGATGCCTCGGCGGCCGAGGCGGCGCGGGCGATCGAGGCGGCGGTCGCCGATCTGCGCGCGCTCTGGAAACAGGCGCGCGACGGACTGGGCGCCACGGTGATCCAGCAATCCTTCCTCAACACCGAGCCGGCGCTGTTCGGCGGGCTCGACGCGGGCGTGCCCGGCGCTCCGGCCCGGCTGATCGACAGGCTGAACGCGGCGCTGGCCGACGCGGCCTATGAGGACGGCGTCCTCTGGCTCGACGTGGCGCGGGCCAGCGCGCGCGATGGGCTCGACGCCTGGTACGACGGGGTGCGCTGGCTTCAGGCCAAGATGGCGATCGCGATGCAGGCGGCGCCGCTCTATGGCGAGCTGGCGGCGCGGCTGATCGCGGCGGCGCGCGGCAAGTCGCGCAAATGCCTGGTGCTCGATCTCGACAATACGCTCTGGGGCGGGGTCATCGGCGACGACGGGCTCGAGGGCATCGTCATCGGCGAGGGCAGCGGCCTCGGCGAGGCGCATCTGGCGTTGCAACGCTATGCCAAGCAGTTGCGCGCCCGCGGCGTCATCCTCGCGGTCTGTTCCAAGAACAACCACGACATCGCCGAGGCGGCGTTCCGCGACCATCCCGAGATGCTGTTGCGCAAGGGCGATTTCGCGGCCTTCGTCGCCAACTGGACCGACAAGGCGACCAACCTCGAAACCATCGCCCGCGAGCTCAATATCGGGCTCGATTCTCTGGTCTTCGTCGATGACAATCCGGTGGAGCGCGATCAGGTGCGCGACCGCCTGCCGATGGTCGCCGTCCCGGAATTGCCGAAGGATCCGGCGAACTACGTCCGCGTCGTCGCCGAGGCCGGGTATTTCGAGGCGATCGCCTTCACCCGCGAGGATCTGGCCCGCGCCGACCAGTACGCCGCCAATCTCGAACGCGCCGAGATGCGCGAGGCGGCGGGCGGCATGGACGGGTTTCTCGAACAGCTGGCGATGTCGGTCGAGTTCGGGCCGGTGACGCCGCTCAACCGCGCGCGTGCGACGCAGCTCATCAACAAGACGAACCAGTTCAACACCACGACCCTGCGCCGGACCGAGGCCGAGGTCGAGGCGCTGGCCGCCGATCCGGCCGCGCTGACCCTGTGGTTCCGGCTGAGCGACAAGTTCGGCGACAATGGCATCGTCAGCGTGATGACCGGGACGCTCGCCGCCGGCGTCCTGACCCTCGACAGCTGGGTGATGAGCTGCCGCGTCTTCGGCCGGCGGCTGGAGGACGAGGCGATGAACATCCTCGTCGAGGCCGCCCGCGCCAAGGGTGCGCGGTCGATCCGCGCCGACTTCCTGCCGACACCGAAGAACGCGGTGGTCAGGGACCTCTATCCGGGCCTCGGCTTTTCGCCCGAGGCCGCGCCCGACCTGCCCGAGGGCGCGAGCCGCTGGACCTTGCGGCTCGCCGACTATGACCCTCGGCCGACGCGGATTGCCCGAAAGGAATTGGTGAATGACTGACGCCGACATTCTCGAAACCCTGACGCGCATCCTGCGCGACCTGCTCGACGATCAGGACATCGTGCTGACGGCGGCGACCACCCGGCCGGAAGTGCCGCGCTGGGACAGCTTCGCCTATGTGACCTTCATCGTCGCAGTCGAGGTCGAATACGGTATCAAGTTCAACCTCGCGGATGTCGAATCCTTCGAGACGGTTGGCGATATCGTCCAGCAGATCAAGATCCTGAAAAGCTAGCGGGCGAACGACCGACCGATGCTGTTTAACTCGTACCTGTATATTCTCGGCTTCCTGCCGGTCACCATCGCCGGCTTTCTGGTGCTCGGCCGCTTTTCCAAGCCTTGGGCGCTCGGCTGGCTGATCGTCGCCTCGGTCGTATTCTACGGCTGGTGGCGGCCGCTGAACCTGCTGATCATCGGGCCGTCGCTGGCGGTGAACTACCTGCTCGGCCGGGCGATCCTCGGGATGATGGCGGACGCGGGCAAGGCGCGGCTCCGAACCACGCTGCTGGTGATCGGGATCATCTTCAACGTCTGCTTCCTCGGCTATTTCAAATACGCGAACTTCGCGCTGTCGGTGGCGAACGACGTCGGCGGGACCGAATTCGTCTTCAAGAACATCATCCTGCCGCTCGGCATCTCCTTCATCACCTTCCAGAAGATCGCTTTCCTGATCGACATCGCCGGCGGGCGGATCAAGTCCTTCACCTCGCGCGACTTCCTGCTGTTCGTGATGTTCTTCCCGCAGCTGATCGCCGGTCCGATCGTCCACTATCCCGAGACGATCCCGCAGTTTCAGCGCGCCGAGACCCGCTACGACCCGACGCTCTATGCGATGGGGATCACGCTCTTCTGCTTTGGCCTGTTCAAGAAGGTGGTGCTGGCCGATGGCATCGCCGCGCATGTGACGCCGATCTATTCCTTCGCCGCCGCCGGCGAAACCGTGACCCTGCTGCAGGGCTGGATCGCGGCGCTCGGCTTCACCTTGCAGATCTATTTCGATTTTTCGGGCTATACCGACATGGCCTGCGGCGCGGCCCTGTTCTTCGGCATCCGCCTGCCGTTCAACTTCAACTCGCCGCTGCGCGCGACCAGCATCGTCGAGTTCTGGCTGCGCTGGCACGTGACGCTGACCCGGTTCCTGACCGCCTATGTCTTCAACGCGATCACCCTGCGCCTGACCCGCAAGCGCGTCGTGGCGCGCAAGCCGATGCTGAAGGCGCGCGGCTCGGACCCTTTCGCCTTCTTCCATCTGATCGCCTGGCCGATCCTTTTCACCATGCTCCTGTCCGGCATCTGGCATGGCGCGGGTTATACCTTCGTGATCTGGGGCCTGATGCACGGGGTCTATCTCGTCATCAACCACGCCTGGCGGCAGTACGGGCCGCGCCCGGCCAATCCGGCGGCGCCGAAATCCGTCTGGACCCTGGCGGCGAGCTTCCTCGTCACCTTCCTCGCCGTCGTCGTCGCACAGGTGGTGTTCCGGGCGCCCGACATGGCGACGGCGGTCAATGTCATCCAAGGCATGTTCGGCCTCGGCGGCCTCAGCCTGCCCGGCAAGCTCGCCGCGATGACCGGCCTGCCGCCGATGCGCGTGCTGGAAGGTGCGATCGACATGCGCGAATTCGCCACGGCCAGCGCCTATGTCGTCGTGCTGCTCGCCATCGCGCTGCTCATGCCGAACACGCTGCAGATGATGTCGCGCTATGACCCGGTGTTGCAGACGCCGAAACAGCCGCCGCTGGTCGCCGGCACCCGCTGGACCCTCTATTGGGCGCCGAACGCCCTCTGGATGGTGGCCATAGCCGGTCTCGCGGTGGTTTCAATGCTGTGGCTGACCGGCAAGAGCGAATTCCTGTACTGGCAGTTCTGATCCTCAATGTCTTAACCACCAGACGACTACGTCTGGTTGGACATTGCTCTCAGAGAAAACAGTCGGCGCGGCCGTCCTGGCGGATGGTCTCGGCGCCGCGCTGGATCGCCGCGCCGCGGCGCGCGATATAGCCCGAGCCGCTGACCGGCGAGCGATCGCGTGGCGCGGGCAACACCGCCATCAGCCGCGCGGCGCCGCGCGGACCGATCCCGTCGGCCCCGGTCTTGAAATAGTGCCGCGCCGCCGCCTCGACGCCGAAGACCCCCTCACCGAATTCGGCGACGTTGAGATAGACCTCCATGATCCGCCGCTTTGGCCAGCTGAGCTCGATCAGCACGGTGAAGCCCGCCTCCAGCCCCTTGCGCAACCACGAGCGGCCGGGCCAGAGGAACACGTTCTTCGCCACCTGCTGGCTGATCGTGCTGGCACCGCGCACCCGGCGCTGGTCGCTGAGCGCGTCGCGGATGCCGGCGAGGTCGAAACCGGCGTGGCGGCAGAAATTCGCATCCTCGGCGGCGGCCGCCGACAGCGGCAGCGCCTCGGCCATCGCCCCGATCGGCACCCAATCCTGCTCGATCCCGCCGAGCCGGATCCATTCGCGCGCCATCAGATAATTGATCGGCGGGTTCACCCAGCGAAACAGCAGGACCAGCAGGATGGCGATCATCGCGGCGACCATCAGCCCCCGCCGCAGGGCCCGCCAGAGCCACCGTATCCGCCGTTTCACGCCCGCGATGGCCATGGCATTTTTCTGCCGGCAAACGCGCCGGCAGGCAAGCACGGGGAATCCGAAAGGGCGGCCCCGAAGGGCCGCCCGCGCCCAGTGGTCAGGCCGTCGCGACGTTTGGCGTGTCGGTCAGCGGATGCGCGAGGCGCGACAGCATTTCCTTCGGCACGATCTGCCGGAACTTCGGCAATTCGCCCGCCCAGTGGCGCAGGATCTCGGCGGCGCGCGGGCTGTCGGTCTCGGCCAGATGCGCCTCGATCAGCCCGCGCAGCTCCGCCGCCCAGGCCTCGGCCGCCACCGGCACGGCGATCACCGTCTCCGGGTTCAGGCGGCTGTCGATTTCGCCCCTCGGGATCGTAGAGGAAGGCCATGCCCCGGTCATGCCGGCGCCGAAATTGTCGCCGAAACGCCCGAGGATCACCGCGACCCCGCCCGTCATATATTCGCAGCCGTTCGAGCCGCAGCCCTCGACCACCACGGTGGCGCCGGAGTTGCGGACGCCGAACCGCTCACCCGCGCGGCCGTTGGCGAAGAGCTTGCCGGCGGTCGCGCCATAGAGCACCGTGTTGCCGATGATCGCATTCTCATGCGGCACCAGCGGCGAGCCGAGCGGCGGCCGCACCACGATGATCCCGCCGGACAGACCCTTGCCGACATAGTCGTTCGCCTCGCCCGAAACCTCGATCTTGAGGCCGGAGGCGGCGAAGGCGCCGAGCGACTGGCCGGCGGACCCGGCGAGCTTGATCGTCAGATGGTCCGGCTGCAGCGTGTTCTTCATGCCGAAGCGGCCGACGATATGGCTCGATACCCGGGTGCCGATCGAACGCAGCGTGTTCTGCACCGCGTAGCTCAGCTGCATCTTCTCGCCGTCCTTGAAGAACGGCTCGGCATCGGTGACGACCTGCGCGTCGAGCGTGTCGAGCACCTTCTGCCGCGGCTGGGACCGGTCGTATTTCGTCCGTTCGCCCTGGTCGACCTTGATGAGCAGCGGATTGAGGTCGAGATCGTCGAGATGCTCGGACCCGCGGCTGACCTGGGTCAAGAGGTCGGCGCGGCCGATCACCTCGTCGATCGACTTCGCCCCGACGCTGGCCAGAACCTCGCGCACTTCCTGGGCGTAGAAGCTCATCAGGTTCACCACCTTGTCGGCGGTGCCGGTGAACTTGGCGCGGAGCGCGGGATCCTGGGTGCAGACGCCGACCGGGCAAGTGTTCGACTGGCACTGGCGCACCATGATGCAGCCCATCGCGATCAGCGAGGCGGTGCCGATGCCGAACTCCTGCGCGCCGAGCATCGCCGCGATGACGATGTCGCGCCCGGTGCGCAGGCCGCCATCGGTGCGCAAGGTCACCCGATCGCGCAGGTTGTTGATGGTCAGCACCTGATGCGCCTCCGAGAGGCCCATTTCCCACGGCAGGCCGGCGAACTTGATCGAGGTGACCGGCGAGGCGCCGGTGCCGCCATTGTGGCCCGAGATCAGGATGACGTCGGCCTTCGCCTTCGCCACGCCGGCCGCGATGGTGCCGACGCCCGACTGGCTGACCAGCTTCACGCAGACCTTGGCGCGCGGGTTGATCTGCTTCAGGTCATAGATCAGCTGCGCCAGATCCTCGATCGAATAGATGTCGTGATGCGGCGGCGGCGAAATCAGCGTGACGCCTTGGGTCGAGTGGCGCAGGCGGGCGATGAGCTCGGTCACCTTGATCCCGGGCAGCTGGCCGCCCTCGCCGGGCTTGGCGCCCTGCGCGATCTTGATCTCGAGCTCTTCGCAATGGTTGAGGTAATCCGCCGTCACGCCGAAGCGCCCGGACGCCACCTGCTTGATCTTGGCGCTCGGGTTGTCGCCGTTCGCCTCGGGCAGGTAGTGCGCCGGGTCCTCGCCGCCCTCGCCGGAATCGGATTTCGCCCCGATCCGGTTCATCGCGACGTTCAGCGTCTTGTGCGCCTCCGGCCCGAGCGCGCCGAGCGACATGCCGGGGGTGACGAACCGCTTGCGGATCGCCGTGATGCTCTCGACCTGCGCCAGCGGCACGGCGGGCCGGTTCGGCTGGAAGTCGAGCAGGTCGCGCAGATGGATCGGCGGGCGCGCCTGCATCGCCTTGGAATACTGGTTCCAGAGGTCATAGGACCCGCGGTCGCAGGCGGCCTGCAGGATATGCATGGCCTGCGCTTCCCAGGCGTGCGTCTCGCCGGAGCGCCGCGCCTTGTAGAAGCCGCCGATCGGCAGCACCGCGTCGCCGCGCCAGGCCCGGGCATGGACGCCCTCGACCTGACGCTGAACGCCGGTGACGCCGATGCCGGAGATGCGGCTGAGCATGCCGGGGAAATATTCCGCCACCATCGCGCGGCTGAGGCCGACCGCCTCGAAGTTCAGGCCGCCGCGATAGGACGAAACGACCGAGATGCCCATCTTGGCCATGATCTTCAGCAGGCCCTGGTCCACCGCCTCGCGGAAGCGGTTCACCGCCTCGGTCAGCGTACCGGGCAACAGGCCGCGCGCGATGCGGTCGGCGATCGAATCCTGCGCCAGATAGGCGTTCACCGTGGTCGCGCCGCTGCCGATCAGCACGGCGAAATAATGCGGGTCGATACATTCCGCCGAGCGCACGTTGAGCGAGGTGAAGGTGCGCAAGCCCTTGCGGGTGAGCCAGGAATGTACCGCGCTCGTCGCGAGGATCATCGGCATGCCGGCCCGCTCCGCGCCCTGGCCCTGATCGGTCAGGATGATGTGGTTCGCCCCGGCGCGCACCGCTTCCTCGGCCTCGGCGCGGATGCGCGCGAGGCCTTCCGCGAGCCCGTGGTCGGTCCCGGCCGGGAAGGTGCAGTCGATCTCGACCAGCGTCTCGCCGAAATGCCGCACCATCGCGTCGAAGCGGGCGTTGGAGACGAAGGGGCTGTCGAGCTGCAGGATCTCGGTCTGGCTGTTGTCCTCGTCGAGCACGTTCTTGAGGTTGCCGAACCGCGTCTTGAGCGACATCACGCGATGCTCGCGCAGGCTGTCGATCGGCGGGTTGGTCACCTGGCTGAAATTCTGGCGGAAATAGTGGCTGAGCGGGCGGTACTTGTTGCTGAGCACCGCCGGCGGCGTGTCGTCGCCCATCGAGCCGATGGCTTCCTTGCCGTCCTCGGCCATCGCATGGACGATGACTTCCAGCTCCTCCACCGAATAGCCGGCGGCGATCTGGCGGCGGCGCAGTTCGCCCGCCTCGAACAGCGGCCGCTCCTCGAGGTCCTTGGTCATCGCGTCGAGATCGGTGATCGAGCCGACCCAGTCGCCGAACGGCTGGCTCGCCGCCAGCATGTCCTTGAGATCGGCGTCGTGATAGAGCTTGGCCTCTCCCATATCGACGGCCAACATCTGGCCCGGGCCGAGCGCGCCCTTTTCGCGCACCGTCATGTCGTCGGTCGGCACCATCCCGGCCTCCGACCCCGCGATCACCAGCCCGTCGCCGGTCACGACATAGCGCATGGGGCGCAGGCCGTTGCGGTCGAGCCCGCCGCAGACCCAGCGCCCGTCGGTCATGGCGAGCGCGGCGGGCCCGTCCCACGGCTCCATCACCGCGTTGGAATAGGCATACATGTCGAGCCAGGCCTGCGGCATCTTGGTCGCGAGCTTGGACCAGGCCTCGGGCACGAGCATCGTCTTCGCCATCGGCGCGATGCGCCCGGCGCGGACCAGCACCTCGAACACATTGTCGAGCGCGGCGCTGTCGGACGAGCCGGCCAGCACGATCGGCTTGATATCCTCGGCGAGGTCGCCGAACTCGTCGCTCGACATGCGGATCTCGTGGCTCTTCAGCCAGTTGAGATTGCCCTTCAGCGTGTTGATCTCGCCGTTATGGGCCAGCATGCGGAACGGCTGCGCCAGCCACCAGCGCGGGAAGGTGTTGGTGGAATAGCGCTGGTGATAGATCGCGAAGGCGCTCTCGAAACGCGGGTCGAGCAGGTCGGGATAGAAGACGCTGACATGCTCGGCCAGCATCATGCCCTTGTAGATCACCGAGCGGCAGGACATCGAGCAGATGTAGAAGTCGCGGATCGCCGTCCCCGCCTTCTCGATGCGGCGGCGGATCACATAGAGCTCGCGCTCGAAATCCTCCTCGTCGATGCCCTTGGCGTTCGAGATCAGGATCTGCTCGATCTCGGGCCGCGTGGCATTGGCCTTGTCGCCGAGGCAGCTGATATCGACCGGCACATGCCGCCAGCCATAGATGTAGTGCCCCATGCGCAGCACTTCCATCTCGACCAGCGTGCGGCAGGTCTCCTGCGCGGCGAAATCGCTGCGCGGCAGGAAGATCTGCCCGACGGCCAGCCGCTCACCGCGCGGCGAGTGGCCGGTGCGGCGCACCTGATCCTCGAAAAAGGCCTGCGAGATCTGCACATGGATGCCGGCGCCGTCGCCGGTCTTGCCGTCCGCGTCGACCGCGCCGCGGTGCCAGATGGCGCTCAGCGCCTTGATCGCATTCTCGACCACCTGCCGCCGCGGCTTGCCGTCGATGGCGACCACCAGCCCGACACCGCACGACGCATGCTCCTGCTCGGGATGATAGAGACCCTCCGCCTCCAGCCGCGCGAAGTCGGCTTCCATACGGGCCACCCAGGCGTCGTCATACACGGTCATGGCATTTCTCCTGGCTTGGGCGTGGCACGTCCCGGCGCTGGCCCGTCACTTCGGTCGCTTCGGGGCCGGAAAACGGTCCCCGATCATTGGTTCGGCATCATTGGTTCGGCGAGGTCAGGCGATGCCCTTCTCCGCCATGAATTCCGCCTCGGTCAGCCGCCGGTGGTGGCCCGCGAAGGCATAGGCCGCCGGCTTGCGATCGACGAAGATTTCCTTCGCCATCGGAAAGGCGTCCGGATCGTCGAACAGGCCGAGCGCCATCTCGTAGGTGCGCGGCCCATAGCCTTCGACCGACAGCCGGTAATAGAGCGTCGATCCGCAAAGGCCGCACCAAGCCCGTTCCGCCCAGTCCGACGAGGCATAGGTCCGGATATTCTCCGCCCCCTCGAAGGTCACCGCGTCCGGGCCCAGCGACACCGCGAGCAGCGCCGATCCCGTCCAGCGGCGGCACATCTCGCAATGGCAGCAATGGGTCTCGGCCGATTCCACCGCGGCGGTGAAGCGCACCGCGCCGCAGAGGCAGTGGCCACTGGCCCGGGCGCGCGGTTTTTCCATGCGCGCGCCCCGACGCTATTCCGCCGCGATCACGGTCGAGCGCGCGCCGAGCCAGTCGAGCATGCTCGCCGCCGCCTCGCGCCCGTCACGGATCGCCCAGACCACGAGGCTCGCGCCCCGCACGATGTCGCCCACCGCGTAGACCCCTTCGAGACTGGTCCGCTTGGTGACGAAGTCGGCCTTCACCGTTCCCCAGCGGGTCACTTCCAGCCCATCGGCGCCCCAAAGCTTCGGCAGATCCTCCGGCTCGAAGCCGAGGGCCTTGATGACGAGTTCGGCCGGCTCGGTATAATCGGCGTCCGGGATCTCCTCGGGAGACTGGCGTCCCGTGGCGTCCGGCGCGCCGAGGCGCATCCGCGACACCCGGACGCCGGTGACGCTGGCGTCCCCGGTGAAGCCGCGCGGCGCGGTCAGCCAGGCGAATTCCACGCCCTCCTCCTCGGCGTTCGCCACCTCGCGCTGGCTGCCCGGCATGTTGGCCCGGTCGCGGCGGTAGAGGCATTTCACCGACTTCGCGCCCTGACGGATCGCGGTGCGGACGCAGTCCATCGCGGTGTCGCCGCCGCCGATGACGACGACGCGCCGCCCCTCGGCATCGAGGGCGCCGCTGTCGTACTCGGGCACCTCGTCGCCGAAGCCCTTGCGGTTCGAGGCGGTGAGGTAGTCGATCGCCCGGACGATACCGCTCAGGCCGGCGCCCGGCCCGCCGAGGTCACGCGTCTTGTAGACGCCGGTCGCGATCAGCACCGCGTCGTGTTTCGAGCGGATCTCGTCGAAGGAGATGTCGGTCCCCACGTCGCAATTCAGCACGAAGGTCACGCCTCCCGCCTCCAGCTGCTCGTTGCGGCGGACGACGACGTCCTTCTCCAGCTTGAAGCCGGGGATACCGTAGACCAGCAGACCTCCGGCCCGGTCGTAGCGGTCATAGACCGTCACCTGGATTCCGGCGCGGCGCAGCGTGTCGGCCGCGGCGAGGCCGCCCGGGCCCGCGCCGATGATGCCGACGCTCTCCCCCCGCTCGACCGCCGGCTTGATCGGCTGGACCCAGCCCTCGGTCCAGGCGGTGTCGGTGATGTATTTCTCGACCGCGCCGATCGTCACCGTGCCGTGGCCGGATTGCTCGATGACGCAATTGCCTTCGCAGAGCCGGTCCTGGGGGCAGATGCGGCCGCAGATCTCGGGGAAGGTATTGGTCGCCTGGCTGATCTCATAGGCCTCGCGCAGCCGCCCCTCGGCGGTCAGCTTCAGCCAATCGGGGATATTGTTGTGCAGCGGGCAATGCGACTGGCAGTAGGGCACACCGCATTGCGAGCAACGGCTGGCCTGCTCCTCGGCCTTGGCGGCCGCGAACTGCGCATAGATTTCCGCGAAGTCCTCGCGACGTTCCGCTGCCATGCGCTTGGCCGGCATGTCGCGCGGAACCTTCACGAACTTCAGCATCCGCTGCTCGGCCATCCATCCCCTCCGCGCCATGGTCGATCCCGCTGTCGCGGTAGAGTCTTTCTAAGACACCGCGAAGCGCAATAAAAGTCATATCTGCTGACCTATTTTTCGGAAAGCCAGTTCGCCCAGCGCGTTAGTGCAATTTTTGGGCAGCGATGACTCGTCATGTGGCGCCTTATCAGGCGCCACCACCCGAAGAGGTCAACCAAAGCGCAATCAGCGCGACGGTTCCGACCACGATTCGCCACCAGCCGAAGATCGAGTAGCCGCGGCGGGCGACGAAATCGAGCAGGTGGCGGACGACGAACACGGCCGAGATGAAGGCCGCGACGAAGCCGGTCAGGATGACGGCCGCGTCGTCGAAGCTGAGGATGTCGCGATTCTTGAAAAGATCGAAGGCGAAGGCGCCGGCCATCGTCGGCATCGACAGGAAGAAGGAGAACTCCGCCGCCGAGCGCTTGTCCGCGCCGAGCAGCAGCGCGCCGACGATGGTGGCGCCCGAGCGCGAGACGCCGGGGATCATCGCGAGGCACTGGATGAGGCCGATCTTGAAGGCGAGCGGCAGCGGGAAGTCCATCACATCGTGATACCTCGGGTTGTGCACCCGCCGATCGACCCAGAGCAGCACGAATCCGCCGAGGATCAGCATCACCGCGATCAGCATCGGCGTCTCGAAAAGCACGGTCTTGATGAAGTCATGCGCGATGACCCCGACCACCACCGCCGGAAGAAAGGCGAGCAGCACCGCCAGGATGAAGCGCCGGGCCTTGGGATCGGTCGGCACCGCCTTGGCAAGCTCGATCAGCCGCGCCGCGTAGACCGACAGGATGGCAAGAATCGCCCCGAGCTGGATCAGAACCTCGAACGCCTTGCCGGTCGATTCGAAACCGAGGAAATGCCCGGCGAGCAGGACGTGACCGGTAGAGGAAACCGGAATGAATTCGGTCAGCCCTTCGAGCACGCCGAGGACCGCGGCGTCGAACAGAGATTGCGTTGCCATGGCTCAGTGGTTCCAGAGCCGCTCGGCGGATTCCTTGATCGCGTCGTACTGGCCATGCGGCCTGAAGGCATAGAGATACGAATCGAGCACCGTTTCCGCGAAGGTGAGGTGCGTGATCCCGAGGTCGGCGAAGCCCTTGGCGCCCGGCGCCACGACATTGTCCTTGCCGAGCAGCCTCAGCTGGTCGCGCGTGACGACTGTATTGGTGAAGAGGCCGAAGCTCAGGGCCTGCGCCTTGTCGAGCACGGTCGCGTTGATCCGTGCCAGCCAGCCGGGCAGGGCGACCACCGGACGGCGCCGGCGGATGACGGCCAGCATCTGCGTCATCAGCTCCCGGAACGTTCTGGTCTCCGGTCCGCCCAGCTCATAGACGCCCGCCGCGTCGCCGGTGAGGGCCGCCACGGCCGCCGCCGCCACGTCGTCCACATAGACGGGCTGGAAGCGCGTGTCCGGATCGACGATCGGCAGGATGGGCGACATGCGGGCCATGCCGGCGAACTTGCGGAAAAAGCCGTCGCCATCGCCGAACACCACCGAGGGGCGCAGGATCACCGCCGCGGGGAAGGCGGCCAGCACCGCGGCCTCGCCCGCCGCCTTGCCCTTGGCATAGGCGCTTTCGCTGTTCGGGTCGGCGCCGATCGCCGACAGATGCACCAGCCGGGTGACGCCCTCCTCGGCCGCGATGCGCGCGATCCGGCCCGCGCCTTCGTCCAGCACGGCGCCGAAAGTCTGTTTTCCGGCCTCGCCGAGGATGCCGACGCAATTGATCACCGCGTTCGAACCCTTGATGGCCCGCCGGGTGGACGCTTCGTCGCGGATGTTCGCCTGCAGGAGTTCGACCTGACCGACCACGCCATAGGGCCGGACGAAGCCGGCTTCCTCGGGCCGCCGCACGGCGACCCTTATACGCCAGCCGGCGCGTGCCAGGCGCTGGGTCACGTAGCGGCCGATAAAGCCCGAACCGCCAAACACCGTGACGACCGGAGCACCGACGGCGGGGATCTGGTTCTGCATGGGCACTCTCCTGCGACTGGTCACGAATCCTGATAGAACCATCATCCGCGCGGAACAAGCGCCTCGCCGCGCACGCGGCCGAGGTTGCGGCGATGCACCGCCTCGTAGGGCGCGAAATAGCGCACGGCGCCCGAGGCGAGATCGGCGGCGATGAAGTCGGCGAGCGGGCCATCGGCGGGGTCGGCCAGCAGGCGCGCGACATAGCGCCGCGTCGCCGCGACCAGCCGCCGGTCATAGCCGCCGGCGGCTATGACCTCCTCGTCGGACTCCGGCAACAGGAGGACCGTGCCGTCGATGCTGTGGATATCGAGCCGCCGAACCTCGACCACGGTGCGGCCGACGGTGAGGGTCAGGTCGCCCTCGAAGATCTCGGTCGGCATGACGAGCGGGCGGATCGGCGGGTCATCCGCTTCGAGCTCGGCCCGATGCGCGGCGAGAAGCTCGGCGGTCAGACGGTTCGCAAGGATCGGGCAGTCGGCGAAGACTTCGTTCCCGGCCACGTGGTCGACGTGCCAGTGGCTGAGCACCACGTATTTCACCCGCGCGCCCTCGGCGGCGAGCGTGGCGCGGATCGCCCGCGCATGGGCGAGCGAGACATGGGTGTCATAGACCAGCGCCTCGCCGCCATCGACCACGGCATAGGTACAGACCCCGAGCGCGAAGGCGCCGTCGTCGAGCCAGTTTTCCGCCGGCCCATGCGCGCGCTGGCCGCCGATCCGGCCGTCGTAAAAGCCGATCACCTTCGGCGCGGGCCGAAGGATCCGCAGGGTCGAGCCGAGTTCGAACATGGCGTCCCCCGGTAAAACCGCCTCACCCCCCATAGGCCGGGGCGCGAGGCGGGTCCAGCGGGCCGCGCGCTACCGATCGGCGCCGAAGAGCTGGCGCAGGATGCGCTGTTCCAGCCGCGCGACGGTGGCGTCGCCGCGGGCGCGGGGCCGGGGCAGCGGCACGGCGAGGTCGAGGGCGACGCGTCCGGCGTCGAGCACCACCACGCGGTCGGCGAGCGTGACCGCCTCGGCGACGTCGTGGGTGACCAGCACGGCGGTGAAGCGCTGCCTTCGCCAGATCCGTTCCAGCAGGTCCTGCATCTCGATCCGGGTCAGCGCGTCGAGCGCGCCGAGCGGTTCGTCGAGGGCGAGCACCCGGGGCTGACCGACGAGGGCACGGGCGAGTGCCACGCGCTGGCGTTGCCCGCCCGACAGGACCGAGGGCCAGTCCCCGGCGCGGTCCGCCAAACCGACCTCGCCCAGCATGGCGCGCGCCTGTCCCCGCGCGGCCGCCCGCGGGCCGCCGGTCAGGCCGACCGCGACATTGTCCGCGACCCGCGCCCAGGGCAGCAGCCGCGGCTCCTGGAACATGATGCGGGTGTCGGCCTGCGCCTCGGCGACGCCGTCGTGGGTGATCTCGCCGGCCGTCGGCGCGTCGAGCCCGGCGAGCAGGCGCAGAAGCGTGCTCTTGCCGCAGCCGCTCTTGCCGATGATGGCGAGGAACTGGCCGGGCGGCACCTCGAGATCGATGCCGTCGAGCACCGGCTTGTCGCCGAAGCGCTTGCCGATGCCGCGGAACGCCAGCGCGGCGCCGGAGGTCGGCGGCGCCTCCGCCAGCGGGAAAGGGACTTCCTCGCCGACGAAATTCTTGGTCTCCAACATGGTCCTGTACCTCACGCGGTCTGGAAAGCGGGATGCCAGCGCAGCGTCAGCCGTTCGAGCAGCCGCGCCAGGCTGTCCGCGAGCTTGCCGAGCAGGGCGTAGATCAGGATCGACAGCACCACGACATCGATCATCAGGAACTCCCGCGCCTGCATCGCCATGTAGCCGAGGCCGGAGCTGGCCGAGATGGTCTCGGCGACGATCAGCGTCAGCCACATGATGCCGAGCGCGTAACGCAGCCCGACGAAGATCGCCGGCAGGGCGCCGGGCAGGATGACCCGGTGAAAGAGCTCGAACGGCCGCATCCCATAGACGCGGCCCATCTCGATCAACTGGGGATCGACGCTCTGGATGCCGAGCAGCGTATTGACATAGATCGGGAAGAAGACGCCCAGCGCCACGAGGAACAGCTTCGCCTCCTCGTCGATGCCGAACCACAGGATGACGAGCGGGATCAGCGCGAGATGCGGAATGTTGCGCACCATTTGCAAGGTGGTGTCCGTCACCTCGCGCGACAGCCGCGACAGGCCGTTGGCGAGGCCGAGGGCGAAACCGATGGAGCCGCCGATGGCGAACCCGGTCAGCGCGCGCCCAGCGCTGACCCCGATATCGCGCAGGAGCTGGCCCGAGGCGAGGAGCCGCCAGAAGGATTCGAGGACGGCCGAAGGCGCGGGCAAGGTATTGCCCGCGACATAGCCGGTCCGGCAGGCGATCTCCCAGATGACGAAGAGCAGCGCGGGCAGCGCCCAGCCGACACCGTCGCGGCCGAGCCGGCTGAGCGCCCCGGTCACGACGCGACCCCGAGCGGGGCGCGGCCATGGAAGCCGACGGAGAATTCGTTGGCGATCCCGTCGGCGACCCGCGGGCCGGCGGCGCTGGCCCCGAGCACCGGGAACAGCAGTTCCGCGACGCGATAGGCTTCCTCCAGATGCGGATAGCCGGAGCCGATCACCGTGTCGATGCCCGCCGCCTGATACTCGCGCAGCCGCTCGGCCACCTGCGCCGGGGTGCCAACCAGCGCGGTGCCCGCGCCGCTGCGCACGAGGCCGACGCCGGCCCAGAGGTTCGGCCCGACGATCAACCGGTCTCGCCGCCCGCCGTGCAGTTCCGCCATGCGTCGCTGGCCGACGGAATCCATCTGCTTCAGGAACCGCGCCTGCGCCCGGGCGATCTGCTCGTCGGTGACATGGCTTATCAGCCGGTCCGCCGCCGCCCAGGCCGCTTCCTCGGTCTCGCGCACGATGAAATGCAGGCGGATGCCGAAGCGCAGCGTCCGGCCGCGGGCGGCCGCCTTGGCGCGGGCGCTCGCCACCTTCTCGGCCACCGCCGCCACCGGCTCGCCCCAGGTGAGGTAGTGGTCGACGATCTCGGCCGCCATTTCCTGCCCGGCCTCGGACGAGCCGCCGAAATAGAGCGGCGGCACCCCGGCGACCGGCGGAATGTCTAGGCGCCCGGCCTCCATATTATAGTAGCGGCCGTCGAAATCGACCTGCCGGCCGGCGAGGAGCTCGCGCCAGATATGCAGGAACTCCGCCGCCTGCGCATAGCGCTGGTCGTGGGGCAGGAAGACGCCGTCGCCGGCCAGCTCCACCGGATTGCCGCCGACCACGACATTGAGCAACAGCCTGCCCCCCGACAGCCGGTCGAGCGCCGCGGTCTGCCGCGCGGCGAAGCTCGGCAGCGTGATCCCCGGCCGCAAGGCGACCAGGAACCTCAGCCGCTCGGTCACGGTGGCGAGGCCCGCCGCCGTGATCCAGCTGTCCTCGCAGCTCTGGCCGGTGGGCAGCAGCACGCCCTTGAAGCCGAGATTGTCGACGGCCTGGGCGATCTGCTTGAAATAGCGGAAATCGGGCGGGCGCTGCTGATCTTCCGACCCGAGATAGCGGCCGTCGCCGTGGGTCGGGATGAACCAGAAGAAGTCGAGCGGCCGCTCCGGCGTGAAACCGATGGTCATGATCTATGTCTCCGCTCAGATATTCGGCCGGGCGTCCCAGACGATCTGGCGCACCTCGATCGGCTTCGGGATCAGCCCGAGCTCCAGGAAGGTGTCGGCGATCGCCTGCTGCTTTGCGACCACCTCGTCCGAAATCGGCAGCAGGTCGATTTCATATCGGGCGCTGGCGATCTCCTGAGAGGCGAGGTCGACGCCGGTCACTTCCGACGAGATCCGGGCGAGCTCATCGCGATGCGTCGCCGCCCAGTCGGTGACCTCGCCGATCTCGCGCAGCGCGGCTTCGAGCACGTCCGGATGGGCGGCCGCGAAGGTCTTGTTGGCGAGATAGAAGCTGCTGCTGGCGAGGCCCGGCGCATCGGAGGTGATGACGGGGCGCGCATCGTGCCGGGTCTCAGCGATGGCGAAAGAGGGGTCCCAGACCGTCCAGGCATCGACCTTGCCGCTGGCGAAGGCGGCGGCCGCGTCGGCCGGCGTCAGATAGACCGGCTCGATGTCGTTGAAGGAGAGACCGGCCTGTTTCAGCGCCTGCACCGTCAGGTTATGCGCGCTCGAACCGCGGGCGATCGCGACCTTCTTGCCTTTCAGGTCGGTGAGCGACTGGACCGGACTGTCCTTCGGGACGAGGATAGCCGAAGCCGAGGCGGGCGAGCTGGCGACATAGACGAGGTCGGCGCCGGCCGCCTGGGCGAAGATCGGCGGCGCGTCGCCGACGACGCCGATATCGACCGCGCCGCTGCCCAGCGCCTCGAGCAGCGGCGGGCCGAACTGGAACTCGACCCAGCGCACCTTCTCGACGCCGAGCTGCTTCAGGCGCGCCTCGAGCACGCCGCGCTGCTTGGCGATGACGAGGATCGCGCTGCCTTTCTGGTAGCCGACGCGAAATTCCTCGGGCACGCCTTCGGCCTGCGCAAGGGGTGCGAGCGCGCCGAGAAGCAGGGCTCCGGCGAGGCTGGTGGACAACAGACGACGACGATTCAACATGGGATCAGTCCTTGGGATTGGCATGGGCATGAAAGGCCGACCGGTCGCCAAGGGCGACTGGGTCACGGCCGAGGATGGAAACGGAAAAACCGGGATCAGACCGCCGCGCTGCGCGCGAACGGCGATCCCCCGCGACATCGGGACGTCGCCGGACGGAAGCCGCCGGCAGGGGGAAAAGTTCGGAACGAAGGGCGCATCATCGATCTCGCTCTATCCGGTCCCGCGCCAACCCGGGCGCGGGCCGGATCGCGGGAATATCTCAGTCGGCGCGGGCCGCGGTGGCGCGCGGACAGCCGGCTTCCGTCGCGGCGCGACAAGCCAGGACCTCGGCGCAGGCATCGAGCCCGCGCGCCGCGAGGGCGCGCGTCCCGGCGTCGGTCGCATAGAGGCGGATCGACTTCAGCGCCTCGGCATGCGCGTCGCAGCGGGCGCGCACGGCGGCGATTTCCGCCTCGAGCACCACGAGCGCGGCGTCGAGCGCCTGCTCATGCGTGCCGACAACGCTGCCATAGGCGGCATGGGCATTCGCCCGCAGCCGCGCCGCCGATACCGCCTCGGCCTTGGCACGGGCGGGCGCGGTCTCCGGCACGGCGCGCGACCGGACGGGATAGCCTTCGATCGCATATCCGGCCTCTTGGCGCGAGGCGACGCCGTCGAAGGAAATCGGATAGTCGTCACGGGACGGGGTCAGCCGCCGCGCCAGCGCGCGCAGGGTGCCGAGCGCCCCGCCGTGGGTAACGAGCCTCCCCGAAACCGGGGTTCCGGAAATGTCGGATAGCGTCATGTCAGATACTCCCGGCATGGCAGTTCTCCTTCGGTTCGGACGGCGCGGGTTTCAGAGGATCGGATCGGGCAGTGATTCTCTCGGCGGCGGCGGTTCGTTCTTATCTGACTAACACGACAGACTTGATCGTGATTCGCAATCGTTAATTGCGCTCGCACCTGTTGCAGATGTGCCACGCAGCGCCGAGACATCCTTTTCCGAAGGAACCAACCACGCTCCGAGGCGCTAAGGTGACGATGCGGAAAACGATTGGTGAGCGGTGTGCGAGAGAAAGACGAAGAAACCGCGGAGGTATCGCGGAAGGAAATGACCCATATCACGAAAGGGATCGGCCAGACGCTTCGCGAAGCGTTCGCACAGACGGAGCGCGACCTGGACGATCAGTTCAACGCCCTTCTGCGGGCGCTGGACAATTCGGAGCGCGGCCCGGCGCAATAAAAAAACGAGTGTCGCGATGCGACACTCGCAGTAAGGGACGTCCTTGCCCGGCGCTGTTTCGCGCTCAGGCTATCTCGCAATCGCCGAAAAGATGTAGCCGGCGAGAAAAGCGATCGCGACCGACTTGATCGGGCTTTCACGTATGACAGTGGAGAGCGAGTCATCCACCTCCCGCATCTTGTCCTCTCCGGCGGAGCTGAGATCCTCGGCGCCGGACTTCAGGCGGCGAGCCTGATTTCGGCCGAGCGCCGACACATCCGCCGCCAGCGCGTCGAGATCTGACCGTAGCGCCTCGAGATCGGCGCGGAGCGCGTCGCTTTCCGGCCCGTCGGCGGGCTTCGGTGCATCGTCCATCGGTGCATCCTTCATCGTACAGTACCCATCGTCACGTCAGGCCGACGAAGGAAAGCACCGCCAGCACGATGACGACCAGGCCGACCAGATAGATTATATTGTTCATTGCTCTCCCCCTCCGACCTCCGTCGGTTCTCGAAACGTAAACGCGACGGCCCCGCTTCGGTTCCCCCGGCGCGCCGGCCCGCGCCTCAGATCAGTGGTCGCTTGGTTTCGGCCGGCGGTTCCATTCCAGCCAGTTCTTCCAGCGCGTCGACGTCATGAATGGTCAGGAGATCGCCGTTCAGTTCGAGCAGCCCCGCCTCGCGCAGCTTGCGCAGGGTCTTGTTGGTATGGACGAGCGACAGGCCGAAGGCATCCGCCAAATCCTGCTGGCGATAGGGCATCGGCACGGTTGCGCCCCTGGTCAGTTCCAGCGTCCTGGCGCGCCGGAAATAGGTGAGCAACCCCCAGGAAACGCGCTGCGTCCCGGTGCGCCGCCCGATCGTCGCCAGCATGTCGCCGAGGAAATGCTCTTCGCGCGCTGCGAGCCAAGTGATGTCATAGCCCCGCTGCGGCATCGACTTGAACAGGTTCCAGAGGTCGTTGCGGCCGAAGACGCAGAGCGTCATGCGCGTGACCGACTCGACGCAATGCTGCATCTCGCCAAGAAGCCCCGCCTGGAGCCCGACGAGGTCGCCCGGCATGACGAAATTGATCACCTGGCGGTCGCCGTCGGGCAAGAGCTTGTAGCGCACCCCCCATCCGGACAAGGCGGTGAAAAGCTGCGGGCTGGTCGAGCCCTGCAAAAGGATCGTCGTCCGCGGCTCGACCACCAGCTCGCCGGACTTGAAGCCGCGCATGAATTCGACCTCGGCCTCGGACATGGGCTGAAAGGCCGCGCGACGGCGCAGCGGGCACTCTCGGCAATCGACGATCACGTCTCTGTTTCCTCGCATCGCCTATGTCGCAGTTTAATGCGGCACCTCCCGCCCGTGTTCCATGGTGACCACAGGGGGACGGTCCTCGACACCGGGCACTCATGTCCACCCATAGGGGCGCATGATTCAATGTCGATTCTCACGCCGCGCTCCTGGATTGGCGCGCTCGACCCGCCCGTGCTCACGGTTCGCGCGGCCGTTATGGACGGCGCGGTGACCAAGGACAGGGAAGCCTTCGGCCCATCGCTTGGAAATCCGCCGCGGACCGCTGGCGCCGATTTCTCCCGCCACGACCGCGACCTGCTCGAATTGATCGGCGCGATGCTGACGCGGACGCTGAACGGCGCGGCGGATCCGGCGGAGGCGCGAGAGGCGGTTGCCCGGCTGGTCACGGCGCTCGGCGAAGCGCGGGCGCCCGACGCCTTCGGCGATACCGATCTCGGTGCGCTGGCGCGCGATGTCCTCGCCGTGTTCGAGACTGGCGCCGACGGGTGCCTGGGCTTCGACGGGCCGTCGCTGACGCTGACCGGCGACGCCGCGCGTATCGTCGCCCACGCGCTCTTCGAACTCGCCGCGGACGCGATCCAGCGCGGCGCCCTGGTCCACGCGGACGGGCGGGTGACCGTCTCCTGGGTCCGCGAGGCCGGTGGCCTTCTGCTGCTCTGGCAGGAGCATGGGCTGGGCGCGGCGGAGCGGGACGGCGCCGGCGTGCCGACGCGGCGGATCGCCGATATTCTCTCCGGCGCCCTGACCTTCGAACATGCGCCGACCGGCCTGCGCGCCGAGTTCCGGTTGCCGCCGCGCTGCCTGCGTCCCGCCGCCGCCGGTGTGCGCGCCCTGGTCGTCGAGGACAGCCCGCTGATCGCGGCCGACCTCGCCGACATTCTGGCCGAGGAAGGGATCGAGGCGACGATCGCCGCCAGCCTCGCCGAGGCGCGCGCCGCGCTGGCGCTCTGCGGCTTCGATTTCACGCTGCTCGACGTGACGCTGGTCGACGGCTCGTCGGACTGCTTGCTCGAACTGCTCGATCCGGATCGGGTCGTGGTCATTTCGGGTCACGCGCCGGGGACGCTGCCCGCCGCCTTCGCCGGCCTGCCTTTGCTCGCCAAGCCCTTCGCGCTCGCCGATATCATCGCGACCTGCCGACGCTATACGGCGATCGCCTCCGGCCAGTCGATGCGATAGACGATGCCACGGGGCGCGATCTGATATTCGACGCGGCCGTTGACCGCCCGCGGGACGATCTGCGTCAGGATCGCCTGGCCGAAGCCGCGGCCGGGCGACTCGGTCGAGGGCCGGGCAAGCTCCTCGGTCCAGGTCATGCGATGCCCCTCCCGCGTGGTGTCCGTCTCGATCGAGATATCGCCGCCTTGCGCGAAAACCCCGAAGCGGGACGAATTCGCCGCGAGCTCGTGCAGGGCGAGACCGAGATAGAGCGCGGCGTTCGGCCCGATCATCGTGTCCGGTCCGACCACCAGCGGCGGAGAAATCCCAGGGTTGAGAAAATCCGACAATTGCCGCTCGACCAGCGGGTGAAATCGCACCCCCTGCCAGTTCGAGCGGGTGATGAGATCCTGGCTATGCGCCAGCGCGGCGATCCGGCCGCGGAACTTGCGCTCGAACGAGGCGACGCTGTCGGCGCCGCGCGCGGTATGGCCGAGCACGCTTTGCACGATGGCGAGCAGGTTGCGCGAGCGATGGCTGACCTCGTAGAGCAGCGACCGCATGGCCTCGTCGCGCCGCTTGCGCTCGGTGATCTCGACGGCGGAGACGACGAGGCCATGCACGGCGAAATCGTCGAGCGGCCCTGGCCCGGTGTCGCCGCGATCCGCCTCGATATGCAACTCGTACCAGCGGGTTTCCTTGCCGGCGCGGACCGGAACCTCCATCCGCGCCGGCAGGCCGGAATCGATCACCCCGAGCTTTGTCTCGACCACGCGCGCCGCCGTCTCGGCATCGAAGATCGCCGCGTCGCCCCGCGCCATGATCTCCTCGACCGCGGGCCAGGCCGCCGGCGCGTTCTCCACCATCCGCACGCCGAGCTGGCGGTCGTGATAGATGACGCAGAGGCCCGCGCCGCGAAGGCCCCGGGCGAGGGCCCGGGTCCGATCATACGCGGCGGGATCGTAAGAATTCATCATGGCCCTTCTCGCCGGCACCTCGCGCGAACCGAACAGGGCCCGGATTTCCGCGCCGCGCTCCGGCCGGCTCGGCAGGCCCGGCTCTATCGTCGAAAACTCGGGGCCATGGCATCGGTTCCGGCGACAGACCAAAGCATCAGGCGGCCACGGAGGCGGCCTCGTGAAAGAAGAGTGCCTGCCCGATCAGCGCCTTGACCATGTTCTCGTCGAAGGGCTTCGTCACCAGGAAAGCGGGCTCCGGCCGCTCGCCGGTCAGCAGATGTTCGGGGAAGGCGGTGATGAAGATCACCGGCAAAAGGCTGGTGCGCAGGATGTCGTTCACCGCGTCGATTCCGGAACTGCCGTCGGCCAGCTGGATATCGGCCAGCACCATGCCCGGAGGATCGGCGCGGAACAGTTCCATCGCCTCGTCCTTGGTGCGGGCGATGCCGGTCACCCGATGGCCGAGCGACAGGACCATCTGCTCGATATCCATGGCGATCAGCGGCTCGTCCTCGATGATGAGGATGTCGGTCGCCACCTGCCGCGAGATCTCGGCCGCCGCCTGGGTCAGCAGATCGCCGGCCGCGTCCTCTTCGATCCCCAGAATCTCGCCGACCTCGGCGCGCGAAAAGCTTTCCAGCGCGCTGAGCAGGAACGCCTGCCGCGCGAGCGGCGATACCTGCGCGAGATTGGCCGCCGCCCGCTGTTCCCAGGCGAAGGGCGAGCGGTCGGGGTCGATGCTGACCTGCATGCTGGAGAAAATCGAGGCGAAGAGGCGGAAAACGCCGATCCGGTCGCTGCTCGCCTTGGGGAAGATCGAGATATCGGCGATCAGCGCCTCGAGCATGGCCGCGACATAGGCGTCCCCGGAGGTCTGCGACCCGGTGATCGCGCGCGAATAGCGCCGCAGATATGCAAGGTGCGGGGCGATACGGGTGGACAGGGTCATGCATGCGGCTCCACTGCGCAACGGGCGCCGTCGGCGCCCAAACGACCCCCAACGCCGGATGGCGCGAAAAGTTCCGGACGGATGGAACTATCCCGCGATTGGCGCATTCTGTCGCTGAGAAGGTCCGGGTCATCCGGCCCTTTTCCCGTTCGAACCTTTCGGGAAGTGCGCGCGTTCATGACGAAAACCAGTAATCGGCGGAGCGATCCGCTCGATCCGCATGGCGAGATCGCGCGGCGGCTGCGCAGTCTCTACGAGGCCGACGCGCGGGGAGCAGCTCGACGAGGCGGAGGTGGCCCTCAGGCCCGGCGCGATCGTGCCGGACGGGGAGGGCCTGCGGTGACGGCCGCGCCGAACGGGCCGGCGGGCGAGCCGCCGACCTTCAAGCAGGCGATGCTGGCGGCGTTGCCGTCGTTGCGCGCCTTCGCCCTGTCGCTCAGCGGTCGGCCGGACCGCGCCGACGATCTGGTGCAGGAAACGGTGATGAAGGCCTGGGCCAAGCAGACCGATTTCCGGCTCGGCACCAATATGCAGGCCTGGCTCGTCACGATTCTGCGCAACAGCTACTACAGCCAGATGCGCAAGCGCGGACGCGAGGTGCAGGACAGCGAGGGCACCTTTACCGAACGGTTGAGCGTCGCCCCGGCGCATGACGGGGTGATGGACATGGCCGACTTTCGCCGCGCGCTGAACAAGCTGCCCGACGACCAGCGCGAGGCGCTGCTGCTCGTCGGCGCCTCCGGCTTTTCCTACGAGGAAGCGGCGGAGATCTGCGGCTGCGCCGTCGGCACCATCAAGAGCCGCGTCAGCCGCGCCCGCAACCGCCTACAGGCCGCGCTGGATATCAAGGGCCCCGGCGACTACGGGCCCGACGGCAACAATGCGACGATGGTCGGCCGCGCCTTCGCCGGGTAACGGCGCGACCACCGACATGCGAAAGCCCCGGGGGATGCCCCGGGGCTTTCGTCGTTCAACCCGGTCGCGATCAGCGGCGGAGCAGGAAGGCGATCACCAGGCCGAGCCCGAGGGCGACCGCCAGCGATTGGCCCGGACGCTCGCGCACCGTCTCGACGGCGCGGCGCTCGACGCGGAGCAGCTCGCGACCGACGTCGGAGGCCAGCGCCTCGCCATCGCGGGCCAGGACGCTCGCCGTGTCGAGCGCGTCCTTGCCCATCCGACGCGCCCGCTTCTGGCCATCGGCGGCGGCCGATCCGACGAGGTCGGCCACCTGCTTGCGCAGCGCGTTCAGCTCCTTGCGCAGGTCGTCCATGTCCGGGGCCGCGTCACGCACCTTGTCCGGGAAAAGCGCACTCATGTTTTTCTCCTTCCTGTCAACGAAAGGCGGCCGCCGGACCGGCGGCCGCTGCCAAAATCACATAGGGGCGGGTTAGCTGCCCTCGTAGACCGGCCGGCCCTTCAACGCCTCCGGCGTCAGGTTGGTCCGCACGATCAGCGTGTCGTTCTGGTCCTGAACGAAATCGACCTCGTCGAGTGTCAGCAGCACTTCATCGGTGCCGAAGCCGAGGAAACCGCCGAAGCCCGCCGCGATATTCTCGACTTTGCCATCATCGGACAGGATCACGTCCTTCACGTCCGCGACCTTGTCGCCGGCCAGCGTCTCGACCCGCGCGCCGATCAGCGCGTCGGCCGATACGGTGGTCACATCGACGCGGGTCTGGCCTTCGTTCAGGTCCCAACCCATGCCCATCGGCGCGGGCTGGCCGCCGAGCGGCTGCGCGGCGGCGGGTGCCTCCGCCGAATTGTCCGCGGCGCCCTCGGCGTAGGCGCCGGTTGCGAGCAGGGCCGCGAACGCGGTGGTTGCGATCAGTTTTTTCATCTTCGAACTCCTCATCTGCCCGCGGTATCGGCTTCGGGCTTCACGAGAGAACAACGTCCGCATCGCGCTGGGGTTCCACCGAAACATGTAATCGCTACACGACGATAGATGGCCCAGAACGCACTGCGCCGCGAACCTCGTAAGGATCGCGGCGCGTTCTCAACCGAACATCGAACCGAATTAGCTCGCCTTCATCCAATCGTCGATCTGTTGTTCGGCGGCTTCCTTTGTCACGCCATATTTTTGTTGGATCCGGCCGGCGAGTTCGCGACGATCACCCTTGATTTCCGTCATATCATCGTCGGTCAGCTTGCCCCACTGACTCTGGACCTTGCCGGTCATTTCCTTCCATTTGCCTTCGATCTGATCCCAGTTCATGAAGAACCTCCATCTTGATCAGGGCCAGTGCGCCCTCGGTCAGCAAACGTTCCGGCGGTCGATGGGTTCCCCGAAGTCAGGCCGAGAGAACGAAGAGCGCCCGGCCAGGCACCGCCAGCGTGGCTCCCGGGTCGAGCCGCGGCCCGGCCGGGTCGATGGCACCCGCGCCGCTGTCGAGGCGCAGACGCCACCCGTCGCCCAGCGCCTCGGGCAGGGTGAAATCCACCTGCGCGTCCGAGGCGTTGGCGATGATCATCACGGCGCCCGACGGATCGCGCAGCACCACCGCCACGTCGCGGTCGAGGCCGTTCGACCAGTCCTCGCCCGTCGTGTCTCGCCCATCGGCGCGGAGCCAGCGGACGTCGGGCGGCCCCTCCGGCCCCACCGGATCGCCATGCAGATAGCGCGGACTGCGCAGGAGCGGCAGCTCGTGGCGGAGCGCCAGCGCGCCGGCCACGAAATCGCGGAACGCCGCCACCCGCGGATCGTCGCTCCAGTCGACCCAGGTCAAGGGACCGTCCTGGCAATAGGCGTTGTTGTTGCCGTCCTGCGTGCGGCCGAGCTCGTCGCCCATCAGCACCATCGGCGTCCCATGCGACACGGCGAGCACGGCGACGGCGAAGCGCCGCATCCGGTCCCGCAAGGCGATGATGTCGGGGTCGTCGGTCTCGCCCTCGGCGCCGCAGTTCCAGGACCGGTTGTCGTTGTGGCCGTCGCGGTTGTCCTCGCCATTCGCCTCGTTGTGCTTCTCGTTGTAGCTATAGAGGTCCATCAGCGTGAAACCGTCGTGCGCGGTCAGGAAATTCACGCTGGCCCAGGGGCGCCGGCCACGCCGGTCGAAAATGTCCGCCGACCCGAGCAGGTGCGAGGCGAGCGCGGGAATCCCGCCCGGATCGCCCTTGAGGAATCCGCGCATCGCATCGCGATAGCGGCCGTTCCATTCCGCCCAGCCCGGCGGAAACGCCCCGACCTGATAGCCGTTCGGCCCGAGATCCCAGCTCTCGGAGATCATCTTCACATGGGCGAGCACCGGATCCTGCGCCACGGCGTCGAGGAACGGGCTGTTCTGGTCGAAACTGTCGCGGTCGCGGCTGAGCGTCACGGCGAGATCGAAGCGGAAGCCGTCGATATGGCATTCCTCGACCCAGTAGCGCAGCGAATCCATCACCATCTGCAGGACGCGCGGGTGACGGATATTGACGTTGTTGCCGCAGCCGGTGGTGTCGAAGATATAGCGCGGATCATCGGCCGGAACGTAGTAGCTCAGGTTGTCGATGCCGCGAAAGCTGAGCGTCGGGCCGAGGTGGTTGCCCTCCGCCGTGTGGTTGTAGACCACGTCGAGAATCACCTCGATCCCCGCCGCATGCAGCCGCTGTACCATCAGCTTCAGGTCGCGCAGATCCCGTCCCGGCGCGATGTAGCGCGGCGCCGGCGCGAAGAAGCCGAGCGTCGCATAGCCCCAGTAATTGCTGAGGCCGCGTTCGGTCAGGTAACGCTCGTCGAAAAAGGCATGGATCGGCATCAGCTCGACCGTGGTGACGCCGAGCCGCGCCAGATGCTCGATCACCCCCGGCGAGGCAAGGCCGGCGAAGGTGCCGCGCAATTCCTCGGGCACGTCCTCGCGTCCCGCCGTCATGCCCTTCACATGCGCCTCATAGACCACCGTCTCCGACCAGGCGCGCCGCGGCCGCCGATCCTCGCCCCAGGTGTGGGCGGGGTCGATGATCCGGCATTTCGGCATCGCCCGGGCCGAGTCGCGCCGGTCGAAGGAGAGATCAGCCTTTGGATGGCCGATGCGATAGCCATGCAGCGAATCGTGCCAGCGGAGCTTGCCATGGATCGCCTTGGCATAGGGATCGAGCAGCAGCTTGTTGGCATTGAACCGATGCCCGGCCTCCGGCGCGTAGGGCCCGTCCACCCGCAACCCGTAGAGCTGTCCCGGCCGAAGGTCCGCGAAATACCCGTGCCAAACCTCGTGGGTAAATTCGGGCAGCCGGATCCGCGCCGTCTCGCGCCGGCCGTCATCGTCGAAGAGACAGAGATGCACCGCGGTCGCATGCGCCGAGAAAACGGCGACATTCACCCCGTTTCCGTCCCAGGTCGCACCGAGCGGATAGGGCAGGCCAGCGGTCACGCGAAGGGTTTCGGTCACGCGGCGGGCTCCATGTCCGAGGTTCGAACCAAAAGGCGCGCCCCGCCACCGGGACGCGCCGTCGTGGTCTGCCGCGCCGTCTACTTGGCCACGTCGCCGCCGAGCCGCGCGTGAATCGAGGCGAGTTCGCGCTCGACGCGGTCATAGACGCCGCGCCGCGCCACGTCGTCCCGGTCGCCGACGCCGTTCATCTCTTCCGACAGGCCCTCGAGCAGATTGCCGATCTCGGCCCACTCGTTCCTGTTGTCCTCGGCGAGCCTTCGACGCGCCGCGTCGATCCGCGCCTGCAAGTCGGCATGCCGGTCCGTCGTATCCATTCCTTGTCCCCCTTACGTCGGTTTCTTGACCGATCAAATGTGCGGTCAAACGCCGCGCCAAAGCAACGCTGCTCAACGGCTTCCGCGGCCGCGGGTTCCATCGATCCGACGCCACAAATCCCGATCAAATCCATAAGGATTGACATGGCGGGCGGGTTGACCCACGAATCCGCGAGGTGGCCGCTTGCGTCCGGGGGCGGCGGACCGTTTCGAACCGAAGGGATGGGGATGAGCATGCGCATCGGATACGTCACGCTGGCCGTCGCCGGCCTTTTCGCGTCGGCCGCGTCGCTTCAGGCCCAGGCGCCAGATCAGGCGGCCGTGGTCAAGACCTATGCCGACATCGCCGCCGCCGCCTATGGCGACAGCGTGACCACGGCGAAAACCCTGCGCGAAAAGGTGGCGGCGCTGGTCGCCACGCCATCGGACAAGGCGATGCGCGACGCCCGCGCGGCCTGGATCGCGGCCCGCGTGCCCTATCAGCAGACCGAGGTCTATCGCTTCGGCAATGCCATCGTCGATGAATGGGAGGGCAAGGTGAATGCCTGGCCGCTCGACGAGGGGATGATCGATTATGTCGACGCGACCTATGGCGGCGCGACCGACGAAAACCCGCTCGCCGCGCTGAATGTCGTCGCCAATCCGAAGCCGATGATCGGCGGGACCGAGATCGATGCCACCGTCATCACGCCCGAACTTCTGGAAGGCAGCCTGCAGGAGGCCGGCGCCATCGAAACCAATGTCGCCACCGGCTATCATGCCATCGAATTCCTGCTCTGGGGCCAGGATGTGAACGGCACCGGCCCGGGCGCCGGCAATCGTCCCTGGACCGACTACGCCGCCGGAGCGGATTGTACCCATGAGAATTGCGACCGCCGCGCGGCCTACCTGACCGCGGCCACCGATCTGCTGGTTTCCGACCTCGAATGGATGGCCGCGCAATGGGCCGACGGCGGGGCCGCGCGCGCCGCCGTCGCCACCGACCCGGCCGCCGGCATCTCGGCCATCCTGACCGGAATGGGCAGCCTCACCTATGGCGAGCAGGCGGGCGAGCGGATGCGTCTCGGCCTGATGCTGAACGACCCGGAAGAGGAGCATGACTGCTTTTCCGACAATACGCCGGCGAGCCACTATTTCGACCAGATCGGCGTCCGGAACGTCTATCTCGGCCACTACGTCGGCACCGACGGGCGGCTGGTCGAGGGGCCGTCGCTGTCGGCGCTCGTCGCCGCGGCCGACCCGTCCACCGACGCGGACCTGCGCGCCGCGATCGACACCTCGATCGCCCGGCTCGGCGAGATCCGCCTCGTCGCCGAAAGCGGCCTCGCCTACGACCAGATGCTCGCCGCCGATGATCCGACGGCCGGCGCGGTGATCCAGCGCGCCGTCGACGCGCTCGTCGCCCAGACGCGGGTGATCGAGCGCGCGGTCTCGGCCCTGTCGCTCGAGCAGATCGCGTTCGAGGGATCGGACAGCCTCGACAACCCCGATGCGGTCTTCCAGTAGACGCGGCCCCGTCATCGCCCTGATGCTCATCGGGGCGGCGTCCGCGGCCGATGCGACCGACCCGCCTCTGCTCGGCGATCCCCATCTCGCCGTGGTGCCGCTGACCGAGGCGGAGACCGCGCGCGCCGCCAAGGCCGTCGCGCCGCCGGCCGGGTTCGACAAGCCGCAGCCGTTCGAAGGGCTGCCGGGCGGCGCCGCGACCTCGAAGGCCGCGTTCGACCGCCAGGCGTTCTCGCATCCATCAGCCAACATGGATTTCGAATCCCGCGCCGATTTCTTCGTCGGCAACGGCTTCTTCCAGAAGCTGTGGGTCACCGCGCCGGCCTCCACCACCGCGTCGGACGGGCTCGGGCCGCTCTATAACGCGCGCTCCTGCCAGCGCTGCCACCTGATGGACGGGCGCGGCCATCCGCCGGCCGGGCCGGAGGACGACGCGGTTTCGCTCGTCCTCCAGCTCTCGCGGCCGGGCGGCGAGGCGAATCCGGCGATCCCGGGCCATATCCCGACGCTGTTCGATCCGGTCTATGGCAAGCAGTTGCAGGATTTCGCCGCGCCGGGCCTCGCCGCCGAGTTCCGCCTCGGCTTGCGCTGGGAGGACGTGCCCGTCCCGCTCGCCGGGGGCGAGACCGCGACCCTACGGCGTCCGACCTATACGGCGGAAAACCTCTCGCAAGGGCCGCTGCATCCCGAAACCACTTTCTCGGCGCGCATCGCCCCGCCGATGATCGGTGTCGGCCTGCTGGAAGCGATCCCCGCCACGCGGATCCTCGCCGCCGAGGATCCCGAGGACGCCGACGGCGACGGCGTTTCCGGCCGCGCCAATATCGTCTGGTCGCTGGAATACGACCAGCCGATGCTCGGGCGCTTCGGATGGAAGGCCGGACAGCCGACGATCCGCGAGCAATCCGCCGCCGCCTTCGCCAACGACATGGGCATCTCATCGCCGCTGCATCCCGAAAGCTGGGGCGACTGCGTGCCGGATCAGGCCGAATGCCGCGCCATGCCCGCGGGCGCCGCCCCCGGCGGGACCGAGATCGAGGCGCATCCCTTCGACCTCGTCGCGTTCTACAGCCGCAACCTCGCCGTCCCCGTCCGCCGCGGCACCGACGGCCCGGAGATCCTGCGCGGCAAGGAGTTGTTCCATCAGGCCGGCTGCGCCGCCTGTCACACGCCGGCGCATGTGACGCACCGGCTCGAGGGCCAGCCGGAGCAGAGCTTTCCGCTGATCTGGCCCTATACCGACCTGCTGCTGCACGACATGGGGCCCGATCTCGACGACGGTCGGCCGGAATGGCGCGCGGCTGGCGCCGAATGGCGCACGCCGCCGCTCTGGGGCATCGGACTGACCGAGACGGTCAGCGCCGAGGTCGCGCTGCTGCACGACGGCCGGGCGCGGAATGTGCTCGAAGCCATCCTCTGGCACGGTGGCGAGGCGCAGGCCGCGCGCGACCGCGTCGTCGCGATGCCGCCGGCCGACCGCGCCGCGCTGGTCGCCTTTCTGGAAAGCCTCTGATGCGCGCCTGCCTGCTTTTCCTCGCGCTGTTCCTGCCCGGTCTCGCCGCGGCGCAGGACCACGCCGCCCTCGCCCGCGCCGCCTATGATCGGCACGTCATGCCGCGGCTCGGGACCTTCGCCACGACCGCCGACGCGCTGGCCGCGACCGCCCGCGACCATTGCGCTCCGGGCGACGAGACGCTGCGCGCGGCCTATCAGACCGCCTTCGACGGCTGGATGGGCGCCCAGCATCTGCGCTTCGGGCCGCTGGAGCTCGACGACCGGGCCTATGCGCTCGCCTTCTGGCCGGACACCAGGGGCCGCACGCCCGCCGGGCTCAAGGCGCTGATCGCAAAGGCCGATCCGGCCGCCGTGACGCCGGAGGGCATGGCGGCGCAATCGATCGCCGTCCGCGGCTTCTTCGCGCTCGACTATCTGCTCTACGATCCCGCCGCGGGGGCGGACGGTCCCTATGGCTGCGCGATGATCCAGGCGATCAGCGGCGACATCGCGCGGGTCGCCGACGAGGTGCTGGCGGCCTGGGCCGGCGACTATGGCCAGCTTTTCCTGTCGGCCGGCGCCCCGGGCAACACGCTCTTCCTCGCGCCGAAGGAAACCACCCTCGCGCTTTTCACCGCGCTGCAGGCGGGGTTGGCGTTCGACCGGGACCAGCGGCTCGGCCGGCCGATGGGCAGCTTCGCCGCGCCGACCCCGCTCCGCGCCGAGGCCCGCCGCTCGGGCCGGCCGCAACGCAACCTCGTCGTCTCGCTCCAATCGCTGAGCGAACTCGCCCTCATCCTCGCCGAGGCGGTCTCGCCGGAGGCGGGCGCGAAGGTCGGGGCGACCACCACGCGCGCCGTCTCGCTGGCGGAGGGGCTGAAGGATCCGCTGTTCGAGGGCGTTTCGACACCTTCCGGCCGGCTGCGCCTGGAACAGGACCAGCAGGCGATCACCGCGATTTCGTCCGCGCTGACCCAGACCATCGGCCCGGCGCTCGGCGTGGCGCAGGGCTTCAACGCCCAGGACGGGGATGGAGGCTGACATGCCCTCGCGACGCGGTTTCCTGAAGCTGCTCGGGGCCGGCGCCATCGCGCCGACGCTCAGCTGGGCCGACATGGGCGGTCCAGCCTATCTCGCCGCCGCGCGCACGCCCGAGGGCGCCTTTGCCTTGTTCGGCGTCGACGCCCTGGGCCGCGACATCTTCTCGGTCGCGCTGCCCGACCGGGCGCACGCGGCGACCGTGCATCCCCGTCTGGCCCGCGCCGTGGTCTTCGCCCGGCGGCCCGGCACCTATGCCGTCGTGCTCGACTGCGCCACCGGACGCCAGCTGGCGCGGATGGAAGCACCCGAGGGGCTGATCTTCTGCGGCCACGGCGTCTTCGACGCGGCGGGCGACCGGCTCTATACCAGCGAGGCCGTGGCCGAGACCGGCGAGGGGCGGATCGGCGTCTGGGACATGGAGGCCGGCGTCGCCCGCGTCGGCGCGGTTCCGTCGGGCGGGCAGGGACCGCATGAATGCATCCTGCTGCCGGACGGCACGCTGGCGGTGGCGAACGGCTCGATCGAGCTCGGCCGGCGGCTGGACCCCGACGGCGCGGAGGATCCGATCGCCATCGCCGAGATGGCGCCGAACCTCACCTATCTCGATCCGGCCTCCGGCGAAATCATCGACCAGCTGGACCCGCCGCCGGAGCTGCGCCGCAATTCGATCCGCCATCTCGCGGTCCGCCCCGACGGCCTCCTCGCCTTCGCCATGCAGTGGCACGGGCCGTCGAGCGAGGATCCGTCGCTGCTCGGCCTGCACCGGCGCGGCCAGGGCGCCGCCCGCCTGCTCTCGGCCGACGGACCGGCGCAGCGCGTCCTCCGCGGCTATGCCGGCAGCGTCGCCTTCTCGGCCGACGGCGCCCGGGTAGCGATCAGCTCGCCCCGCGGCGGCGTGGTCGACGCCTTCGCGGTGGAAACCGGCGCCCACGCGGCGCGCTGGACCCGCCCCGACATCTGCGGCCTCGCCCCGAGCGGCGCCGGCTTCGCCGCGACCACGGGCCTCGGGGAATGGCTCACCCTCGCCTCCGCCACCCCGGACCTCACCGCCACCACCCCCGGCCGCGCCTGGGACAACCATGTCGCGATGATCGGAGCGTAGATGAGAATTGGGCCCGACACGCTCAATCCTTCAGTGGTCGATGTGGTCGAAGCGGAAGTGCGAGTGCCGCTCCCTCAGTCCTTCACAACCGCTGTGTTCGTTGCTTCCAAACTAGAGTTATTTTCGACGATCCAGATCTCCAGCTTCTCCAACAGATCAGGCCAGATATCATTGTATTCATGGTCAAAAATCATCAAGCAAAGTTTCATCGATTCAAAGTGTGACTTGCCGTAGATCTGCATCCATCGGTTCGAGAACCTTGTTTCAAACTCGTCGTGATCGACATCTGAATAGCCGATCATCATTCCTTCATAGTTTGGGTGCGCGCTTTCTGATAAAACTTCAAACAATTTTTTAAGTCCGGGATATCGCTTGTCGCATTTCGTGAGTATAGTGACGATATTCAGCGATTGATGATTGGTTGATCCATCGCGCGAACCAAGCAGAAGAGTGCTAGTTTTCTTACTGAATAGTTGGAAACTGAGTTCGCCATCTACGACCAGCTGAATAAGCTGGTTCAGATAAATAAGGGTGGCGAGAGTTTCCAAACCGCTGCGCAGTAGAATACGCGCGCCGAGACCATGCTCCTGCCGATGCAACGCGTGGGATTGAGTTAGAAGGTCGGTAAACCTCCATAGCGCCGCCTCCCGCAGCAGAAAGCACCGCAACGGTGCTTTCCACCTATGGGCGATAGGGTTGCGCGAAATTAAACCGCCAATCGGAATTGTCGTCGTCAGGCCGGCGCGCCAGTCGCTGAGTATCTTTTCGACGTCATCCATGCGAAAGGCGCGCCCCTAATGCTTGTCCGTCTTCGCCGAGACGAGGTCCATCACCGCGAGCAGGACGCCCGAGGCGACGAAGGTGAGGTGGATGATGACCATCCAGCGCAGTTGTGTCGGGTCGAACGGCGTCTCGGCGTGGGTTTCGCCGATTTCCATGAAGCGCTTCAGGAGATGGATCCCCGAGATCGCCACGATCGAGGCGATCAGCTTCATCTTCAGCCCGGAGAAATCCACCGTCCCCATCCAGCTCGGCCGGTCCGCCGTCTCGGCGATGTCGAGCTTGGAGACGAAATTCTCGTAGCCGGAGAAGAGCACGATCAGCAGCAGGTTGCCGGCGAGCGTCAGGTCGATGAGGGTGAGGACCGAGAGGATGGCGTCCTCGCTCGACAGGACCATGACCTTCGGCGCGTAATAGGCGACCTCGCGCGCCATGATGACCATCAGCATGGCCAGCGATACGACGAGGCCGAGATACATCGGCGCCATCAGCCAGCGCGCGGCGAAGAGGCCCCGCTCGAAACGCGTCTCGATTTCAGGCTTGCTCATGCCCTTCCCACCCTCGAATGACCCCGGTCCGGCCCTACCTATGGCGGTCCGCCGCGCCGGACAAGCGCCGGGCGGGCGCCAATTCGCCACGTGGGACACCCGCGGTTGAAAAGCCGCGCCGCTTGGATGAATAAGAGGCATCGAGCAACAGAAAGAGCATCAATGCGCCGCCTCTATCACATGCCGCTTTCGCCGTTCTGCCGCAAGATTCGCCTCGTCCTCGCCGAGAAGAAGATCGAGGTCGAGCTGGTCGAGGAGCGTCCGTGGGAGCGGCGGATGGAATATCTTCGGCTCAATCCCGCCGGCAAGGTGCCGCTGCTCCGCATCGACGACCTGGTTCTGGCCGATTCCGGCGCGATCTTCGAATATCTCGAGGAGGTCCAGCCCGACCCGCCCCTGTTGCCCCGCCGGCCGGCCGAGCGGGCCGAGGCGCGGCGGCTGGTCGCCTGGTTCGACGACAAGTTCCACCACGAGGTCACCGCGAACCTGCTCTACGAGCGCGTGAACAAGAAGCTGATGAAGGCGGGCTATCCCGAGAGCGAGCGGATCAAGGCGGGCCTGCGCAACATCAAGTACCATCTCGACTATATCGGCTGGCTGATCGACCATCGGCGCTGGCTGGCCGGCGACCAGATGACCATCGCCGATTTCGCCGCCGCCGCGCATCTCTCCTGCCTCGACTATGTCGGCGACGTCGACTGGACGCGGAACCAGGGGCTGCATGACTGGTATTCCAAGATCAAGTCGCGGCCGGCCTTCCGCTCGATCCTCGCCGACCTCGTGCCCGGCTTCACGCCGCCGCAGCATTACGCGGACCTGGACTTCTGACATGGGCGCTCCGGGGCGGGTGGCGCCGGCTCCGGAGATCCTCCTGGCACGGCTGCGGGCGCGCGCGCTCGAGGAGGGTTTCGCCGCTTGCGGCGTCTGCGCCCCCGACGCGATCCCCGAGACGGCCGGGCGCCTGCGCGCCTATCTCGACGCCGGCCACCATGGCGGCATGGGCTGGATGGCCGAGCGCGCGCACTGGCGCGGCGACCCGACGGCGCTCTGGCCCGAGGCGCGCTCGGTGGTGATGCTGGCCGAGCCTTATTATTCCGGCCCCGATCCGCGCGGCCTGCTCAGCCGGCGCGACCGCGGCAATATCAGCGTCTATGCCCGCGGCCGCGACTATCACGACCTGGTCAAGAAGCGGCTGAAGCGGCTCGGGCGCTGGCTGGTGGCCGAGACGGGCGCGGCGATCAAGGTCTTCGTCGATACCGCGCCCGTCATGGAAAAGCCGCTGGCGCAGGCGGCCGGCCTCGGCTGGCAGGGCAAGCATACCAATCTCGTCGGCCGCGAGCTCGGCGGCTGGTTCTTCCTCGGCGCGATCTTCACCACGCTCTGGCTGCCGCGCGACGCGGCGGAAAAGGACCATTGCGGCTCCTGCCGCGCCTGCCTCGACATCTGCCCGACCGGCGCCTTTCCCGCGCCGTACCGGCTCGACGCCCGCCGCTGCGTCTCCTACCTCACCATCGAGCATGACGGGCCGGTCGATCCCGCCCTGCGGCCCGCGCTCGGCAACCGGATCTATGGCTGCGACGACTGCCTGGCCGCCTGCCCGTGGAACAAGTTCGCGGCCGAGGCGCGCGAGGCGGGCTATCACGCGCGCGAGACGCTGAACGAGCCGCGGCTGGCCGATCTCGCGGCGCTGGACGACGCGGGCTTCCGGGCGCTGTTCCAGGGTTCGCCGATCAAGCGCATCGGCCGGAACCGCTTCGTGCGCAACGTCGCCTATGCCCTGGGCAATTCCGCCGACCCCGCGCTGTTGCCGGCCGCGCGCCGGCTGGCCGCCGATCCCGATCCGGTGGTCGCCGAAGCCGGCGCCTGGGCGGTGGCGCGGCTCAGTCCACCACGCGAAGGGTGAGGTTGATCCGCCCGCCCCCCGGCAGCAGGCGCGAGGCGCCGAAGCGGATCCGGTCGATGCCGTGATAGGCGCGCCGCGCGTCGCCGCCCATCACCACCACGTCGCCGCTTTCGAGCATGACAGAGGCCGTCGGATCGCTCCGCTCCGGCCCGCCGACGCGAAAGAGGCCGGGATCGCCAAGGCTGATCGACAGCACCAGCCAGCTGAAATCCGCCTCGTCCGCGTCGCGATGCAGACCCATCCGCGCCTTCGCGCCATAGAAATTGACGAGGCAGCAATCCGGCGCCCGCTCCTGCGAGACGAGCGCGCGCCAGACGCTCAGCACCGACTCCGGGACCGGCGGCCAGGGCTGGCCGTCCGGGTGCCGGTCCTCGTAGCGATAGCCGCCGCGCCCGGTGATCCAGCCGTATTTCCCCGCCGCCGTCATGCGCACGCTCATCGGCTTGCCCCAGGGCGTCACCGGCGCGAAGAAGGGCGCGGCCCGGGCGACGGCGCGCAGATCCTCGACCATCGCGGCCTGCGCCGCGTCGCCGAGGTAACCTTTGTGAATCGCGAAGCCTTTGAGCGTGATCATGGCAAAAAACCGCCTCAAAAAAGCCCAGAACCGCCCCGGGCGGCTTCTTGCAGGCGAAAAGCCCGGGTCCTATATAGCCAGCCAAAGCCGGACCCCAAGTGGAACCGAGAGGGTTCGGACCGGGATGCAGGGCCGGGGGCCGACGTCGGACCCGGCCTGTGAAATCGCCGCTTGAAAGGAAGCTCTATGTCCAAAGTCATCGGGATCGACCTCGGCACCACCAATTCCTGCGTTGCCATCATGGACGGCAGCCAAGCCAAGGTCATCGAGAATTCGGAAGGCGCGCGCACGACTCCGTCGATCGTCGCCTTCACCGACGAGGAACGCCTCGTCGGCCAGGCCGCCAAGCGCCAGGCGGTCACCAATCCGGAAAACACCCTCTTCGCCATCAAGCGCCTGATCGGGCGCCGCACCGACGATCCGATGGTCGCCAAGGACAAGGAAATGGTCTCCTACAAGATCATTCCCGGCGCGAACGGCGACGCCTGGGTCGAAGTGAAGGGCGAGAAATACTCCCCGAGCCAGATTTCCGCCTTCATCCTGCAGAAGATGAAGGAGACCGCCGAAAGCTACCTCGGCGAGAAGGTGACGCAGGCCGTCATCACCGTCCCCGCCTATTTCAACGACGCCCAGCGTCAGGCGACCAAGGACGCCGGCAAGATCGCCGGCCTCGACGTGCTGCGCATCATCAACGAGCCGACCGCGGCCGCCCTCGCCTATGGGCTGGAAAAGACCGGCACCAAGACGATCGCCGTCTATGACCTCGGCGGCGGCACCTTCGACATCTCGATCCTCGAGATCGACGATGGCCTGTTCGAGGTGAAGTCGACCAACGGCGACACCTTCCTCGGTGGCGAAGACTTCGACATGCGCATCGTCCAGTATCTGGCCGACGAGTTCAAGAAAGAGAACGGCGTCGACCTGACCAAGGACAAGATGGCGCTGCAGCGGCTGAAGGAAGCCGCCGAGAAGGCCAAGATCGAACTGTCGAGCGCCAGCCAGACCGAGATCAACCAGCCGTTCATCTCGATGGACCCGAAGACCCATCAGCCGCTGCATCTCGTGCTGAAGCTGACCCGGGCCAAGCTTGAATCGCTCGTCTCCGACCTGATCGCGCGCTCGATGAAACCCTGCGCCGCGGCGCTGAAGGACGCGGGCCTGAGCAAGAGCGAGATCGACGAGGTGGTTCTGGTCGGCGGCATGACCCGCATGCCGAAGGTCGTCGAGGAAGTGCAGAAGTTCTTCGGCAAGGAACCGCACAAGGGCGTCAACCCCGACGAGGTGGTGGCGCTCGGCGCGGCGATCCAGGCGGGCGTGCTGCAGGGCGACGTCAAGGACGTGGTGCTGCTCGACGTCACTCCGCTCAGCCTCGGCATCGAGACCCTGGGTGGCGTCTTCACCCGGCTGATCGACCGCAACACCACGATCCCGACCAAGAAGAGCCAGATCTTCTCCACCGCCGAGGATAACCAGAACGCGGTGACGATCCGGGTCTTCCAGGGCGAGCGCGAGATGGCGGCCGACAACAAGATGCTCGGCCAGTTCAACCTGGAACAGATCCCGCCGGCGCCGCGCGGCATTCCGCAGATCGAGGTGACCTTCGACATCGACGCCAACGGCATCGTCTCGGTCAGCGCCAAGGACAAGGGCACCAACAAGGAACAGAAGATCACCATCCAGGCGTCCGGTGGCCTCAGCGACTCCGACATCGAGAAGATGATCAAGGAAGCCGAGGAGAACGCCGAGGCGGACAAGGAGCGGCGCGAGCTGGTCGAGGCCAAGAACCAGGCCGAAAGCCTGATCCACGGCACCGAGAAGTCGGTGGCGGAGCATGGCGACAAGGTCGACCCGACCACGATCGAGGTGATCGAACTGTCGATCAAGACGCTGAAGGAGGCGATGGAGAGCGGCAATGCCGAGAAGATCCGCGCCCGCAGCCAGGACCTGACCGAAGCGGCGATGAAGCTTGGCGAGGCGATCTACAAGGCCCAGGCCGAGGAGGGCGCCAAGGCCGAGAGCGGCGCGGCGCCGAACCAGGACGACGACATCGTCGACGCCGATTTCGAGGATCTCGGCGACAACAAGAAGTCCTGATCGGCATTTGCGTGAAAAAGGATGGCCTGCCCCCGACCCGGGCGGGCCATTCCGCTGTTTTAGGGGTCCGCTGTAAGGGATAGTGTTCGCCCATGGCCAAACGCGACTACTATGATCTGCTGGGTGTCGGCAAAGACGCTTCGGAAGCGGAGATCAAGAAGGCCTATCGCAAGAAGGCGATGGACCATCACCCCGACCGCAACCGGCACGACCCCAAGGCCGAGGGGCATTTCAAGGAAATCAACGAAGCCTACGACGTGCTGCGCGACGGCCAGAAGAAGGCCGCCTACGACCGCCACGGCCATGCCGCGTTCGAGGCCGGCGGCGGCGCCGGCTTCCGTCCCGGCGGGGGCGGCGGCGCCGATTTCGCCTCGGCCTTCTCCGACGTGTTCGACGACCTGTTCGGCGATTTCATGGGCGGCGCCCAGGGGCGCAACCGCGGCCAGCGGGCCAGCCGCGGCTCTGACCTGCGCTACAACCTGAAGCTCAATCTCGAAGACGCGTTCCACGGCAAGCAGTCGACGATCAGCGTGCCGGGCAGCGCGCCCTGCGACGTCTGCCACGGCACCGGCGCCGAGGGCGGGGCGGAGCCTTCGACCTGCCCCACCTGCTCCGGCCAGGGCAAGGTCCGGGCGCAGCAGGGTTTCTTCACCGTCGAGCGCACCTGTCCCACATGCGCGGGCCGCGGCCAGATCATCAAGAACCCCTGCAAATCCTGCGCGGGCGCCGGCCGGGTGCGCAAGGACCGCCAGCTCAATGTCGGCATTCCGGCGGGGGTCGAGACCGGCACCCGCATCCGACTGGCCGGCGAAGGCGAGGCGGGGTTGCGCGGCGGGCCGGCGGGCGACCTCTATATCTTCATCGAAGTCGAGCCGCATCCGATCTTCGAGCGCGAGAACCAGAACCTGTTCTGCCGCATCCCGGTCAGCATGACGACCGCCGCGCTCGGCGGCGAGATCGACGCGCCGACGCTCGACGGCGGCCGCACCCGGGTCAAGGTACCGGCGGGCGTGCAGTCCGGCAAGCAGCTGCGCCTGCGCGGCAAGGGCATGCCGGCCCTGCGCGCGGCGGGCGCGGGCGACCTCTATATCGAGCTCGCCGTCGAGACGCCGGTCAACCTGTCGCACCGCCAGCGCGAGCTCCTGCGCGAGTTCGAGGAGGCGGGCAAGGACAACAGCCCGGAAACCCAGGACTTCTTCTCCCGGGTCAAGGGCTTCTGGGACGGGATGAAGGGCTGACCGGTCCCGTCCGCCGCCCTCCCCGTCGCCTCGGGTCGATCATCCGGCCGTGCGTGGGATGAACCATACCTTTTGGCGTCGGCCAGGCCCTAGGTCACGCTCTCGTTCCCCGCGGGTCGGACCCCGCAGCGAGCCTTCCGATCTCGACGGCCTGAAGCTCGTCGCCTTCCGCTCGCGGCACGGGGATTGACGTCGGCGCCGGACGGTGCTCCAAAATCGGTAGGTTCTTTGAAATCGCCAAAAGCGTGGAAGTGGAATAACTTCCAGGCAGTCTGTTCCCCGCGCACGCGGGGATGAACCGGCGTGGATCCCTCCGGTTTATGTGGATGAACCCTGTTCCCCGCGCACGCGGGGATGAACCGGAAATCACCCGCGCGATCATCGTCGCCCCTCCCTGTTCCCCGCGCACGCGGGGATGAACCGGCGGTCGGCCAGTTGCGGGAGAGCGAGCGGATCTGTTCCCCGCGCACGCGGGGATGAACCGTTGCCGCTGTCGTTCTCGATCCCGGCCAGCGCCTGTTCCCCGCGCATGCGGGGATGAACCGGACTTGCTCGGCCTGTACTGGATCGCGGCGGACTGTTCCCCGCGCACGCGGGGATGAACCGACCCAGCGCGCCGGCATCGACCGCGGGCGCTGTCCCCGCGTGAACCGGGGACGCAAGAGGCGAACCTCGAGCTGGGCTCCCGTCCCCATAGCCGCGGCGATGCACCGGACGCGGCGCGGATCGGATCAGCCGCGCGCCGGCTGGTCCCCAACCGCGACCGAGATGCATCGGCCCTTGCCCGTTGGCGAAGGCGGTTCGAAGGATTAAATCCGGGACCAGAGGACTTTCCGGGGAGAGGATCACGATGAGCGCGGAGACCAAAGCCTACAAGGTGACGCGGAGCGACGCGGAATGGCGCCAGCGCCTGACCCCGGAGCAATACGCGGTGATGCGCGGCCACGGCACCGAGCGCCCGGGCAGCTGCGCGCTGCTGGTCGAGAAGCGGCCGGGGGTCTTCAGTTGCGCCGGCTGCGGCGAACCGCTGTTCGACGGCCGGGTGAAATTCGAGAGCGGCACCGGCTGGCCGAGCTTCAATACCCCGGTGGAGGGCGCGGTCGAGACCACGACGGACCGCTCGCTCGGCATGGTGCGGACGGAAGTGCATTGCGCGACCTGCGGCAGCCATCTCGGCCATGTCTTTCCCGACGGCCCGCCGCCGACCGGCCTGCGTTACTGCATCAACGGGGTGGCGCTCGACTTCCAGCCGGCCTGAGGCGCGCGCCGCGCCCCCCCTTGTGAGCGGCGGGGCGCGGCGGCTAAACCGGGGGCCGAGAGGGGACCCCCGTGACCGAAGCCGCGCCGATTGTCTCGCCGACCGCCTCGCCGATGATGGCGCAATATCACGCCATCAAGGCGGATCATCCGGACGCGCTGCTGTTCTACCGGATGGGCGATTTCTACGAGATGTTCTTCGCCGACGCCGAGGCGGCGAGCGCGGCTCTCGATATCGCGCTGACCAAGCGCGGACAGCATCTCGGCCAGGACATCCCGATGTGCGGCGTCCCGGTGCACGCGGCCGAGGGCTATCTGCTGGCCCTCATCCGCAAGGGGTTCCGCGTCGCGGTCTGCGAGCAGATGGAGGATCCGGCCGAGGCGAAGAAGCGCGGCGCGAAATCGGTGGTGCGGCGCGAGGTGGTCCGGCTGGTCACGCCCGGCACGCTGACCGAGGACAGCCTGCTCGAAGCCCGGCGGCACAACTACCTCGCCGCCTATGCCGAGGTGCGCGGCGCCGGCGGCTTCGCCTGGGTCGATATCTCGACCGGCGAGGTGACGGTCGCGGCCTGCGACCTCGCCGGGCTCGGGCCGATGCTGGCGCGTCTCGGGCCGCGCGAGCTTCTGGTGCCCGAGGCGATGGAAAGCGGCCTCCGCGCCCTGATCGCCGAGGCCGGCGCGGTGGCCACCCCGCTCGCCGCCGCGAGCTTTGACTCCGCCGCGGGTGGGCGGCGGGTCGGGGCGGTCTATGGCGTCGCCTCGCTCGACGGTTTCGGCGCCTTCGAACGGGCGGAGATCGGCGCGCTCGGCGCGATCCTCGACTATCTCGACCTGACGCAGAAGGGCCGGCTGCCCCTCCTGTTGCCGCCGACGCGCGAGACGGTCGGCGGGGTGATGCGGATCGACGCGGCGACCCGGCGCAACCTCGAACTGACGCGGGCGCTGTCGGGCGGACGCGACGGCTCGCTGCTCGCCGCGATCGACCGCACCGCGACGGGCGGCGGCGCGCGCCTGCTGGAAGCGCGGATCGGCGCGCCCTCGACCGACGCGCGGCTGATCCGGGCGCGGCAGGCGGCGGTCGCCTGGTTCGTCGACGGA
>JBGAJI010000144.1:0-6654 GCA_044225035.1 Amaricoccus sp. | reverse complement strand
AAGCGCTAAATCCGGCCCGAGCCCGCATCCCTGTAGATTGCCAACACCCTTTGCACCGCCGCAATCAACAGCTCTGACGGCTCAGCAGAGATAAGCCCGGCTGCGACAGCAGGATAGAGAGCGCCGAGGTACTGGCTTATCAAAGTCTCCGGGATCGCGCGCCCGGCGAGGCGTTCGTTGAGACGCTGGACCGCTGCCGTGGCCGCCGCGTCAGGCCAATAATACCGAATTCTATCCGAATAGCTAAAGTGTCGCTGGAGTCGCAGTTCGTCAGGGGTCCCGTGGTAATACTTCTGCCAATGCCCCGTCTTGGCGAGCATGAGGCTTTCCATTGTTTCCTGCAGTTCAGCGGAGCCGAGGCGGCCCTCCAGAACCGAGGCGATATGGTCGAGTCCATAGAGCGCCTCGCGCAATGCGAACGTTAAGCCGGGCCCGACCTTCAGGATCGCGAAGCCGTCCTGGACCAGAGCGGCCAGCGCCGCGGGGGGCTGGTAGTCAGTCGAGTGCGCCTCGAAGACGAACTGGGGCATCGAGGTCAATACACGGCTCAGTGCCCGGGCATTCTCGGGCTGATAGACGATGACGTCCTCGTTGCCGAACTCCACACCCGGCTGCACGACCACGCCGATGGCCCGGTCGAACGCCGCCTGGAGGTTACGCTCAGTGAAGGCCCGGCGATGGATCTCCACCGTTTCCAGCGCGGCCGCAGGCCTGGTGACCTGGAGATGGTCGAGAGCTTCGAGCGCGCCGCCCGGGACGGGCACCTCGGTTCCGATGACATAGACCGGCGGATGAAAAGCATCACGGTCAACGGCAGCTTCGGCGGCCTCCGCAAGATCCGCGGCGCGCTCGGCCGTGACCGCATCGGGCAGCGCCACGCTCTCGCCGGCGCAGCCCATGCTGGTATCGAGATGGATCTTGGTGAAGCCGGCTTTCACGAAAGCGGCCACCATCGTGCGGGCGCGGGAAAGTGCCTCGGCCGGCGGCAGGTGTTTCCAGGGGTTCGGCCCGAGATGATCGCCGCCCAGGATCAAAGTCTCGCGCGCGAAGCCGACCTTTTCAGCGATGGCCTCGACGGAGGACCGGAAATCCGCCGGGGTCATGCCGGTGTAGCCGCCTTCCTGGTTCACCTGGTTGCAGGTGGCCTCGATCAGGACCGCGGTCCCGTCCGCCTTGCCCTGGCGCAAGGCCGCCTCGATCACCAGCGGATGCGCCGAGCACACGGAGGTGATCCCGATCCGCTCGCCGCGCGCATGGAGCCGCGGGAGATCGGCAAGAATGGTGCTGCTCATGCGGTCTCCTTCGGGGTTTGGCGGCTCAGGAAAGTCTCGAGCTCGGCTTGGGTGGAGGTTCCCTCCATCGGCCCCTTGCGCCCGACGGCCAGAGCTCCGGCCGCATTCGCAAAGGTCAGCGCCTCGCGCGGCGGCAGGCCGCGGAGCCAGAAAGTGACGAAGGTTGCGCTGAACGTGTCGCCGGCGCCGGTCGGGTCCACCTCCGTCACGGAGAAGGCTGGGGCCGAGTACTTGCCCTCGGCGTCGTAGCAGACGGCGCCTTCAGCGCCCTTCTTGACGACGACGGTACGCATGCCGCGACCGAGGAGTTCGTGAACCGCAAGAGGTTCGTCTGCGGTGTCCGACAGCAGAAACAGCTCGTCGCCGCTCGGAAGGAAGAGGTCGGTCTGCGACAGTACTTCCTCAAGGGCTTCACGCATCCCGGGAGCGGCAAGAATTTCCTTGCGCAGATTGGGGTCGAAAGACACCGTGCCGCCGCGGGATCGCACGCGCCCCAAGGCCATCCGCACCATTTCGGTGAGCGCGGGGGAGGACAACGCCGATCCCATGACATGCAGGTGATCCGCGCCGTCGATCAGGGCGGTCGCGGCGGCCGTAGGGGCGATCGCGCCGCTCGCGCTGTGGCGGATGTTATAGACGAAGTCGCGGGATCCGTCCGAGCGGTAGCGAACGAAAGCGCTGCCGGTCGGACGATCGGGGTCAATGGCAATGGCAGAGACGTCGGCGCCGTCCCGCCGCAGTCGCTCGATATTGACGCGGCCAAAGTCGTCCTCGCCGACGCAGCCGATCATGCCGCAGGGCTGACCAAGCTTCGCGACTTGGTCGATGAAGATGGCGGGCGCTCAAGAAAGCCATCCCCAACTTCGGTGGCCATGATCTCGACCAGGATCTCGCCTATCGTGATGATTTTTCTCATAAGGTTCCTCAGGGGCAGGCCTGCTGCGGGAGTTTCCACGGCATAACGGGAGAGGGATCACGGGATCGATGGACCTTGACGGGGGTCCTATGCCAAAATCGCCCTGAGCGTCAACTAAAAACTTTACGCGCGAAAATTTTATGGCATGATGGTGGTGGGTCGCATGGTGCGGCAAGTGGGCCCACTCGGTGACATTCGTATGTCATTTTTCTCGCGAGACGATATTGGTATGGTGACAGCCCGACGGGCGTAAGCGGTATCACAATGTCGACAACGAAAATCAAGAATATGGAAGAATTCTCCATCGCGAGCGGCATATCTAGGCCAACTATATCTAGATATTTCAATAACCCGCAAAGCGTAAGGAAGTCGACTAGGGAAAAGATAGAGCGGGCGTTAGAGAAATTTAACTACCGCCCCAATATGTTCGCGATGAATCTGAATCGCCGGAATCCTCGCAACATTGGGATTATCGTGCCGCTTATCCTGGATCCCTTCTTTGCCGAAGTCGTGCGCCAGATCGAGCTTCGGTGTCTGCAGGCGGGCTACTGGGCGGTCGTGCTCAATTCCCAGGGGCAGAGCGCCCTTGAAGCCAATGCCCTGGATACGCTGAGGTCGTTGAGGATTTCGGGTGCGATCGTGGCGCCTCTTGGACAGGCCTCGAACGCCGATCGGATCGAGCAATTGAGCGGCGAGGTCCCGGTGGTCTTTCTCGATAGCCGCACCAGCGATCGGATTCCCTTTACCGGGACCGACAACACTCAGAGCATTTCGCTGATCGTCGACTATCTTTGCCGTTCCGGTGAGCCTCCCTGCTTTCTCGAAATGCCGCGGGTCAATCAGAATGCCGAGGAGCGGAAGGAGGCCTATCTGGCGACCATGAATCGTCTTGGTTTCGAGTCTGCCGTCATTGCTCTGGACGAGGACGACACCGGCTGGAACTTCGAGGAGATCGGTCATGATGTGGCAAATCGGATTCTCAGCGGCCCCGGGTTCCCGACCCGCACGGTCCTCTGTGCGAACGACCGCTTGGCGATCGGCGTGCTGGCAGCCGCCTATACGAAGGGTATGAGGGTCGGAATCGAGCCAGGTTGCGATCTGCGCGTTGCGGGGCACGATGACCATCCGCTGTCGCGCTTTACCTGCCCGGCTTTGACGACCGTGGCGCAGGATTATCAGGGTCTTGCGGCTCGTAGCCTTGAGATGCTGTTCGACCTGATCGAAGGAAAGCAATCTGACAGCGCCGAACCCGAGCACAGCCTGCTTGAGGCGCGGCTGGTGATGCGCGCCTCCGCCTGAAGCCAAGCATGCGGGTTGGAGATCCCTCGCCGAGGGAGCCTCCGAGCCGCGTCGCGTCAGCTCATCCATTGACCCCCGTCGACGTTGTAGGTCTGGGCGAGGATGTAGTCGGCTTCCTTGGATGCCAGGAAGACCGCCATGCCGGTCAGGTCATCAGGGGTCGCGAAACGACCGGCAGGGACGCCCGCAGCAACCTCGGCCTTCTTCTGGCCGGGCTTCTTGCCTTCCAGCTTCGCGAACATGGCGTCGACGTGCTCCCAGTGCTCGCCGTCGACCACGCCAGGGGCGATGGCGTTCACATTGATCTTATGCCGGATCAGGTTCAGGCCGGCCGACTGGGTGAGCGAGATCACCGCCGCCTTGGTCGCGCAGTAGACCGCCACCAGGGATTCACCCCGGCGGCCGGCCTGGCTGGCCATGTTGATGATCTTGCCGCCGTGGCCTTGCGCGATCATCTGCTTCGCCGCCGCCTGCATCGTGAAGAGCGTGCCGGCCACATTGACCGAAAAGAGCTTGTCATAGCTCTCGCGGGTGATTTCAATGATGTTGTGCGCGTCGAAGAGCGCGGCGTTGTTGATCAGAATGTCAAGCTTGCCGGCCTTTTCGACCACGGCGGCGATGGCAGCGTCGATGCTGTCCTGCCTGGTCACGTCCATCTGCACCGCATAGGCGGCCTCGCCGATTTCGGCGGCGGCGGCTTCCGCAGCCGCGACGTTGACGTCCGCAAGTGCCACGGTCGCGCCTTCGCGGACATAGGCTTCGGCAAAAGCGCGTCCGATTCCGCGCGCCGCGCCCGTGACGAGGGCGGATTTTCCTTCGAGGCGTTCCATTAGAGGCTCGTTCCTTTCTCATCGAAGCGGTGAATCTTGCTCGGGTCGGGCGTGAGATAGACGGTATCGCCGTGATGCACCGGCACCTCGCCGCTGGCCCGCACGTTCAGGACCCCGAACTCGCCCGCATTCACATGGATGAAGGTGTCGGCCCCCAGATGCTCGGCCACGCCCACCACCCCCTTCCACGGCCCCTCGCTGGTCGAGACCGCGATATGCTCGGGCCGCACGCCGATGGTCTTGGCGCCGTGCTTCGCCGCCTCGGGCCCTTCGATGAAGTTCATCTTGGGGCTGCCGATGAAGCCCGCGACGAAGATGTTCCGCGGGGTGCGATAAAGCTCGAGCGGGCTGCCCACTTGCTCGATATTGCCTGCGTTCAAGACCACGATCTTGTCGGCCATGGTCATCGCCTCGACCTGGTCGTGGGTGACGTAGACCATCGTGGTCTTAAGCTGCTGATGCAACTCCGAGATCTCCAGCCGCATGGTACCGCGCAGCGCCGCGTCCAGGTTCGACAAAGGTTCGTCGAACAGGAACGCCGAGGGCTGGCGCACGATGGCCCGGCCGATGGCGACGCGCTGGCGCTGGCCGCCCGAAAGCTGGCCGGGGCGGCGTTCCAGATAGTTGGTCAGGTTCAGGATGCGCGCGGCGTCGCCGACTTTCTTGTCGATGGTCGCCTGGTCTTCGCCCGCCATTTTCAGCGGAAAGGCGATGTTCTTGGCCACCGTCATATGCGGATAAAGCGCATAGGACTGGAACACCATGGCCAGCTTGCGCTTGGCCGGAGCCTCGCCGGTCACGTCGCGGCCGTCGATCGAGATGGTGCCGCCGGTGGTATCCTCTAACCCCGCAATCAGCCGCAGCAGGGTGGACTTGCCGCAGCCCGAGGGGCCGACAAAGACCACGAACTCGCCGTCTTTGATGTCGAGGTCGATCTTCGGGATGATGTTAGTCGCACCGAAGGACTTGTTGACGTTACGAAGTACGATATTGCCCATTATATTTCCCCCGGTTTTTTACTTCACGGCGCCGAACGTCAGGCCGCGGACAAGTTGTTTCTGGCTGAACCAGCCCATGATCAGGATCGGCGCGATCGCCATGGTCGAGGCCGCCGAAAGTTTCGCCCAGAACAGGCCCTGCGGACTGGAGAACGAGGCGATAAAGGCGGTCAGCGGCGCCGCGTTGGTGGTGGTCAGACGGATGGTCCAGAACGCCTCGTTCCAGGCGAGGATGATGTTCAGGAGGAGCGTCGAGGCGATGCCCGGGATCGCCATCGGCGTCAGGACATAGACGATCTCGTTCCAGAGCGAGGCGCCGTCCATGCGGCTCGCCTCCAGGATCTCGCCCGGGATCTCGCGGAAATAGGTGTAGAGCATCCAGATCACGATCGGCAGGTTGATCAGCATCAGCATGATCGTCAGACCGAACCGCGTGTCGATCAGCCCGGTGCGCAGAAAGATCAGGTAGATCGGCATCAGCACCGCGACGGCCGGCATCATCTTGGTCGATAGCATCCACATCAAGAGATCCTTGGTGCGCTTGCCGGGCGAGAAAGCCATCGCCCAGGCGGATGGGATCGCCACGATCAGCGCCAGCACGGTCGATCCCACCGAGATGACCACAGAATTCATGAACGGCTTGAAGTAGTTCTGCTGGTCCTGGACCGCCGCGTAGCTCTCGAAAGTGAAGGACGGGATCAGGTGGAAGCCCGAGATCGCCTCCTGCTCGGTCTTCAGGCTGGTAATGATGGTGTAGAGGATCGGAAAGAAGATCAGCAGCGCGACGATCCAGGCGGCGACGGTGAAGCCAATCTTCTTTTGTGTGGTGATTGCGCGGGCCATGATGCGTTCCTATTTGTCCAGGTTCTTGCCGACCGCGCGCATCAGGAAGATGGCAACGATATTGGCGAGGATGACGGCGATGATTCCGCCTGCCGCCGCGCCGCCGACGTCCTGACCGAGCAACGCGGTGCGGTAGACGAGGAACGGCAGGTTGGTCGTGGCATAGCCGGGGCCGCCGTTGGTGGTGACCAGGATCTCGGCATAGACGCCCAGCAGAAAAATGGTCTGGATCAGGATCACCACGGTAATCGCCCGTGCCATGTGCGGAATGGTCAGATAGATGAAACGGCTGACGAAGCTGGCGCCATCCATCTCGGCCGCCTCCATCTGCTCGGTATCGAGCGATTGCAGCGAGGTCAGCAGGATCAGCGTGGCAAATGGCAGCCACTGCCAAGCGACGATGATGATGATCGAGAGCAGCGGATACTGCGCGAACCAATCCACGGGCTGTGCGCCGAAGAATTTGGCGATGTCGG
>JBGAJI010000143.1:0-6667 GCA_044225035.1 Amaricoccus sp. | reverse complement strand
GATATGGTTCAGCCTTTCTTGGCCTCCCCAGTCCGCCAAATCACCCCGCGCAAATCATGTCCCCCGGTTTTCCCGCGGGCATTCCCTTCATTGCCGGGCGTGCGTGGCGGGTGTCGGGGACGACGCCTGATCGGTCGGCGGATTTCCGCTGGTTCCGTCTCGGTGACGCGTTCTTCGCGAAGCGTGGCGTGGGAACAACAGCCGAGAACTCGGCTGGAAATGGCTTATTTCATTGAGAAATGTGAAGTCGTGATCCGCCGGCGCCTTCACCGGGAGCGCCGGGCGGCCCGGTGGATGGCGGATTTATGATATTGCGAAAAAGCGCCCGCTCGGCGTTAATGGCCCCGTGATCCCCTTAAGCAGAGATCACGGGGCCACGACGACCACCCTACCCCTCACACACAGGTCGTTCTGGCAGCCGACAAGGCGGGTGTTCGTTCCCATCGGACACCCGCCACCCAGCACCGCCCGCCCTTGGGCGCGCGTGGCTTGGTTTCCTCCGGCGCGGATATCCGAAACTGGTCAATCGGTACTCAACAGCCGCGCGAAGGAATTCGCTTTTGACGCAATCAGGGTTATCCACGACTTTTTCGCTCGAAATCAACCAGAATCCGCCGCGGTGGCGCCTGGCGTGAGCGTTTTCTGGGCAGTGATGCAGTCTTGCCGCGGATCCGCTGTCGCCCTGACCCGGCCCCGGGTCCGAAACGATCCGCGGGCCGCTGATCCCAGGCCGAAAACCCCGGAGCCGGCCGAAAAGACGCGGGCGGGGGCGCCGGACGGGTATCGCGACTCATCCCCAGGCGATATCGGCGGGACGCGAGCCGGCAAGGACGAGGCGCGCATTGGCGATGTCATTGTCCTCGGCCCGGGCCAGCGCGGCGGCGGCGTCGAGGCCATGGGTCAGCCAGCGCTCGACCAGGCGGCGCCGGAGCTCGGCCTCCGCCACGCGCAACATGAGCGTGCGATCGAACATCGGCGCCAGCGCGTCCCAGGGCGCGGCGTCGAGCAGCAGGTAGTTGCCCTCGACCAGCACCAGCCGATGCGCGCGGCGCACGAGGCGGGCATTGGCACGGGCGAGATCAAGCGCCCGGTCGAACACAGGGACGGCGACCGCGTCCTCGCCCGCGCGGATGCGCGCGAGGTCACTGGCGAGGCCGGACACGTCGAAGGTCTCCGGCGCGCCTTTGCGGGCGAGAAGGTCGCGCTCGGCCAGCACCGCGTTGTCGAAATGATAGCCGTCCATCGGCACGACCACGACGGCGCCGGGCGCGCGCCAGTCGAGCGCGGCGAAGAGGGCGTCGGAAAACGTCGATTTGCCGGCCCCGGGGGGGCCGGCGATGGCGACCATGAACCGTTCCTGTCCGCGCGCCCGCTCCCAGAGATCGGAAGCGAGCGATTCGACGCCGCGGGTCACGCGGCGAGCGCCTCGGCGGGCGGCTCCTTCGCTCCGGTCATGAAGGCCACGGCGTCGGACATGGTGTAGTCCCGCGGGTTCACAACGCAGAGCCGGCGGCCGAGCCGATGCACATGGATACGGTCGGCGACCTCGAACACATGCGGCATGTTGTGGCTGATCAGCACGATGGACTGGCCGCGGCCGCGCACGTCCTGGATGAGCTCCAGCACCTTGCGGCTTTCCTTGACGCCGAGGGCCGCCGTCGGTTCGTCGAGGATGACGACCTTGGAGCCGAAGGCCGCCGCCCGTGCCACCGCCACGCCCTGGCGCTGGCCGCCCGACAGCGTCTCCACCGCCTGGTTGATGTTCTGGATGGTCAGGAGCCCGAGCTCGCTCAGCTTCTCGCGGGCGAAGGCCTCCATCCGTGGCCGGTCGAGCATGCGCAGCCAGTCGCCCATGAAGCCTTCGCGGCGAATCTCGCGGCCCATGAACATATTGTCGGCGATGGACAGGGCGGGCGACAGCGCGAGGTTCTGGTAGACCGTCTCGATTCCCGCTTCCCGCGCCTGCATCGGCGAGGTGAAGCGGACCGTCTGCCCGTCGAGCTGGATCTCGCCTTCGTCCGGCGTCACCGCGCCGGAAATCGCCTTGATGAGGCTCGACTTGCCGGCGCCGTTGTCGCCGATCACCGCGAGGATCTCGCCGCGGTGAAGGTCGAAATGGGCGTCGTCGAGGGCGGTGACCCGGCCATAGCGCTTCACGAGACCGCGTGCCTGAAGAATGGTGTCTGCCATTGGATTAACCCGCAACCTTTCTGATCCACTGGTCGATGGCGACCGCCGCGATGATGAGCACGCCGATGAGCAGGTAGGTCCATTGCGGATCCGTGCCGATCAGCCGGAGCCCGAGACCGAAGACGCCGACGATGAGCGCGCCGAACAGCATGCCGAGGATCGAGCCGCGGCCGCCGAAGAGGGAGATGCCGCCGATCACCACGGCGGTGATCGATTCGATGTTGGCGAACTGGCCCGCCGTCGGCGAGACCGAGCCGATGCGGCCGATCAGCACCCAGCCGGCGAGGGCGCAGATCAGGCCCGAGATCACATAGACCGAGATCAGCATGCGGGTGACCTGCACGCCGGCCAGTTCCGCCGCGTCCGGATCGTCGCCGATCGCATAGACATGCCGGCCCCAGGCGGTCTTGGTCAGGATATAGTTCAGTACGAGCACCAGCAGGACCATGACGATGACGCCATAGGTCAACACCGCGCCCCCCAGCCGCACCTGCTCGCCGAAGACCTGGAGGAGCGGAGCCTTTTCCTCGATATCCTGCGCCCGGATCGTCTCGTTCGCGGAATAGAGGAAGTTCGCGGCCAAGATGATCTGCCACATGCCGAGCGTCACGATGAAGGGCGGCAGCTTGATCCGGGCGACGAGAAAGCCGTTGATATAGCCGACCGCCCCGCCGACGAGAAATCCGCAGATGATCGAGATCGGCACCGGAATGCCGTAGCGGAAGGTGAACTGCCCCATCACCACCGAGGAGAGCACCATGATCGCGCCGACGCTGAGGTCGATGCCGGCGGTCAGGATGACCAGGGTCTGGGCGGCGCCGACGATGCCGGTGATCGCCACCTGCTGCAGGATCAGGGTCAGCGAGAAGGCCGAGAAGAATTTGGAGCCGAGGATAGCCCCGAAGATCGCGACCGACATGATGAGGACGATGAGCGGCACGAGCGCGGGGTTGGAATGGAGCGCATGCTGCACCCTCTCGATCGCCGACTTTTCGTGTCGGTCGAAGGACGCGACCCCGGTCGCGCTATGGACCAGCACTTTCTCGAATTCCTGTGATGGCTGGGACTTGGCGTCGGACATCGGGTTCCCCCCTTGAAGCTGTTGCCGCCTGTTCGGCCTGGTCTTGTTGTTCTGTGAAGTTATCCGCGGATGGCCACGCGCTCGGCGGGGGCCAAGGGTATCCCGGGCGGACGAGGCGCCCGGGATCGAGTCACGAGGTCGCCGTCAGCCGAGGCCGATCAGCCCCAGCATTTCGCGAGGCCGTCGGCCACGCTGATCGAGGTGACGCCCTCGGCCGGCTTGTCGGTGATGAGGGCGACGCCGGTGTCGAAGAAATCCTTGCCCTCGGTCGGCTTCGGCAGCGTGCCGTCGTCGGCGTACTGCTTGATCGCCTCGATGCCGAGCGCGGCCATCATCAGCGGATATTGCTGCGAGGTGGCGCCGATCACGCCGGCCTCGACGTTCTTCACGCCCGGGCAGCCGCCGTCCACGGAGACGATCAGCACGTCGCCCTCGCGTCCCACGGCCTTGAGCGCCTCGTAGGCGCCGGCGGCGGCGGGCTCGTTGATGGTGTGGACGACGTTGATGGTCGGATCCTTCTGGAGAAGGTTCTCCATCGCGGTGCGGCCGCCCTCTTCGTTGCCGTTGGTGATGTCGTGGCCGACGATGCGGGGATCGTCCTCGTCGCCGATCACGTTCGGATCCTTGGGATCGAGGCCGAAGCCGATCATGAAGCCCTGGTCGCGCAGGACGTCCACGGTCGGCTGGGACGTGTTGAGGTCGAGAAACGCGATGCGCGCATTCGCGGCGTCGTCGCCCATGGTCTTGGCGGCCCAGGCGCCGATCAGCTTGCCGGCCTCGAGATTGTCGGTGGCAAAGGTCGCATCGGCCGCGGTCGGCGGGGACAGCGGCGTATCGAGCGCGATGACTAGCAGGCCAGCCTCGCGCGCCTTCTTGATGGCCGGGACGATGCCGGAGGTATCGGAGGCGGCGATCAGGATACCCTTGGCACCGTCGGCGATGCAGGTCTCGACCGCGTTGACCTGGCTCTCGCTGTCGCCGTCGATCTTGCCGGCATAGGTCTTGAGGGAAACGCCGAGTTCCTGCGCCTTGGCCTGCGCGCCTTCCTTCATCTTGACGAAGAACGGGTTGGTGTCGGTCTTGGTGATGAGGCAAGCCGACACATCGGCGGCGAACGCCGGCGCCGCGGCGAGCGCGCCAAGGGCGACGGCGGCCAGAAGCCCCCCCTTCAGGGTTCCTGATTTCATGCTGGATTTCCTTCCCATCGGTTTCCACCGGATCGCAACCCGCCCGGCTTGATCCAACAAGACCCGATTCCGGGTCGTCTGTCAATAAATAAATCACTCTGATTTATTATTCTATCCTAAGGTCCGCCGGCGCCGGCGCGACGACCGGCGATGCGAGGGTGGACGGGACCGGTCATGGCATCCGAAATGGACGAAGGCGTAAGCCAGGACGGCGTCTTGCCGCTGCAGCGCGGAACCAACCAGGCGGGCATGCGCGCCTATAACGAGCGGCTGGTGCTGACGCTGGTCCGGCGGCATGGCAGCCTCGCCAAGAGCGACATCGCCCGCATGACCGGCCTGTCGGCGCAGACGGTTTCCGTCATCATGCGCCATCTCGAATCCGACCGGCTGTTGCGCCGCGGCGAGCCGTTGCGCGGCCGCGTCGGCCAGCCGTCGGTGCCGCTGTCCATCAATCCCGACGGCGCCTTTTTCATCGGCGTCAAGGTCGGCCGCCGCGGCCTCGACATCGTGCTCGTCGATTTCGTCGGCGCGATTCGGCGCCGGGTCGCCTTCACCTACGCCTATCCGACGCCGGCCGAGACGATCGCCCATATCGTCGAAGAGACGCGAAACTGCGCCGATGAGCTGGGGCCGCGGGCCGATCGCATCGCGGGGATCGGCATCGCCCAGCCGTTCAACCTCTGGGAATGGGCCGAGGCGGTCGGGGCGCCCGCCGCCGATCTCGCGCCCTGGCGGCACGTCGATATCCGGGCGGAGCTGGCGGCGGTCCTGCCCTATCCCGTCTATCTGCAGAACGACGCCACGGCGGCCTGCGGCGCCGAGCTCGCCTTCGGCGACAATTCCGGGCTGCGCGACTTCCTCTATTTCTACGTCGGCGCCTTCATCGGCGGCGGCGTCGTGCTGAACGGCGGGCTGTTCACCGGGCGCACCGGCAACGCCGCCGCGCTCGGGTCGATGCCGGTGCCGGACGGCAAGGGCGGCACGGAGCAGCTGATAAACCAGGGTTCGCTGGTCCTGCTCGAGCGCCGGCTGGTCGCCGCCGGCTTGCCGATCGCCGCGCTCTACGATCCGGAGGGCGATTGGAGCGTGTTCGGCGCGCATCTCGACGCGTGGCTCGCCACCGCGGCGCGCGGCATCGCCCATGCCATCGCCGCCGCCAGCGCCACGATCGATGTCGAGGCGGCGGTGATCGACGGCGCCTTCCCCGTGGCGATCCAGCAGCGGTTGCTGGGCGCGGTCGGCGCGGAGCTTGGCCGGCTCGACCTCTCCGGGATCGACGCGCCGCGGCTGTTGCCGGGTTCGATCGGCCCGATCGCCCGGGCGCTCGGCGGAGCGAGCCTGCCGCTGTTCGACCATTATCTGGTCGAGCGGAACGCCTCCTCGACGCTGCGCCCGCCCGCCGACCCACTGTCGCCCGAGCGCGTCCCCCGCGCGCGCTGAGGGTTCAGATCAGGCCGAGCGAGCGGAAGGAGGAGTCGCGTTCCTTGCCGATGATGATGTGATCGAACACCGCGACGCCGATCGCGTGGCAGGCGGCGTCGATCGCCTCGGTCATGTCGATGTCGGGCTGGCTCGGGGTCGGATCGCCCGAGGGGTGATTGTGCACGAGGATGATCGCCGTCGCACCGAGTTCGAGCGCGCGCTTGGCCACCTCGCGCGGATAGACCGGCACATGGTTCACCGTGCCCTTGGCCTGTTCCTCGTCCGCGATCAGCGTGTTCTTGGTGTCGAGGAACAGGATGCGAAACTGTTCCGTGTCGCGATAGGCCATCACCGTCTTGCAATAGCTCATCAGCGCGTCCCACGAGCCGATGACCTCGCGCCGCATCACCTTGGCCTTGGCCATCCGGTGCGACACCGCCTCGATCAGCCGCATCTGCAGATAGACCTTGGCGGTGACGCCCTCGACCCGCATCAGCCGCGCCTCGGACGCCGCGATGACGCCGTTGAGGTCGCCGAAGGTCGAGAGCAGCGTCTTGGCCAGCGGCTTCACGTCGATCCGGCCGATCGCGTTGAAGAGCACCAGCTCCAGCAGCTCGTATTCCGGCATCGCCGCGTGTCCGCCGGCCAGGAAGCGCTGGCGCAGCCGTTCGCGATGGCCCCAGTAATGCGGGCGCGCGTCGGCTTCCGGCCGGAAGGCGCCCTGCGTCGTCGGATCCGGCGCCACGCGCTCGGGGCCGGGGTCGCGGGCATAGGCCTCGGCCGGAGG
>JBGAJI010000142.1:0-6727 GCA_044225035.1 Amaricoccus sp. | reverse complement strand
TGCCAGGCGGCGGTGATCGCGCAAGCGCCACCGAGCAGCCAGAGCGTGGCGAAGACGGGATCGAACGGCGCGCCGCCCGCCTCCGGCGTCGGCCAGCGCGCGCCGGCCCGCGTGCCGAGGCCTACCGCGAAGGCGAGCAGGACCAGCAGGCGCAGCGGCGGCTGCAACCGCTCGGTCCCGAGATAGCGGAAGGCGGTGCGCGCCCAGCGCCACGACAGGGTGACGAGGATGCGGTCGAAGATCCGCCGGCCCTGAATGCCGCGGAGCAGCGGCGGCCCTTCCTTGCCGGCGGCGATCGCCCGGCGCAGCTGGAAGAAGCCGACCGATCCGGCGGCCAGCGCGAGGACGCTCATGACGAGGGGCGCGTTGATCCCGTGCCAGAGTGCCAGGCTGTATTCCGGCGTCGCGGGCCCAAGCACCGAGCGGGCGGCCATTTCCAGGAACGGACCAACGGTGAAGGCGGGCAGCACGCCCACCACGAGGCAGGCGACAACAAGGATTTCCACCGGGAACCGCATCCAGCGCGGTGGTTCGTGCGGTGCGCGCGGCAGGTCGGTCGCCACGGGCCCGAAGAACACGCTGACGATGAAGCGCAGCGAATAGGCGACGCCGATCGCGCTCGCCGCGAAGGCGACCCAGGGCATCGCGGTGTCGAGCGCATAGGCGTAGTTCCTCTCGACCGTGGCGGCGAAGAACATCTCCTTCGACAGAAAGCCGTTCAGCAGCGGCACCCCCGCCATCGAGGCTGAGGCGACGATGGCGAGCCGCGCGGTGATCGGCATGGCGCGGCGCAGGCCGCCGAGACGGCGCATGTCGCGGGTACCGGTCTCGTGCTCGATGATGCCGGCCGCCATGAAGAGCGAGGCCTTGAAGATGGCGTGGTTCAGGATGTGGAAGATCGCCGCGACGATGGCGAGCGGCGTGGCGATGCCGATCAGCGTGGTGATGAGCCCGAGGTGGCTGATTGTCGAATAGGCGAGCAGCCCTTTCAGGTCGTGCTGGAAGAGGGCGAAGGTCGCGCCGAGCAGCAGGGTTGCGATCCCGACCCAGCCGACGATCAGGAACCAGGCGTCCGTCCCGGCCATCGCCGGCGACAGCCGGATCAGCAGGAAGACCCCCGCCTTCACCATCGTCGCCGAATGCAGGAAGGCGGAAACCGGCGTCGGCGCGGTCATGGCGCTCGGCAGCCAGAAATGGAAAGGCACCTGCGCCGATTTGGTAAAGGCGCCGAGCAGGACGAGGATGAGCGCCGGCGTATAGAGCGGATGGGTCCGGATCACCTCCGCCGAGGCGAGCACGGTGTCGAGCTCGTAGCTGCCCGCCATATGGCCGATCAGCAGCAGCCCGGCCAGCAGGCAGAGCCCGCCGCTGCCGGTGACGATCAGCGCCATGCGCGCGGAATCCCGCGCCGCCGGCAGATGGTGCCAATAGGCGATCAGCAGAAACGAGGTGACGCTGGTCAGCTCCCAGAAGACGAACAGCAGCATCAGGTTGCCCGAGACGACGATCCCGGTCATCGAGCCGAGGAAGGCGAGGAAACAGGCATAGAACCGCGCCACCGGATCCTTCGGCGACAGGTAGTAGCGGGCATAGATCACGATCAGCAGGGCTATGCCCATGATCAGCGCGAGGAATACCCAGGCGAGCCCGTCGAGCCTCAGGGTGAGGTCGAGCCCGATGCCCGGCGCCCAGGGCACGCTCGTCCGCACCACCTGCCCCGCCGCGACCGCCGGAAACAGCGCGGCGAGGATCAGGAGGCCGATGACGGCGACCAGCGCGGCGAGCCAGGCCTCGCCATCGCGGATCTGCGACGGCGCGCTGGCCGCGACGAGGCAGCCGAGGAACGGCAGCAGGGGAAGGATCAGAAGGAGATTCTGCTCGATCATGAACTCGCGTTGGCTCGTGTCGGAGGGTGGCGCGGGCGCCGCGGCTGGCTCCCTTGGCTATCCCCCGAACCCGGGCCTCGGGTCAACGCCAATGTCCGCCAGCGATTTCACGGCCGTTGAGTCAGCGGGTGGCGCTGTCGAGCCAGATCGTCACCGGCCCGTCGTTGACCAGCGCCACGGCCATGTCCGCGCCGAAGGATCCGGTCGCCACCGGCACGCCGAACGCGCCGAGCCGCGCGGCGAAAAGCTCGTAGAGCCGCCGCCCCTCGTCCGGCGGCGCGGCGGTCGAAAAGCCGGGGCGGTTGCCGCGGGTCTCGGCGGCGAGGGTGAACTGGCTGACAACGAGCGCGGCGCCGCCGACCTCCGTCAGCGCGCGGTTCATCCGTCCGGCCTCGTCCCGGAAGATACGAAGCGCCGCCGTCTTGCGCGCCAGCCAGTCGCACTCGGCGTCGGTGTCGCCGCGCATGGCGCAGACGAAGACGACGAGCCCGGCGCCGATCTCGGCGATCCGCGCGCCTTCCACCGTGACGCTGGCGCCCGCCGCGCGCTGGATCAGGGCGCGCATCGCGCCTCGGCCAAGTCGTCCATCCGTCCCTCCGCCCCCGAAACTAGGCGGCGGCGCGACGCGGGGCAAGCCGGCCTCGCCACGCCACGGGCCAAGCTCCGGCGGTCTACGACAAAAGGCGGAGGCCGCGCGGCTGTTCTTCGCCGTGGCGTTCCGCGATACTCGGCGCTCCGAAAAGGCGCGGCGGAGAACGCGGATGGGGGAAATGACCAAGGATTTCGGCCAGTCCGAGCGCGACGCGCTGGCGGAGGCGCCGGAGCTGGCCACGCTGCTCAACGGGCTCTCCGCCGGTCTCGTCGGGCGCGGCGCGCTGGTCGAGCGGCTGATGATCGGCCTGCTCACCGGCGGCCACCTGCTGCTCGAAGGGCCGCCGGGGCTGGCCAAGACGCGCGCGGTGAAGCTGGTGGCCGAGGGGCTCGACGTCGGCTTCGCCCGCGTCCAGTGCACGCCGGACCTGATGCCGGCCGACCTGACCGGCACGCTGGTGCTGAAGCCCGACCGCGGCGCCTTCGAATTCGTCGCCGGGCCGGTGTTCCATTCGCTGGTGCTGGTCGACGAGATCAACCGCGCGCCGCCCAAGGTGCAGTCGGCGCTGCTCGAGGCGATGGCCGAGCATCAGGTCACCGTGGGCGGATCCACGCGCCCCCTGCCCGATCCCTTCATGGTGATCGCGACGCAGAATTCGATCGAGCACGAGGGCACCTTCCCGCTGCCCGAGGCGCAGCTCGACCGGTTCCTGATGCATGTGCTGCTCACCTATCCCGGCGCGGAGGACGAGCGGCTGATCCTCGATCTGGTCGAGACCGAAGACCGGGCGCCCTCCACGCCCCCCGCCGCGCGCCTGTCGGCGGCCGCGCTGCTGTCGGCGCGGGCCCGGGTGCGCGAGGTGCATATCGCCCCGGCGCTCAAGGATTATATCGTCCGGCTGGTCACCGCGACGCGCGACGCGGGCGTCGCGCCGGAGGTGCGGGAGGCGATCGCGCATCCCGTCTCGCCGCGCGGCACGCTGGCGCTGGCCGCCACCGCGCGGGCGCGGGCCTTTCTCGACGGACGGGCCTACGCGGTGCCGGAGGACGTGGCGGCGCTGGCGCCGGATGTGCTCGCGCATCGGCTCGTTCCCACCTGGCGGGCGGCGGCGGATGGCGTGACGGCGCGCGATCTCGTCGCGCGGCTGCTCGACATCGTGCGTCCGCTGTGACCATCGCGGCGGCGGAACTCGGCGAGGATCCGCTGCGGGTGACCGCGGAAGGGCTGCTCGGCCTCCGCCGCCACCTGCGCCCGCCGTTCGGCGGCGCCTGGCACCCGGACCAGCGGCCGGCGGGCTTTCCCGGGCGGCGCAAGGGCGCGGGGCTGGAGACGGTCGATGTGCGGGTCTTCGTCGAAGGCGACGACGTGCGCCACCTCGACCGCAACGTCAGCGCGCGGACCGGCATCCCGCATGTGCGGAGCTTTCGCGAGGAACGCGGCGCGACGCTGATGCTGATCGCCGATTTTCGCCGTCCTATGCTCTGGGGCACCCGGCGCGCCACGCGCTCGGTCGCGGCGGCCGAGGCGCTGGCGCTCGGCGGCTGGCGGGCGGTCGAGGCCGGCGGCCGGGTCGGGCTCTATGCCTTCGGCGGCGGCGCGACGCGCTTCGTCGCGCCGCGCGCCCGGATCGCCGGCATGGCGGCGGTCGCCGGCGGCCTCGCGGCGGCGCACGCGGACGCGCTCAGCGCGGGCGCGGATCCCGGGCTCGACACCGCCCTGGAGGACGCGGCCCGGTTGGCGCCGGTCGGCGCCACGCTGCTGCTCGCCTCCGCGCTCGACGCGCCGGGGCCGGATTTCGGCCGGCTGGCCGGGGCCTTGGCGCGCTATGGGCGGCTGCGGGTCGCCCTGGTGCGCGACGTCTTCGAGACCGCGCCGCCGCCCGGCGGCTATGCCTATTCCGACGAGGGCGGCCCGCCCCGCTGGGCGCGGATCGACGGACCGCCGGCGGCCGACACCCGGCTGGCGCTGCTCGATCGGCTCGGCATCGCGGTGATTCCGATCGACGTGGCGGCGGGGCCGGCGGATATGGCGCGCGCCTGGGATCGTTTCGATGGACCGGCCGATGGACCTCGCCCCTGACCTCGCCGCGCAGCTGCGCCCGGCGCGCTGGCCGGTGCCGACGGGCGCCGAGGCGCTCGCCGACGGCGTCCTGGCCTTCGGGCTCGGCCTTCTCGTCGCGCTGGCGATCTTCGGCCTGCTGCGCCTGTTTCTCGCTCCCCGGACGGCGCGCGGCGCGGGCCTACTCGCCGAACTCGCCGCCTCCCGCGCGCTCGAACCGGGCGAACGGCTGCTCGCCCAGGCGCGGATCGCCGGCCGCCTGCCCGCCGCCGCCGAGACGCGCGCGCGGCTGGCGGCGGCGCTCTACCGCCCGGAGCCGGGGCTCGACCTCGGCGAGATCGACGCCGCGCTCGACGCCGCGATCCGCGCCACCCCCGGCCGAAACGCCGCCTGATGTGGTCGCTCGCCACCCCCTGGGCCTTGCTCCTCCTGCCGCTGCCGCTCGTCGCGCGGCGGCTCTGGCCGCCCGCGCCGGCGGCGGGCGACGCGCTCCACGTGCCGCCGACCGTCGCGGCCGGGCTGGCCAAGGGCGCGCCCGGGCGGCTCAGCGGCGAGGCACGGCGGCTCTTGCCGGCGGTGGTCTGGATCGCGCTCATCCTGGCGCTCGCCGGGCCGCAGCGGCTCGGCACCACGGCCGCCCTGCCCGCCTCCGGCCGCGACATCGTGCTGGTGCTCGACCTCTCGGGCAGCATGTCGATCGAGGATTTCGAGCTCGACGGCGCGCCCGCCCAGCGACTCGACGCGGTGAAGCGCGTGGCGGCGCGCTTTGCCCGCGACCGCGAGGGCGACCGCCTCGGCCTCGTCATCTTCGGCGAGGACGCCTATTTCGCCGCGCCGATGACCTATGACGTCGAGGCGGTGGCCCGGGCGGTCGAAGGGGCGACCATCGGCATTTCCGGCCGCTCGACCGCGATCAGCGACGGGCTCGGCCTCGCGCTGAAGCGGTTGCGCGACAGTCCGGCGACCTCGCGCGTCGTGGTGCTGTTGTCGGACGGCCGCGATACCAGCGGCACGGTCGAGCCGGTCGGGGCGGCGTCGCTGGCCGCGCAACTCGGGGTGCGGGTGCACAGCATCGCCATGGGCGTAACGGCGATCGGCGAAGCGAACGCCACCCGCGATTCCGTCGATGCCGAGACCCTGCGCGCGGTGGCGGAGGCGACGGGCGGCGCCAGCTTCCGCGTGCGCTCGACCGCCGATCTCGAGGCGGTCGGCGCCGAGATCGACCGGATGGAGGCCGACCCGCATGCCCGCGATCCGCTGCTGGTCCAGCGGCCCTACTGGACCTGGCCGGCGGCGGTCGCCTGGTTCGCGGCGCTCGGGCTGATCGGGGCGCGGGTGCGATGATCGAATGGGGCGGTTTCGCGCTGCTGCGCCCGTGGTGGCTGCTGGCCTTGCCGGCGATCGCCCTGCCGATCTGGCGCGGCGCGCGGGGCGGCCGGCTCGCCGGCTGGACCGAGGCGATGGACCCGGCGCTGGCGCGGGCGATGCGGCGTCTCGGCCGGGTGCTGCCCGGACGGCCCCCGGCGCGCTGGCTGCCGGCGGCGATCGCCACCGTCCTGGCGCTGGCCCTCGCCGGTCCGGCGGTCCGGAACGGGCGGGCGCCAAGCTTTCACAATCTCGACGGAATGGTGGTGGTGCTCGACCTCTCGCGCTCGGTGGCGCTCGGCGGCGCGCTCGACACCGCGCTGGCGGCGGGACGGCTGGCGGCGGAAGGGTCGGCGGGACGTCCGGTGGCCCTCGTGGTCTATGCCGGCGACGGCTATCTGGCGAGCCCCTTCACCACCGACGCGCGGGCCGTCGGCACCACGATCGCCGCGCTGGACGGCGAGACGGTGCCGGACGCCGGCAGCGCGCCGGCCCGCGGCCTCGCCGAGGCGGCGCGGCGGCACGCCGAGAGCGCGACGCTGTCGAGCGACGTCGTCCTCATCTCCGACGGCGCCGGCGCGGGCGCGGCGCGCGACGAGGTCGCGGCGCTGGCGCGCGGCGGTGCCCGGGTTTCGACGCTCTATGTCGCGCCGAAGGCGCTTCTGTCCGACATGCCGGCGCCGGATCCGGACGCGCTCGCCGCGCTGGCGGCGGCGGGCGGCGGCGTGGCCGGCGAGGCGGCGCGGCCCGGGCTGGTGCTGGCGGCGGCGGCGGCGCGGGCCAGCGCCTCGCCGGCGGCGGCGGACATCACGCTGCTCACCTTCCG
>JBGAJI010000141.1:0-6792 GCA_044225035.1 Amaricoccus sp. | reverse complement strand
TTCGTCGCCCGCCGCGTCGCCCGCCAGTCGGTTTCCGCCAGCGCGGTGCGCGCGCTCGGCATTTCCGGCTCGAACAGCGGCTTCATGGGCTATCCGATCGCGGCGATGGTGATCGGTCCGGCCGCCGCGCAGGTCCTCGCGCAGAACATGATCTTCGAGAATCTCATCCTCATTCCCTTCGCCTTCGTCCTGGCCGAGCTTGGCGAATCCTCCGCCGGTTCGTTGCGCGCCGTGCTGCGCGGCATCGCGCTCAGCCTCGCGCGGAACCCGCTGCTGATCGCCATCGCCGCCGGTATCGCCGTCGGCTGGGCCGGGGTCGCCCTGCCCCAGCCGGTCGCGCGTCCGATCGCGCTGCTCGCCTCGGTCGCGGGCCCGATCGCGCTCTTCGTGGTCGGGGCGACGCTGGCCGAACTGTCGCTCGGCGGCACCCCGGCGGAAATCACCCGGATCGTGATCGGCAAGCTTATCCTGCATCCCGCGGTGGTGTTCTGCGTGTTGTGGCTGATGCCGGACCTCGATCCGACGCTGATCGCCGCCGGCGTCATCTTCGCCGCCGCGCCGATGATGAGCATCTTTCCGATCATCGGCGCCCGGTTCGGCATTCCGCGGCTGACCGCAACCGCGCTCCTCGCCGCCACGACGTTGTCGGCCGGCACGCTCACCGCGCTGATCCTGATCCTCGGACATTTCGGCATGGTGACACTCGGGCCGTAGTCGGATCGCGGCGTCAGACCGTCATCCAGCGCCGCACTTCGTTCTCGTCCAAATCGGCGGTCTTGCCGGCCAGCACGATCCGTCCGCGGTCCATGACCGCGATCCGGTCGGCCAACTCCACCGCGAAATCGAAGAACTGCTCCACCAGAACGATCGCCATGTTGCCCTGGTCACGCAGATAGGCGATGGCCCGGCCGATATCCTTGATGATCGAGGGCTGGATACCTTCCGTCGGCTCATCGAGCAGCAGCAGGCTCGGGTTGGTCACCATCGCCCGGCCAATGGCCAACTGCTGCTGCTGACCGCCGGAAAGGTCGCCGCCGCGCCGGCCCATCATCTCGGCGAGGACCGGGAAAAGCTCGAACACCGTATCGGGGATCTTGCGCTGGCCGCGCGGCAACAGTGCGAAGCCGGTTTCCAGATTTTCCCGCACCGTCAGCAACGGGAATATCTCGCGCCCCTGCGGCACGGTCGCAACGCCGAGCTGGGCCCGCGCGTCCGGCCGCAGCTTGCTGATATCCTTGCCCTTCCACAGGATCTGGCCGCCGCGGATGCCCTGGCGGCCGGAGACGGCGCGCAGCATCGAGGTCTTGCCGACACCGTTGCGCCCGAGGATCGAGGTCACCTGCCCCACCTCCGCGTCGAGCGATACGTCCTTCAGCGCCTGCGCCGCGCCGTAATAGAGGTCGAGTCCGGTGATGCTCAGTTTCTCAGCGGCCAAGATACACCTCGATCACTTCCTGGTTCGCCGAGACATGGTCGAGCGACCCCTCGGCCAGCACCGCGCCCCGGTGCAGCACGGTGACCTTGCAGTCGAGCGCGCGCACGAAATCCATGTCATGCTCGATCACCACCACCGACCGCTCGCCCGCGATGCCGCGCAGCAGCTCCGCCGTGCGCATCGTCTCGGCGTCGGTCATGCCGGCGGCCGGCTCGTCGACGAGCAACAGCAACGGTTCCTGCGCCAGCAGCATGCCGATCTCGAGCCACTGCTTCTGGCCGTGGCTGAGGCTGCCGGCGAGGCGGTAGCGGGCGTCCGTCAGGCGCACGAGCTCCAGCAACTCGTCGATCCGGGCCTTCTGCGGCCGGCTGATCCGGAAGAACAGGCTCGACTTGACGCCGCGATCTCCGGCGAGGGCGAGCATCAGATTGTCTTCGACGGTGTGGGTCTCGAACACCGTCGGCTTCTGGAACTTGCGCCCGATGCCGAGCCGCGCGGTCGAGGCTTCGTCGAGCCGCGTCAGGTCGGTCTCCGCGCCCCAGATCACCTCGCCGCTGTCGGGCCGCGTCTTGCCGGTGATGATGTCGAGCATCGTCGTCTTGCCGGCGCCGTTCGGACCGACCACGGCACGCAGCTCGCCCTTGGCGATCGCGATCGACAGGCCGTTGATCGCCTTGTAGCCGTCGAACGCGCGATGCACGTCCTGCAGGTAAAGCTGGGTCTCCCTCATGCCTCGACCTCCCGCGTTCCGGGTTCAGGTTGCGCCTCGCGCCGCTTGAAGACCTTCTCGAAAAGGCCGAGCACGCCTTGCGGCAGAAAGATGGTGACGATGATGAACATCGCGCCCAGCACGAAAAGCCAGGCGTCCGGCATGACGCCGGTCAGCCAGCTCTTGGTCGAGGTGACGATCAGCGCGCCGATCGCCGCGCCGACCAGCGTCGCCCGGCCGCCGAGCGCGACCCAGATCACGATCTCGATCGAATTCGCCGGGCTGAATTCGCCGGGATTGATGATGCCGACCTGCGGCACATAGAGCGCGCCGGCGACCCCCGCCATCATCGCCGAGACGGTGAAGACGAAGAGCTTGTAGTATTCGACCCGGTAGCCGAGGAACCGCGTCCGGCTCTCGGCGTCGCGCACCCCGACCAGCACCTTGCCGAACTTCGAGATGGTGATCGCCCGCCCGAGCAGCAGGCCGAGCGCGAGGGCGATCGCCGACATCACGAACAGCGTCACCCGCGTCGTGTCCGCCGACAGGCTGAAACCCAGCACGTCGCGAAAGTCGGTTAGGCCGTTGTTGCCGCCGAGCCCCATCTGGTTGCGGAAGAAGGCGAGCAGCAGCGCGTAGGTCATCGCCTGGGTGATGATCGACAGATAGACCCCGGTAACCCGGCTGCGGAAGGCGAAGAAGCCGAAGACGAAGGCGAGCAGGCCAGGCACGAACAGCACCATCAGGCAGGCGAACCAGAACATGTCGAAGCCGTGCCAGAACCACGGCAGTTCGGTATAGTTCAGGAACACCATGAAATCGGGCAGGATCGGGTTGGCATAGACCCCGCGGTCACCGATCTCGCGCATCAGGTGCATGCCCATGGCATAGCCGCCGAGCGCGAAGAACGCGCCATGCCCGAGGCTGAGGATGCCGCAATAGCCCCAGACGAGATCGAGCGACACGGCCAGCAGCGCGTAGCAGAGATACTTGCCGAGCAGCGCCACGATATAGCTCGGCACATGAACGCCGGAGCCCGGCTGCGCCATCAGGTTGCCGAGCGGCACCAGCACGGTGACCACCGCGAGCAGGGCGAGGAAGATGCCCATGCGCTTGTCGATGAAGCTCGTGCGCATGGCTCAGCCCTCCACGGCGCGGCCGCGGGTCGGGAACAGGCCCCGTGGCCGCTTCTGAATGAACAGGATGATGAAGACGAGGATCAGGATCTTGGCCAGCACCGCGCCGACGAAGGGCTCCATGAACTTGTTAGCGATGCCGAGCGTGAAGGCCGCGGCGAAGGTCCCCCAGAGATTGCCGGCGCCGCCGAACACCACCACGAGGAAGCTGTCGATGATATAGGCCTGCCCGAGATTGGGCGAGACATTGTCGATCTGGCTGAGCGCGACCCCGGCGAGGCCGGCGATCCCGGCGCCGAGGCCGAAGGTCAGCGCGTCGACCTTCGCCGTGCGGATGCCCATCTCGGCCGCCATCGGCCGGTTCTGCGTCACCGCCCGCATCTGCAGCCCGAAGAGCGTGCGTTTCAGCAGGAGCAGCAGGCCCAGGAAGACGGCGAGCGCGAAGATCACGATATAGAAGCGGTTCCAGGTGATGGTCATTTCACCGACCTGAAACGCCCCCGACATCCAGGACGGATTGCCGACCTCGCGGTTGGACGGACCGAACAGCGTGCGCACCGTCTGTTGCAGGATCAGGCTGACGCCCCAGGTGGCGAGCAGCGTCTCGAGCGGCCTTCCATAGAGGAACCGCACGATCCCCCGTTCGATCCCGACGCCGATCGCGCCGGCGACCAGGAAGGCGAGCGGCGTCGCGATCAGGAGCGACCAGTCGAAGAGCCCGGGATAGTAGCTGCGGATCACCTGCTGGGTGAGATAGGTCGTATAGGCGCCGAGCATGATCAACTCGCCATGCGCCATGTTGATCACGCCCATCACCCCGAAGGTGATGGCGAGGCCGACCGCGGCGAGCAACAGCACCGAGCCGAGCGACACGCCGAACCAGACGTTCTGCGCCACGCCCCAGACCGCCTGCGCCCGCTCGATCTCGGCCTTGGCGGCGGTCGCGGCGGCCGCGACCTCGGGCTCGCCGGCGCCCGTGTATTTGTTTATCGCGGTCAGCGCGTCGTTGCCGCCCCTGTCCCGGACCACGGCGAGCGCGGCGACCTTCTCGGCCACCGGCGCGTCGGATTCGAGCGTCGCGAGCGCCTGCGCCTCGCGCAGCGCCTTGGCGACGCCGGCGTCCTGCTCCGCGGCGAGCGCCTCGGAAATCGCCGGCAGCGCCTCGGGATCGGCGGCGAGGAAGGCGGCGTTGGCCGCGGCCAGACGCTTGCCCGGGTCGGGCGACATCAGGGTGAGCGTACCGATCGCGGCGCGGACCGCGCGGCGCAGGCTGTTGTTGACGCGGATCGCCTCGGTGGTGCGCGGGGCGACCGGGCCGATCTCGGCGCCGGTCAAGGGATCGAACCCGACCGCGCCCGCCCCCTTGCCGGTGACGCGCAGGATCACGCCGTCCGCGTCGCGGCGCTGCAACTCGCCCTCGGCCAGCGCTTCGAGCACGCCCTCGGCGCGCGGATCCGCCGTCGCGGCGATCGCCTCCACCACTTCGGCGCGCTCGTTGAAATTTCCGTCCGGGAGCCGCTGGACCAGCTCCTCCAGCGTCTGGGCGGCGGCGCCCTGCCCCACCATGACGAGCCCGATCCAGATGGCGACGGCTGCTAGGAGGCGCATGAAAACTCCGCGGCTAACGCTTGAACAAAAGGCCCGAGCCTCGCAAAGAACCTTCGGAAAATCGGGCATGGGAAAGCGCGCGGACCGTAAGGCCCGCGCGCGCGTCTGGTCACGTCAGTTGGTCGCGCCGCCGCATTTGCCGGTGGCGACGTTGAAGTTGCCGCAGGACATCGGCGCGCGCCAGTTGGCGATCAGGTCGGCCGATTCCGGCAGATAGTCGGACCATTCGTCGCCGAGCACGAGGCCGGAGGTCTCCCAGACCGTTTCGATCTGGCCGTCGTCCTGGATCTCGCCGATCAGCACCGGCTTGGTGATGTGGTGGTTCGAGCCCATCGACGAGATGCCGCCGGTCAGGTTGGGCACCGCGACGCCGATCATCGCATCGAGCACCGGATCGGTGTCGGTGGTGCCGGCCGCCTCGACCGCCTTCACCCACATGTTGAAGCCGATATAGGTCGCTTCCATCGGGTCGTTGGTCACGCGATCATCGGACTTGATGAACTTGTGCCACTTCTCGATGAACTCGGCGTTTTCGGGCGTGTCGACGCTCATGAAATAGTTCCAGGCGGCGAGATGGCCGACCAGCGGCGCGGTGTCGAGGCCGGCGAGCTCTTCCTCGCCCACCGAGAAGGCGACGACGGGAATATCCTCGGCCGAGATGCCCTGGTTGCCGAGCTCCTTGTAGAAGGGAACGTTCGCGTCGCCGTTGATCGTCGAGACCACGGCGGTCTTCTTGCCTTCCGAGCCGAACTTCTTGATGTCCGAGACGATCGTTTGCCAGTCGGAATGCCCGAACGGCGTGTAGTTGATCATGATATCCTCGGGCGCGACGCCCTTGGCCTTGAGGTAGGCTTCGAGGATCTGGTTCGTGGTGCGCGGATAGACATAGTCGGTCCCCGCCAGCACCCAGCGCTCGACGCCCTCGTCGTTCATCAGATAGTCGACGGCCGGGATCGCCTGCTGGTTCGGAGCGGCGCCGGTGTAGAACACGTTGCGCTCGCTCTCCTGGCCCTCGTATTGGACCGGGTAGAACAGGATCGAGTTCAGTTCCTTGAAGACCGGCAGCACCGACTTGCGGCTGACCGAGGTCCAGCAGCCGAACACCACGTCGACGCCGTTCGCCGCGATCAGCTCCCGCGCCTTTTCAGCGAAGAGCGGCCAGTCCGACGCCGGGTCCACGACGACCGCCTCGAGCTTCTTGCCGAGCAGGCCGCCCTTGGCGTTCTGCTCGTCCACCATCATCAGGACCGCGTCCTTCAGCGTCGTTTCCGAGATCGCCATCGTCCCGGACAGCGAATGAAGAACGCCGACCTTGATCGTTTCCTCCTGGGCGATGGCGGCGCCGGCCCACCGGGCCCCGGCGACCGCCGCGGAAGTGCCCAAACATTTGATCTTGCTTATCATATACCTCGTCCCGTCGAATGAAGCGCGTGCGTTGGTTTCTAGGCATCTCAACGGGACGCGGGGGTCCCTGCGTCTTCGCGGCGCGCCGCCGCCGCCATCGTCAAGCGCGCCTCAGGCTGCGGCCAGGTCGAAAGCCGGTCAAGCGATGGAGCACAAATTTCGCGCTGTAAGAAACAACTGCCCAAAATATGCGCGCCAATGGGCGGCATTCACTATTTCGAGATCATATTTCGAGCGGCGAGTATCCCCGCTCAGGGCGCAACCTGTGAAATTTCCAGGATCAGCTTGCGTCGCACGGCATGGGCGAAGGCTTCCTGTCCGTTCGCGGTCACCACGAAAGCGCCCGGTCCGCCAATGACCTGATCGCGGAACTCCTCCTCCAGATTTCCGCCGCGCGGCCGGCCGGAGCAATCGTCGCAGAGCACGGCGAGGCCGTTGATCACGACATCGGCCCCGAGCACCACGTCGCGCGCCTGGGCGATCGATGGACCCCGCGGGTT
>JBGAJI010000015.1:16064-46687 GCA_044225035.1 Amaricoccus sp. | reverse complement strand
GCCGCGCCATATCCTCGGGCCCATGGGTCAGCGGGCGCTCGAAGCCCATCTTCACCCCGGTCCAGCCGTTCGGATTATGGCTCGCCGTCACCATGGCGACGGCCGGCGTGTCGAGCAGGAACTGGCTGAAATAGGCCATCGGCGACAAAGCCGGACCAATGTCCTTCACCGTCACGCCGGCCTGCAGCAGGCCGAGGATCAGCGCGTTCTTGATGGCGAGCGAATAGTCGCGATAGTCGTTGCCGACGGCGATCTCGGGCCGCAGGCCGCGCTCGAACATCTGGGTGCCGAGGCCGAGGCCGAGGGCGGTGACGCCGGGCAGGTTGATGTCGTCGGGATATTTCCAGCGCGCGTCATATTCGCGAAAGCCGGTCGGCGCGATCATCGGCTCGCGCAGGAAATCCCAGGTATTCGGCTCGACGACGGGGCGCGGCGCGGTCATGGCGGGTGGCCTTTCGGTCAGACGGTCAGGGGATGCGCCTTGGCGAGGCGGTCGAAGGCGGCGAGCTCGGCGATCAGCGCCGGCATGCGGTCGAGATGGATCATGTTCGGCCCGTCGGACGGCGCATGGTCCGGGTCGGGATGGGTCTCGATGAAGACCGCGGCGATTCCGAGCGACACGGCGGCGCGCGCCATCACCGGCGCGAATTCGCGCTGGCCGCCCGAGGCGCCGCCGAGGCCGCCCGGCTGCTGCACCGAATGGGTCGCGTCCATCACCACCGGATAGCCGGTGCGCGCCATCGTCGGCAGGCTGCGCATGTCGGCGACGAGGGTGTTGTAGCCGAAGGTGGTGCCGCGCTCGCAGAGCAGGATGCGCTCGTTGCCGGTGGAGGCGATCTTGGCGGCCACCGGGCCCATGTCCCAGGGCGCGAGGAACTGGCCCTTCTTCACGTTGATCGCGGCGCCGGTTTCCCCGGCGGCGAGCAGGAGGTCGGTCTGGCGGCTGAGGAAGGCGGGGATCTGCAGGATATCCACCGCCTCGGCGACCGGGGCGCAGTCGGTCGGCAAATGCACGTCGGTCAGAACCGGGCAGCCGATCCGCTCGCGGACGGCGGCCAGCATGGCGAGGCCCTTTTCCATGCCGAGGCCGCGCTGCGCGTTGAGGGAGGTGCGGTTGGCCTTGTCATAGGAGCTCTTGAAGACGAAGCCGACGCCGTTTCGCGCACAGGCGTCGCGCAGCACCTCGGCGATGGCGAGCGCGTGGCCGAGCCCTTCCAGCTGGCAGGGGCCGGCGATCAGGGTCAACGGCAGGGCATTGGAAATCGCGAGGTCGCCGACTTGGACGGTGCGGGCCTCGGTCATGTTACTCTCCCTATGGATGTGCGACGGATAGCGCGCCGGGGCGCGGGCTGTAAAGCATCTTGGGGATCGCATCTGACGATCCGCCGTTAGAGATATCTCCGCGCCCGCCCCTTGCCGACCTGCCGGTGGCAGGTCGCGCGGGCGCGGCCGTAGCAAACTTGCGTAGCAACTGTCTTTCAATGAGCAGGCTCGCGGTAGTCCTGTCCCGCGCGGAGCATGGCATCGAGGATGGTCAGGAGCTTCCTGGCGCAGGCGACGATGGCGACCTTGAGCGGCTTTCCGGTGGTCGCGAGGCGGGCGCGGAAGGCCTTGACGCGGGGGTCGCAGCGGCTGGCGACGAAAGCCGCGAGATAGAGCGCGCGGCGGACCTCGGCCCTGCCGCCCCAGACGTGGCGCTTGCCGCGGGAGAGGCCGCTGTCGCAGGCGTGCGGCGCGAGCCCGGCGAGGGCGGCGACCTTGCGGCGGTCGAGCTGGCCGAGCTCGGGCAGGCGCGCGACGAGGACAGCCGATACCAGCGGCCCGACGCCCGGCGCCGACCGCAGGCGTCGGGCCTCGGCGCCGAGCGTCGCGGAGGCGGCGATGCTTGCGTCGATCTCCGCGCCGAGGGCGGCGAGGTGGCGTTCGAGAACCCGGACGAGCCGGGCGATCCCGCGGGCGATCCAGGGGTCGCGCGTCGTGGCCGCGCGGTTTTTCTCGGCCCGGACCATGCCGGCGAGGTTTTCGCGGCGGGCGAGGAGGTCGGCGAGGCGGGCGCGGGCGGGATCCTCGGGCGGTGTCGGCGCGAGTTCGAGGGCGGCGCCCATGCGGGCAAGCACTTCCGCGTCGACCCGGTCGGTCTTGGCGAGCCGCCCGGTCGCCCTGGCGAAGTCGCGGGCCTGGCGGGGGTTCACCCGCGCGAAGGCGACGCCGGCCTTGGCGAGGGCCGCGGCGAGGGGCCGCTCGCAGCCGCCCGACGCCTCGAAGACGACGAGCGCGCCGACGGCGGACGCCGCGAAGCGGGCGAGCGCCGCCGGGGTGGCGGCGACGTGCCCGCGCGTGCCGGTGGCGAGGCGGAAGGTGTCGATCCAGTCCCTGGCGACATCGACGCCGATGACATTCCGTGGCAAAGTCATGGGGAGCCTGTCCTTGATCTACGGGGTCGGCCGGTGTCGCGGCGAGCGCCCCTTGCAACTGTTCAGGTTCATGCGCGGACGGCGGACGAGCCCCAAGCTACGCAACGGGATCACTGTCCCAGGGCCGCGTCGGGGTCTCGTCCGCCAGCGACACTATCGCAGATCAAAGAGAGACAAGGCCGCCAGCGGTGCGGATTTCTCCGGCAGCTCTCAATCGGGGCCGGTGTGCCCGGCTCGCCCGTTGTAAACGGACGTGCCCCGTCGGGGCACGTCCGTCACGATCTCGCCGACGGTCGATCTCGTGAAGGGAATGCTGCGAAGTCGCGAGCAATCCTCGGCCCAGGAGCGAGGCGCCGTAAGGCGCATCCGCGTTCAGCCGAGCGCCGCGTCGCAGCGTTCGCAGACCCCGTCGTGCGCGTGGGTGCCGACATCGGTCAGGATGCGCCAGCAGCGGGCGCATTTCTCGCCACTGGCGAGGACCGGCACCACCGCGATGCCGGGCGCATCGTCGAGGCGCCAGGCGTCCGCCGGCGGCTCGTCCCCGGTCAGCGCGAGGGCGGAGGTGATGCAGATCTCGTCGAACGGCACGCTGCCGAGCGCGGCGCGCAGGGCGGCGTCCGAGACATGCACCACCGGCGCCGCCTCGAGGCTGGCGCCGATCCGCTTCTCGCGCCGCTCCACCTCCAGCGCGCCGGTCACCACGCGGCGGGCGGCGCGGACCCTCTGCCACTTCGCGGCGAGATCGGCGTCGAGCCACGCGGCCGGCGTCTCCGGGAAATCCTGAAGATGGACCGAGCCATTCTCGGACGGGAAGCGGTCGAGCCAGACCTCTTCCATGGTGAAGGCGAGCATCGGCGCCAGCCAGGTCACCAGCCGGTGAAACAGCAGGTCGAGCACCGTGCGCGCCGCCCGCCGCCGCAGGCTCGTCGCCGCGTCGCAATAGAGCGCGTCCTTGCGGATGTCGAAATAAAAAGCCGACAGATCGACGGTGCAGAACTGGAAGAGCTGCTGGAAGACATGCTGGAAATCGTACTCGGCGTAGCCCTTGCGCACGACCGCGTCGAGTTCCGCCAGACGATGCAGCACCCAACGCTCCAGCTCCGGCATCTCGGCCGGCGCGACGCGTTCGGCCTCGTCGAAGCCGTCGAGCGCGCCGAGCAGGAAGCGCAAGGTGTTGCGCAGCCGGCGATAGCTGTCGGCGGTGCCCTTCAGGATCTCCGGCCCTATGCGCAGGTCGGCGGTATAGTCCGATTGCGCCACCCAGAGCCGCAGGATATCGGCGCCGTACTGCTTGATGACATTTTCCGGCGCCACGGTGTTGCCAACGGATTTCGACATCTTCAGCCCGTTCTCGTCGAGCGTGAAGCCGTGGGTCAGCACCGCCTCGTAGGGCGCGCGGCCCATCGTGCCGCAGGCCTGCAGCATCGAGGAATGGAACCAGCCGCGATGCTGGTCCGTGCCTTCGAGATAGAGGCTCGCCGGCCAGATGCCATCGGGACGGTCGCGGAGCGCGAAGGCGTGGGTCGAGCCGCTGTCGAACCAGACGTCGAGAATGTCGGTGACCTTCTCCCAGTCAGCGTGCGGATGGTCGTTGGCGAGGAACCGCGCCTTGGCGCTCTCCTCGAACCAGGCATCGGCGCCCTCTGTCTCGAAGGCCGCCTTGATCCGCGCATTGACCGCCGGATCGCGCAGGATCTCGACCCGCCCCTCGGGCAGGCGCTTGACGAAGCAGGTGAGCGGCACGCCCCAGGCGCGCTGCCGGCTGAGCACCCAGTCCGGCCGCGCCTCGATCATCGAATAGAGCCGGTTGCGCCCGGTTTGCGGCGTCCATTCGACCAGCCGGTCGATGGAGGTCAGCGCGCGCTGGCGGATGGTATCGCCATAGGTCGAGAGCCCGTCGGCGAGCGGCTTGTCGATGGCGACGAACCATTGCGGCGTGTTGCGATAGATGACCGGCGCCTTGGAGCGCCAGGAGTGGGGGTAGGAATGCTTCAGCCGGCCCCGCGCGGCGAGGGCGCCCGCCTCGATCAGCTTGTCGATGACGGCGGCGTTGGCCTTGCCTTCCTTGCCCTTGGCATCGAACACCTGAAGCCCGGCGAAGAACGGCACGTGCGGGGCGAAGGAGCTGTCTTCGAGGATGTTGTGGGTCATCTGAAGATTGAACTGCTTGCCTAGCTTGTAGTCATCGTCTCCGTGCGACGGCGCCATGTGGACGAAGCCGGTGCCGGTGTCGTCGGTGACGAAGTCGCCCTCGATCATCGGCACGTCGTAAGCCCAGTGAGTGTCCAAGTGCGCAAGTGGGTGGCGGAGTACGGCGCCTTCGAGCGTTCTGGCTTCCACACCTCCAAGTCGCTCCCAATCCGCAACTCGCGCTGCCGATTTAACCGAATCGGCGAGCGCATCCGCGAGAACAAGCGTCTCCCCTACGGAAGTCCAATTGTTGTCCAGCGCTGCGGTCACGCGGTAGAGGCCGTAGGAGATGTGACTTGAATACGCAACACCCCGATTGGAGGGAATGGTCCACGGCGTGGTGGTCCAAATGACCACGCTTGCCCCTTTTAGTTCTGAGCGGAATTCATTCTGCTTGGCTTCAGAGCCGGCATGATGTTCGGTCCCGTCAAGACGCAGCGCCATGAGTGGCGTAATTTTCTTAATTTGGAACTTCACCCAGATTGTCGGGCTGGTATGGTCGTGGTACTCAACCTCCGCCTCGGCCAGCGCGGTTTTCTCGACCGGGGACCACATGACGGGCTTCGAGCCGAGATAGAGGCTCTGGTTCATCACGAACTTCATGAACTCGTCCGCGATCACCGCCTCGGCGTGGAAGTTCATGGTGAGATAGGGATTTTCCCAATCCCCGGTCACGCCCAGCCGCTTGAACTCCTCGCGCTGGACGCCGACCCAGTGCTCGGCGAACTTGCGGCACTCGGCGCGAAAGACGTTGGCGTCGATCTCGTCCTTGTTGCGGTCGCGCGCCCGGTACTGCTCCTCGATCTTCCATTCGATCGGCAGGCCGTGGCAGTCCCAGCCGGGGACATAGCGGCTGTCGTGGCCCATCATCTGCTGCGAGCGGACGACGAAATCCTTCAGGAGCTTGTTCAGCGCGTGGCCGATATGCAGGTTGCCGTTGGCGTAGGGCGGCCCGTCATGCAGCACGAAGGGCGTGCGCGCCGGCTTCTCGCGCAGGCGCTGATAGACGCCGATCCGCTGCCAGCGTTCGAGCCAGCCGGGCTCGCGCTGGGGCAGGCCCGCCCGCATCGGAAAGTCGGTCCTGGGCAGGAACAGCGTGTCCTTGTAGTCGGGAAGGTCGGCGGTGGGACTGTCGGTGGTATCGGCGGACATCGGGCGAATTCCATTGGCGAAGGGAAGAAGAGGGCGCAAAGCGACCGGCGTCTCTGGAAAGTCAGAGCGCCGGGCTGGTAATTCGCTCGCCGAGGATCGAAAACCGGACCATGCAGCAGCCTATAGACAACCGCGAATAGCGCTTCAATCCGGTTTTTCCACCACCTCCACCGAGGCTGGCGCCGCGCCGGTTACCGGAGGCTCCCAGGACAGGAAGAAGCCGACGTCGCCGGGGACGCCGCCGGGAAAGCTGATGATCGACGCGTGGAGGTGATAGCCGAGCGGGCGGGCATGACGCTCGAACGTGTCGTAGAGCTCGCGCGCCTTGCCGCGCAGCGTCTCCGGCCATTCGGGGCGCGCGTTGTTGATCGCGCGCCCGTCGTCCGAACAGAGCGACGAGGGAAAGGAATAGACCATCGCCTGGAACGCGCCATGGCGCACCGCCGCCTCGACCAACTGGCGGATATGGCGCAGCTCGTCCGGGCCGATATGGTGGCGCATGAAGTCGGTGGCGAAATCGGCGCGGGCCTTTTCCTCCGCCGCCCGCGCGCGGTCCTTCTCGGACATCTTGTCCATCTCGCGCCGCAGGATCTCGAGGCGCAGCGCGTCGGCGCTCCAATTGCCAAAGGTCGGCTCGTTCGACATGCGATTTCCCGGTTGACGGCGGAACAGACTGGCCCGCCTCATTCCTTCTGAAAGAGACCGGTCAGCGAGCGGCCGATGATGTTCGAGACCTTGGGGCGGGGCAAGGCGGCGAAGGGCAACGGGCGGCAGACCTCCATCGCGGCGATGCCCACCCGCGCGGTCAGCGCGCCGTTCACCACGCCCTCGCCGAAGCGGCGCGACAGCTTGGCGAGCACGCTGCCCCCCAGCACCGAATGCACGAGATCGTCGCCCGCCGCCACCGCGCCGGTCGCGACGATATGGGTGGCGACGGTGCCGAGCAGGCGCCAGGAACCGAAGAAGCCGGAATGGGCGCCATAGATCTCGGCGATCCGGCGGATCATCCGGATATTGGCGGAGAGCGCGGCCAACACATCCATCAGCGCGAGCGGGATCAGCGCGGTGGCGGCGGCGACGGTGCGCGAGGCGGCCTCGATCTCGGTCCGCGCCTCGGCGTCGAGCGGCGCGAAGAGCGCGCGCTCGGTCAGGGCGACCACGGCGTCGGCGTCGAGCAGCTCCTCGCGTTGCGCGGCCAGCGTCTCGGAGGTCCAGCGCATCTCGGGCCGACCGGCGTAGAACCGCTCGAGCCGGCGCGAGAGGTCGCGGGCGGCGGCGGTGTCGGCCTTGGCGAGCGCCGTCTCGGCGTCGGCGCGAAAGCCGTCGATCCGCCCGAGCCGGCGAAACGCCCAGAGCTCGCGCAGGATCTGGCCGAGCACGATCAGCCCGAGCAGGATCATGAGGCCGAGCACGACCATCCCGAGGGTCGGGCTGCGCGCGATCAGCGCGGTCACATAGTCATAGGCGGCGACCGAGACGATCAGCGTGACGAGGCTGCCGAGCACGCTCCAGAACCAGCGCCAGCCGGCGCCGCGCGGCCGCGCCGCGACCCGCGCCATGCGCAGCATCGCCTGACCGCTCGGCATGTCGTCGGGCGGCGGCGGCGCGTCGGCCGGGCTCGCCGCCTCGGCCGCCGGCAGCTCGGCGGCGTCGATCACGAAGGGATCGTCGCGGCGCGGGGGCTCGGTCATGTGAGGCTGTCTCCGATCAGGAATTCCGCCGCGCGGTCGAGACGGATATGCGGCAGGCCCTCGCCGGGCACGAGATGGAGGCGGGGCGGGGCGAAGCGGGCGATGCGATAGGCGGCGTCCGACCAGTCGCCCGCGCCCGCCCGCGCCGGCACGAGCAGCGCGGCGGGATCCTCGGGCAGCGCGCCGGGGAAGAGCGCGGCCTCGCCCGTGCCATCCTCCCGCCGTCCGCGCACCACGCCGATCTCGCGGCCGTCGCGGGTCACGGTCTGCTCGACGGTGGCGCGCAGGCTGGCGATCGACAGCGCGCCGATCTCGGCCCCGCGGAACAGCGCGCGGGCGCGGGCGTCGGCGACCAGCGCCTCGGTGATCGCGGTCAGCTTCGGATGCTGCTCATGGTGCAGATGGTCGGCCTTGGTCGCGGCGAACAGGATCTTGTCGATCCGCCGGCCGAGGATCGGCGCCAGCCAGGAATTCTGCCCCGGCCGGAAGCAGGCGAGGATCTCGGCCATCGCCCCGCGCAGATCCTCGACGGCGCGCGGCCCGTCATGGATGGCGCCGAGCGCGTCGATCAGCACGATCTGCCGGTCGAGCCGCGAGAAATGGTTGCGAAAGAACGGCTCGACCACCACCCGCTTGTAGGCCTCGAACCGCTTGTCGAAGGTGCGCCAGAGCGAGCCCGAGGGCTGGCGTTCCGGCCGCGGCAGCGGCGAGAAGGTGAGGGCGGGCGATCCTTCGAGATCGCCCGGCATCAGGAATCGCCCGGGCGCGACGCTGGAAAGGCCGGCGCGGCGGGCGGCGCCGAGATAGGTGGTGAAGGCGGCGGCCAGCGTCCGCGCCTCGGCCTCGTCGAGCGGCCGCGACGGGTCGCAGGCGTCGATCGCGGCGAGCCAGCCTTCGGCCTGCGCAACGCGCGCCGGCGACCGGGCGATGGCGATCGCCGCCGCCGACCAGTCCTCGAAACTCTGGCTCATCAGCGGCAGGTCGAGCAGCCATTCGCCGGGATAGTCGACGATATCGACATGCACCGTGCGCGGCCCGGTCAGGCCGGTGAAAAACCCCTTCGGCGCCACCCGCAGCGACAGGCGCAGGGTCGAGATCGAGCGGGTGCTTTCCGGCCAGCTCGGCTCCGGCGCGGTCAGCGAGGCGAGATGGTCCTCGAAGGCGAAGCGCGGGATCGAATGGTCCGGCTGCGGTTGGAGATAGGCGGCGAGGATCCGGCCCTCGGCCGAGGCCCGCAGCTGCGGCATCCGCCCGCGCTCCAGCAGGTTGGCGACGAGCGAGGTGATGAAGACGGTCTTGCCGGCCCGGCTGAGCCCGGTGACGCCAAGTCGGACCACCGGGTCGAACAGCGCCGAGCTCGTCTCGGCGAGGACATCCTCGACGCGGCGGGTCAGGCCTTCGGTCAGGCGGAGGAAATCCAAGGAGCCGGTCCTTCTCGAGCGCGAGGGGGGCGGGAGCGCTGAGACGTAGTCATTCGCCTCGCGCGCCGCAACATCCCCCCGCCTCGATCCGCGCCCTCGGGACGCGGGTGGATCAGGAGCGCCTGCCGGGAGAGCAGAGTTGGTTCCAGTGGTCGAGCTGGGTCATGTCGGCCGGCGGCGCATCGCAATAGCCCGGCCCCTGGTCACCGGCCGCGCCGCCGGTCGAGGTGTTGTTCGGATCGGGCGCGGCGTCGCAGGCGACGAGACAGAAGGCGGCGACGGCCAGACCGGCCGCGGCCGAAATCCCCTTGGTGATCCTCATGGACTTGATCCTTTCCGCGCCAGGACAATCGACGGCGCGGACGGAGGTTAGCGCACCCGCGACGTCCCGCAAACGGGATTCCGGCGCGCGGATCAGGTGGCGTCCGTGCTTAATGCGCGAAGCTGCCGGTCGGCGACACGAGGATCGAGAGAACGACCGCGAGGCAGGCCGCCAGCAGCACCCAGCCGAGCGCGGTCGAGAGCGCGTTGTTCATGTCCGTCTCCTTTTCGACGGACATCGCCTAACGATCCTCGCCGCGGCCGCAAGGGAAAGGGTCGACTTTCCCCGCCCGCCGGTCCCGACGATAAAACCGTAACTGTCCCGCCGGTGCCCGGCAGGCAATTCGTGCCCCCCTGGCGGCGCGGGGAGATTCGGCGACCGCCGAGTCGGGGCCCGCGCGCCCGATCACCGGATCGTATTTCCGCGTGCTCCGCCTTTGCGATAGGCTTGACGGGCGTGGGCGGCGACGGGCATCCCTCGCCGGCTGAACTTCTTCACCAAGACGGAACAAGAGACAGATCGATGCAGTCACAGATTTTCCGGACCGCGGCCCTGGCTGGCCTCGCGGCATTGGCGCTCACGGCCTGCGCGCCGGGCCAGAACGGCAACGTGGTCAGTGCGAACCAGGCGCAGACCGCCTCGACGGTCAGCTTTGGCACCATCACCGGCAGCCGGCCGGTCACGGTGCAGGGCGGCAACGGTCCGGCCGACGTGGTCGGCACGCTGGCGGGCGGCATCGCCGGAGCGGCGCTCGGCAACCAGGTCGGCGGTGGCACCGGCAAGGTGCTGGCCACCGGCGCCGGCGCGGTCGCGGGCGCGGCGGCGGGCAACCAGATCGCCGGCGCGGCGACCACCGCCCAGTCGACGGAATGGTTCGTGCGGCTGGACAGCGGCCAGACGATCTCGGTCATCCAGACCCAACCCGCCTTCGCCACCGGCCAGCGGGTGCAGGTGGTGCAGAGCGGATCGAACACGCGCCTCGTACCGTAACTCGCGAGTCCAAAGGGGCGTTTCCTCGAGCAAGGGAGCGCCCCCCAGCCCTTCGCGGTCGCGCCGAACCGAAGGCGATGATAGGATGCGCAATCGACGGAGCCAAGGGCGGCGGATGGAGCAACCGAGACAGACCGAGTTCACCGCCGACGAGTTCATTGCCTGGGCAATGGAGCAGCCGACAGGCCGATTCGAACTCGACAACGGCGCCGTCGTCGCGATGGCTCCCGAGCGGGCCAGTCACAACCAGGCCAAGCTCAACGCCGCGATCGCCTTTCGCGACGCCATTGCCGCGCAGGGCCTGCCCTGCCGGGCCATGACCGACGGCATGGCGGTCAGGATCGACGACCGGACCGTCTACGAGCCCGACGCGCTGGTGCGATGCGGACCGCCCCTGCCGGGCGACGCGATCGAGGTCGCGGACCCGATCATCGTGATGGAAGTGGTTTCCCCGTCGAGCCGTGGCGTCGACCGGGGCGCCAAGCTTGCAAGCTATTTTTCACTGCCGAGTGTGCGGCACTATCTGATCGTCGACACCGACAGGCGGGTTGTCATTCACCACCGCCGCGACGCCGACGGCCGGATCGACGTCGAGATCCTTCACGATGGAACCCTGACGCTCGATCCGCCAGGCTTGGCGATCGACATCCGCGGCATCTTCGCCGACCTCTAGGGCAGGCGGGAGGCGCCGCGGAAGGGCGATCAGGCCGCGCGCTGGGCGCGGCGGGGGCGGCGGTTGCGGGCGCGTTCGGCGCGGGCCGGATCCAGCGACTTGGCGCCCGGCTTCGCACCGCTCTGCCCATGTCCCGAGCCGGCATGCTTCGGGCCGCCGGGCTTCTCCGCCGATTTCGGCGCCCGGGCGGGCTTCGGCGCGTTGGCGCGCGGCGCGTGGTTCGGTGCGTGGTTCGAGGGGCGGCCGCGAACCACGGTCGCGTCGCCGGTCGGGTCGAGCAACGCGGTGCGGGTGATCTTCTCCACCGCGCGGAGCTTCTTGATCTCGTCCGGCGCGCAGAGGGTGATCGCGATGCCTTCCGATCCGTTGCGGCCCGTCCGGCCGATACGGTGCACGTAGCTTTCCGCCTCGTCCGGCAGGTCGTAGTTGATCACATGCGTGACACCGGGCACGTCGATGCCGCGGGCGACGATATCGGTGGCGACCAGCACCCCGACATGCCCGGTCCGGAACAGGCCGAGCGCGCGCTGGCGGGCGTTCTGCGCCTTGTTGCCGTGGATGACCTCGGCGGGCACGCCGTCCTTGTCGAGATTCTCCGCCACGCGGTCGGCGCCGCGCTTGGTCCGGGCGAAGACGATGGTGCGCTCGACCCCGGGCTCGACCAGCAGCGCGGCGAGGCGGGCGCGCTTGGCGCCGCCTTCGATCAGTTCGACGCGCTGGGTGATGCGGTCGACGGTGGTCGCCTGCGGCGTCACCTCGACCCGGACCGGGTCCTTCAGCAGACTCTCGGCCAGTTCGCGCACCTCCGGCGGCATGGTCGCCGAGAAGAGCGCCGACTGGCGGCGCGGATGCAGCGCGGCGACGATCCGGCGCACCGGCTTGATGAAGCCCATGTCGAGCATGCGGTCGGCCTCGTCGAGCACCACGAAGCGGGTCTCGTCGAGCCGGATCGCGCCCTCGTCCAACAGGTCGATCAGTCGGCCGGGGGTGGCGATCACCACGTCGATGCCACGGCTCATCGCGCGGACCTGGCCCGAACGCGACAGGCCGCCGAGGATGAGCAGCGTGGTCAGGCGCGCGCCACCGGCGAAGGCCTTGAAACTCGCCTCGATCTGCACGGCCAGCTCACGCGTCGGCGCGAGGATGAGCGCGCGGCAGGTCTTCGGCGCCGGGCGGCCGGAGAGTGCCAGGATATGATGCAGGATCGGCAGGCCGAAGGCCGCCGTCTTGCCGGTGCCGGTCTGGGCGACGCCGAGGATATCGCGGCCTTCCATCTGCGGCGCGATCGCCCGCGCCTGGATCGGCGTCGGGGTGGTGAAGCCCGCGCGGGCCAGCGCGTCGAGCAGGGTCTGGGCGAGCCCGAAGCTCGCAAAAGTCCGTTCAGTCAAGACAAATCCTTTCCGCGCCGGGCGGCCCATCGGCCCGCCGCGCGCGGTTCGCCCTCGTCAGGCGCAAATGACGAAAACCCGTTGATCCGCGATGTCAGGGGCCATTGCCCCGTCTGCGCCATCGCTTTCGTTCGGTTCGCGCGGCGCGCAAACCTGTGCTCGGTCCGCGTCGCAGCGGTCCGGTTGAGTTGGAGATAGGCGGCGCGGACCGGAAAAGCAACAGAAATCGAGACGCTCCCTCGCCGCCGCCGCCGCGCGTGCTAGGCTGCGGACGGTCGGCGGGGAGGTTGGAGATGGCGCATGGAGAGGCGCGGGCGCTGTGGATCGTCGGGGCGCGACGGGCGGAGATCCTGGCGGAACCGGTTGGGACCGGCGAGCTGACGGTCGAGGCGCTGTTTGGCGGGATCAGCCGGGGGACGGAGGCGCTGGTCTTCGCGGGTCGCGTGCCGGCGTCGGAATGGGCTCGGATGCGGGCGCCTTCGCAGGCGGGCGATTTCCCGTTTCCGGTGAAGTACGGCTATGCGACGGTCGGTCGGGTGATCGCGGGGCCGCTCGCCGGGCGCGAGGTCTTCGCGCTGCATCCGCATCAGGACCGGTTCGCGGTGCCGGAGGCGATGGCCGTTCCGCTGCCCCAAGGGGTGCCAGCGACGCGGGCGGTGCTGGCGGCGAATATGGAAACGGCGCTCAATATCGTCTGGGACGGGGGCGCGGGGCCGGGCGACCGGATCGCGGTGGTCGGCGCCGGCGTGGTCGGCGCGCTCGCAGCGTGGCTCTGCGCGCGGATGCCGGGGGCGGAGGTGACGCTGGTCGATGTCAATCCGGCGCGGGCCGCGCTGGCGGCGTCGCTCGGCTGCGCCGTCGCGGCGCCCGGGGCCGCGCCGGAGGGATGCGACCTCGTCATCCATGCGAGCGGGTCCGGCGCGGGGTTGCGCACGGCGCTCGAGGCGGCGGGCTTCGAGGCGATGGTGGTCGAGGCGAGCTGGTACGGCGACGCCCTGGTGGAAGTGCCGCTCGGCGCCGGGTTCCATGCGGGGCGGACGCGGCTCGTTTCCAGTCAGGTCGGCGCGGTCGCGCCGTCGCGCCGGCCGCGCTGGAGCCATCGGCGGCGGCTCGAGCTGGCGCTGCGGCTGTTGGCCGACCCGGCGCTCGACGCGCTGATCAGCGGCGAGACCGCTTTCGCCGACCTGCCGGCGCGTTACGGCGCGATCCTTGACGATCCCGGCACCCTCTGCCATCGCATCCGCTATCCATGAGGGAGGGACCGATGTTCGCCGTCGAGGTTCGGGACCATGTGATGATCGCCCACAGCTTTCCCTCGCCGACCTTCGGACCGGCGCAGGGGCTGCATGGCGCGACCTTCACCATCGACGCGGCGTTTTTCGCGGAGGAGCTGGATGACGAGGGGCTGGTGGTCGATATCGGCCTCGCGACCGAGGCGCTGGCCGCGACGCTGGCGCCATTGAAATACAAGAACCTGGACGAAATGCCTGAGTTCGCAGGTAAGTTCACGACGACCGAGTTCCTCTGCCGGCATGTTTTCGACGCCCTGGCGCCGGTGGCCCGGGCCGGCGGCTTGCGCGACGGCGGGCGGCTCCGCCGGCTGCGCGTCACGATCAGCGAGAGCCATCTGGCGCGGGCCTGGTACGAGGCCGCTCTGTGAGGCTGGTCTTCGCCATTCCGGGCGATCTCGGTTCGCCGACCGGCGGATACGGCTACGACCGGCGGCTGATCTCCGAGCTGCGGGCCAGGGGCTGGGACGTGGAGCATCTCGCCTTGCCGGGCGACTATCCCTTTCCCGACGCGGGCGCGCGGCGGGCGGCGGCGGGAATGCTGGCCGCGCTCGACGACGGGACGGCCGTGCTGCTCGACGGGCTCGCCGGGGGCGTGCTGGCCGGGGAACTGGCCGCGGAGGCGGGGCGGCTCCGCCTCGTCGCGCTGGTGCACCATCCGCTGGGGGACGAAACGGGCCTCGGCGACGCGGATCGGTCGGCGCTGCTTGCCAGCGAGCGGGCGGGGCTGGCCGCGATGCGCGGGGTGGTCTGCACCAGCGTCGCGACCGGGCGGCGGTTGGTCGAGGGTTTCGGCGTGGCGCCGGGCAACCTGACCGTGGCGCCGCCGGGCACCGCGTCGGCGCCGCGCGCGGCCGGGCTCGGCGATCCGCCGGTGATTGTCAGCGTCGGCTCGCTGATCCCGCGCAAGGGGCATGACGTTCTGATCGCCGCGCTCGATGCGATCCGGGACCGGCCTTGGCGGGCGCGGATCATCGGCTCGGCGGCGCTGGATCCGGCCTACGCCGCGGCTCTGGCCCGGCAGGTCGCGGCGGCGGATTTCGGGGCGCGGATCGAATTGGTCGGCGCGGTGACCGACACGCGCGCGGCGCTGGCCGCCGCGGATATCTTCGTGCTCGCCTCGGAATACGAGGGCTACGGCATGGCCTTCGCCGAGGCGCTGTCGCAGGGCCTGCCGGTGATCGCCTGCCGGGCGGGGGCGATCGCCGATCTGGTGCCGGAGGCGGCCGGCGCGCTGGTGCCGCCGCGCGATGTCCCGGCGCTGGCGGCGGCGCTCGCCGGCCTTCTCGACGATCCGGCCCGGCGGCGGGCCTGCGCGGACGCCGCATGGGTCGCGGGGCAGGCATTGCCGGACTGGGCACGGACGGCCGATCTCGTCGCCTCGGCGGTCGAGGCGGCGGCGCGGTGAGCTTTTCGGCCGCGTGGCTCGATCTGCGCGAGCCCGCCGACCGCGCGGCGCGCGACCCCGCGCTGCTCGCGGCGGCGGCGGATTATCTGGGCGACGGCTGGGCGGTCGACCTCGGCTGCGGCACGGGGGCGACGGCGCGGGCCTTCCCGCCGCGCGCGCGCTGGCGTCTGGTCGATCGCGACGCGGCGCTGCTCGCGCGGGCGCGGGCGCGCCTGCCGGAGGCGCGGACCTATGCGCTCGACCTTGGCGCGCTGGACGACCTGCCGCTAGACGGCGCCCGGCTCGTCACCTGCTCGGCGCTGCTCGATCTGATGCCGGAGCTTGGATCGCCGCTCTGGCGGATCGGCTGGCGGCGGCGCGCCTCGGGGTCTACGCGGCGCTGACCTATGACGGCGCGCTCGACTGGGACCCGCCGGACCCCGGCGACGAGGGCGTCCGCGCCGCCTTCAACGCGCATCAGCGGCGGGACAAGGGCCTCGGCCCCGCCCTCGGCCCCGCGGCCGCGCCCGCCTTCGCCGAGGCGATGCGGGACAAGGGCTACGTTGTGCGCGTGGCGCCGAGCCCCTGGCGGCTCGGCCTGGGGGATCTGCGCGACGAACTGGAGGCGGGTATCGCGGCGGCCGCCGGCGAAGCGGGCTGCGACGCCGCGGCTTGGCTTCAGGCGCGGCGGGCGGCGCGCGGCGCGGGTTCGCTCAGGGTCGGCCATCTCGACGTGCTGGCCTTGCCGGCGGGGCGCAGGGCGCAATCGAAGATCACATCGGTGTCCAACCCATAGACATGGGTCTCGGGTCGCAGCGCGTCGGCGAGGCGCGGCACCGGCGCGGCGCTGAGCCCGGTCGGGCCGGCGCCGATAATCAAGGGCGCGATCCCGACATGCAGGCGGTCGAGCAGGCCCGCGTCGAGAAAGCCGGCGATGGTGACGCCGCCGCCCTCGATCAACAGCCGGAAAAGCCCGCGCTCGGCCAGCGCGGCGCGGATCGCCGCGGGACTGATCCAGCCGTCGGCCGCCGGCAAGGCCACGACCTCGACGCCGGCCGGTCGCGGCTTCGGCACCGACTGCACCACCACCCGCCGGGCACCGTCCGCCCGCAACACGACGGCGTCGTTCGGCAGGCGGCCGCGCGGATCGATCACCACGCGGGCCGGGTTCGGCCCCTTGACGAGGCGCACGGTCAGCCGCGGATCGTCGAGGAGCGCGGTGCGCACCCCGACCAGCACCGCGTCGGCCAGCGCGCGGCAACGATGCAGGTGGCAGAGGCCGGCGGCGCCTGAAACCTCCGAGGCATCGCCGCTCAGGGTCGCGATCCGGCCGTCGAGCGACTGGCCGACCTGCGCGAAGGCGTAGGGCGCGCCGGCGCCGTCCCCGGCGATCGGCGCATAGAGATCCCAGGCGGCGCGGACGGCGGGCACCCAGTCCGGGGCGGGCTGAACCGGGGCGCCGCCGCGCAAGGCGAGCAGCGCGGTCCAGACGGCGTCCGTCATCTCGGCCTGTTGCATTCCAATCCCCCGGTCCCGTGTTCGGCGGCTCTGCCGGCGCCATGATATCAGAGTAGCGCGATGCCCCGCCCGGTAAAGCCCCGGCGTTCCGGGTCAATCCGCCGCGAAAGCGTCGAGGAAACGGTCGCGGAACCCCTCCATCGGCCAGACCGGCGCGTCCGGCGCGGGGACGAGGCCGGGCGTCCAGTGCCAGCCGTCGATCCGGGACAGCGTTTCGGGCGGGCCGATGACATGGATCGGCACGTCGCGGCCGACCGGGTCGCCGGAAACGAAGCTGGCCGGCTGGTGGTCGCCAAGGACAACGATCAGCGGGCGGGTCGCGGCGCGGCGCTGGGCGAAGCCGAAGACCGTGGAGAGCGAGTAATCGAGCGCGCGGCGGTACTGATCGCGCACGCGAGCCTGATCGCGCCAGACGATTTCGGGCGGCTCGCCCGCCACCGCCGCCGCGTCGAACACATGGCCGTCGCCGAGCGCGTCCCATGGCAGGAGCGGCGGGATCGGCGTCCAGGGGGCGTGGGACGAGATGAGGGCGATCTCGGCGAAGACCGGCGGCCTCGGTTCGCTGAGCGACAGGCGCTCGAAGGCGGCCAGGGTGAACTGGTCGGGCATGGTCACCCAGTTGAACGGCTTGCCCTTGTAGCCGAGGTCGGCGGCGGCGAGGATCTGGTCGTAGCCGAAATAATCCGCCTCCGGCCAGGCGAGGGTGATCGCCGGCATGACCGCGACCACGCGCCAGCCGGCGGCCTTCGCCAGATGGGTCAAGGACTTGCGCGGGCTTTCCAACAGGGCGCGGTAACGGGCGTCCGTATCGAGCAGCAGACCGGAGAGCAGGCTGCCATGCGCCAGCCAGCTCTGGCCGCCGACCATCGGCGCGGTCAGGAAGCCGGATCGGGTGGCGAGGCCGGCGGCGGCGAGGCCGGCCTCGGCCCGCGCGAGCGTCGCGGTGATCGTCGGCGCATAGAGCGGGTTCTCGAGCGCCGAGCGGCCGTAGGATTCGACGAAAACGACGAAGACGTCGGTCCCCGCCAGCGCGCCGAATTGCGGGCCATCCGCCTTGGGATCGCGCGCGGCCTCGGCGCGGAAGCGGGCGAGATCGGCGCGGCCGGCGATGGCGTCGCGCGCATGCTCGAAGGCGAAGCGCGCGGTTTGCGCGGCACCCGGCGGGTCGGCGCGGCGGGCGGCGTCGAGCGCGGGCAGGGCGAGCGCGGGCAGGAGCAGGAGCGCGAGCGGTGCGCGGCGAGTCGGCGCGGCCCGTGCGACGCGGCCGGTCGCCCACCAGATCGCGGCGGCGACAAGCGCGAGGGCGGCGGCGAGCGCCAAGGTGGCGGCGAGGGCGGCGGGCACGCCGACCGTTCCGCTCAGCAAGCGCCAGCTCGCCGGGACGAGGCCGAGGTCGAACGCCGGGTTGAACGGCCGGGCGTAGGCGGTGAAGGCCGCGATGTCCGCGAGGCGCAGGGCCGTCGCGGCGGTGAGCGCGGCCGTGACCCCGGCGCGCGGCACGCGGCCGGGGAAGAGGAGGAGCAGGAGGAGAAGCGCCGGCAGCTCCAGCGGAAAGACGAGCAGCGCGGCCGGGCGCAGCGCGTCCGGGGGGTTCGGCGCGGCGAGCAGCGCGTAGAGAATCGCGGTGGCGAGGATGAGGGTCGCGGTGCTACGCCAGCCGGGCATAGATGTCGCCATTGCGGTTCAGGCGTGGCAGCGCGGCGGCGAGCCCGGCGGCGTCGGTCCAGTCGAGCGCGAAGCGGTCGCCCTCGCCAACGATCAGGTTGAAGCGATAGGGACCAAGCGCGGCGAGGCGGTCGAGACAGGCGCGCGCGGCCAACGGCGCGGCGGGCAGGGCCTCGAAGGTGATCCAGGCGACAGGCTGGGTGAGGCCGGCCAGCACCTCCGCCTCGAACCCCTCGACATCGATCTTGATGAAGCGCGGCACGCCGTAGGCTGCGATCAGCGCGTCGAGCGTGGTCACCTCGACCGGCTCGCGCGCGTCCCAGCGCACATGGCCGAAACCCGGCCCGGCGGCGACGCGGCCGGGTACCAGCGAGGAGACGGTCGGATGCAGGCGTGAGACCGCGAGCTCGGCGATGCCCGGCGTGGCCCCGACCGCCTGGCGGAGCAGGGTGATATCGCGCGGCAGGTCGCGGGCGAGGAAGGCGTGCAGCGCCGCCTGCGGCTCGACCGCCACAACCCGGGCCCCGGCGCGGTGGAGGGCGCGGGCGCGGTTGCCGACATGGGCGCCGATGTCGAAGGCGAGATCTCCCGGCTGGAGCAGTGTCGCATAGAAGCGGGCGAGGCGGGCGATCCGTCCGGGACGGGCGCGATAGATGACGAGCGAGCGGGCGAGGCCCGCCCAACCGCGCCAGCCGAGCCTCAAGGTCGGTCCGCCAGCAGCCAGCGGATGTCGATCGCGAAGGACCAGACGAGCGCGCCGAACGCGAGGAAGGCGAGGCCGTTGGTGACGGGCGGCGCCAGCGGCGGCGCGAGAAGCGCGGTCAGGACGACCAGCTGCAGCACGCAGACCGCCTTGCGGCGGAAGGACGGCGGCAGGGGCGCGGCGAGGCCCGGCGCCGCGAGGCCGGCGAGCACGAAGCCGTAGCGCAGCAGGCCGAGCCCGAGCACCCAGGGCCCGGCCTTGCCGAGACCGAGCGCCAGCCAGGCGAGCGCCAGGATGGCCAGCGCGTCCACCTCCATGTCGAAGCGCGCGCCGAAGTCGGAGGCGAGCCCCTGCCGCCGCGCCGCCCAGCCATCGACGCCGTCGAGCGCCACCAGTCCCGCCGAAAGCCCCAGCAGGCCCCAGGCACCGGCCCCGGCGGGTGGCGCGGCGGCGCAGGCGAACAGCAAGGCGACGCCGGCGGCGCGGGCGAGAGTAACGCCGTTGGCGAGGCCCAGCCGGTCGAACGGGTGGAAGGCGGCGATCCGCGCCTGAACGATCCAGGCCACCAAGGCGAAGCTGGCGAGACCGAGCAGCCGCGCGCCCGGGGTAAGCGGCGACAGCGCGAGCGCGAGGGCCAGCGCCGCGGCCAGCGCCAGGACGGCGGGGCGGAGGTTGGTCGGCGCCCGGCGATCTGCTAGGCTGGCCGCGGGCGACGCGCGCCCGCCGATCGGAGAAACGGAGGGCGACGGATGCGTTACGACGTGGTGTCCCGGCTGTTCCACTGGGTGACCGTCCTCGTTGTCGCGATCATGATACCCGTTGGCCTCTATATGACTCAAGATGGCTTGCCGAAGCCGACGCAGGACCGGCTGTTCATCCTGCACAAGGGGCTCGGCGCGGTGTTCCTGGTCGTCATCGTCGCCCGGATCGGCTGGCGGCTGTTCAATCGGCCGCCGCCCTTGCCGGCCTCGCTGTCGCGGGGGCAGCGGCTGGCGGCGGAGGCGGTGCATGGCGGGCTCTATCTCTTCCTTCTGGTGATGGCGGTCAGCGGCTATGTCCGGGTGACGACGGGCGGCTTTCCGATCGAATGGCTGAACGCCGTGGGTATCCCGCCGCTCCTTCCCAAGGCGGAAGCGGTGTCGAAGGTCGCCTCGATCATCCACGCGGTGGCGAAGAACGGCCTGATCCTCTTGATCCTGATGCATGTCGGCGCGGCGGCTTATCATGGGATCATCCGGCGCGACGGCGTGGTCTCGCGGATGTGGCCGCCCGTTTAGCGCCGCTTTCGCCGTTCCGTCAGGAAGCCGACGGAGCGGGCGGGGAGGGTGGCCTCGCCGCTCCAGCCGCCGGCGGGGGCGGGAATGTCGAAGCCGACGGGGCAGTTCCCCCGGTTGACCAGCACCGCGAGCCGGCCGGAGAGCAGCATGGCGAAGGCGGCGGCGTCCGGCGCGTGCCAGTCGGCCTCGGCCATCGGCGCGCCGCCCGGCGTCAGCCAGGCGACGTCCGGCACGCCGTCCGCGTCCGCCGCGCCGGTCAGGAGCTCCGGGCCGGCGAGCAGGGGATGTTCCCGGCGCAACGCGGCGAGTTCGGCGACCCAATCCTCGAGTGCGACGTCGCGCCCGGTCCAGTCGAGCCAGGTGATGGGATTGTCCTGCGCGTAGGCGTTGTTGTTGCCGCCTTGCGTACGCCCGAACTCGTCCCCCGCCGTCAGCATGATCGTCCCGCGCGAGGCAAAGAGCGTGCCGAGCAGCGCGCGGAGGTCGCGGCGCCGCGCATCGCGGATCGCGGGATCCCCCGTCGCCCCCTCGGCGCCGTTGTTCCAGCTCAGGTTCTCGTTATGCCCGTCGCGATTGTCCTCGCCATTCGCCGCGTTGTGCTTCTCGGCATAGGCGACGAGGTCGGCGAGCGAGAAGCCGTCATGCGCGGCGATGAAATTGACCGCGCGGGTCGCCGGCGGCGGAAAGCTGTCGCCCGAGCCGGCGAGCGCGGTGACGAAATCGCCCAGCATATGCGCGTCGCCGCGCCAGAATCGGCGGACCCGGTCGCGGTAGCGGTCGCTCCATTCGAGGAACGGCGCCGGGAACTCGCCGAGCTGATAGCCGCCGGGACCGATGTCCCAGGGTTCGGCGATCAGCACGCGGTCGGCGAGGATCGGGTCGGTCCGCATCGCGGTCAAAAGCGGCGCGTCCGGGCTGAAGCCATGGGCGCTTCGCCCGAGGATCGGCGCGAGGTCGAAGCGGAAGCCGTCGACGCCCGCCTGGGTCGCGAAATGCCGCAGCGTGTCGAGCACCAGCCGCCGCGTCGCCGGATGGTCGCAATCGAGCGTATTGCCGCAGCCGGTGTCGTTGATGAGCGCGCCGTCGGCCGCGTGGCGGAAGTAGGCGCGCGCGTCGAGGCCGCGCAGCGACAGGGTGGGGCCGAATATGTCGCTCTCGCCGGTATGGTTGAAGACGAGGTCGAGGATGACGCCGATGCCGGCCTTGCGCAGCGCGGCGGTCGTCTCGCGCAGCTCGGCCACGCCGCCGGGGCAGAGCCGGGGGTCGAGCGCCATCATCCCGACGGGATTGTAGCCCCAGCTGTTCGAGAGGCCGAGCGGCGGCAGGTGGCGCTCGTCGATCCAGGCGGTGATCGGCATCAGCTCGACCGCGCCGACGCCGATGCGTTTCAGATGCGCGACGATCGCCGGATGGGCGAGGGCGGCGACCGTGCCGCGCAGCGCCTCCGGCACCTCGGGGTGCAGCATTGTAAAGCCGCGGACGCAGATTTCGTAGACGAGGCCGCCGGGGCGGAAGAGCGGTGGCTTCGCCCGAACCGCGCGGGTCGCGGTGGGGACCAGCGCCTTCGGCATCAGCGGTGCCGTGTCGATGGCCGCGTCGCGCGGCGCGCCGAGCGCCGGGTGATAGGCGAAGGCACGGTCGATCTCCCGGGCCGCCGGATCGAGCAACAGCTTCGCCGGGTCGAACCACAGCCCCGCCTCGGGCGCGTAGGGACCGTCGGCGCGCAACCCATAGCGCGCGCCCGGGCCGATACCCGGCGCCTCGACCGAAAAGACGCCGCTGGCATCGCGGGTCATCGGCAGGCGCGTTTCGGCCTCGCCGTGGAAAAGGCAGAGCCAGATCTGTTCCGCGCCGCCCGACCAGACGGTGAAGCGCGTTCCGCGACGCGTCGGCGCGGCGCCGAAACGCGCCGCCTCGGGCAACTCCACGCGGCGGCTCAGGTGATGACGTCGGGCGCGGCCCGACCGGTGCGACTGGAAATCTCGGCCAGCGTTTCGGCGGCGGAGATGAGGTCGGCCAGCGCCACCTCGGTCGCCTGCGCCAGCTTGGCCGGGTCCGCCTCGTAGCGCTCGATATAGACGCGGAGCGTGGCGCCGGAGGTGCCGGTGCCCGACAGGCGGAACACCACGCGGCTGCCGCCTTCGAACAGGACGCGGATGCCCTGGTTCGCGGAGACGGAACCGTCCACCGGATCGTTATAGGCGAAATCGTCGGCCGCCGCGACTGCGAGCCCATGGACGTTCGTGCCCGGCAGGGTGGCGAGCCGGGCGCGGAGCGCGTCCATCAGGCCGTTGGCGGCGGCGGTATCGATCCCCTCATAGTCGTGCCGCGCGTAGTAGTTCCGGCCGTAGGTCTCCCAATGTTCCTTGGCGATGGCGCGCGCGCTCTGCTTGCGCACGGCGAGGATATTGAGCCAGAGCAGCACCGCCCAGAGCCCGTCCTTCTCGCGCACATGGTTCGAGCCGGTGCCCGCGCTCTCCTCGCCGCAGATGGTGGCAAGGCCGGCGTCGAGCAGGTTGCCGAAGAACTTCCAGCCGGTCGGCGTCTCGTAAAGACCGATGCCGAGCTTCTCGGCGACGCGGTCCGCCGCGCCGCTGGTCGGCATCGACCGGGCGATGCCGGTCAGGCCGGCGGCGTAGCCGGGCGCGAGATGCGCGTTGGCGGCGAGCATCGCGAGGCTGTCCGACGGGGTTATGAAGATGCCGCGGCCGATGATCAGGTTGCGATCGCCGTCGCCATCGGAGGCGGCGCCGAAGTCGGGGGCGTTCTCCTCCATCATCACGTCGTAGAGCTCGCGCGCATGGACGAGGTTCGGGTCCGGATGGTGGCCGCCGAAATCGGGCAGGGGGGTGCCGTTGCGCACCGTGCCGCGCGCCGCGCCGAGCCGGTTCTCGAGGATCTCGGTCGCATAGGGGCCGGTCACCGCGCTCATCGCGTCGAAGGCCATGCGGAAGCCGCCGGCGAACATCGCCCTGAGCGCCGGAAAGTCGAACAGGCTCTCCATCAGCTCGGCATAGTCGGCGACCGGGTCGATCACCGCGACCTCCATCGGCCCGAGCGCGAGCGTGCCGACCGTGTCGAGATCGAGGTCGGGCGCGTCGAGGATGCGGTATTCGCGGATCGACCGCGTGCGGGCGAAGATCGCGTCGGTGATCTTTTCCGGCGCCGGGCCGCCATTGCCGATATTGTACTTGATGCCGAAATCCTCGGTCGGTCCGCCGGGATTGTGGCTGGCGCTGAGGATGATGCCGCCGAAGGCGCCGTATTTGCGGATGACGTTCGACGCGGCGGGGGTGGAGAGCAGGCCGCCCTGGCCGACCATCGCCTTGCCGAAGCCGGCCGCGGCCGCCATCCTGAGCGCGATCTGCACCACCTCGCGGTTGAAATAGCGGCCGTCGCCGCCGATCACCAGCGTCTTGCCCTGGAAGCCTTCGAGACTGTCGAAGATCGACTGGACGAAATTCTCGACATAGTTCGGCTGCTGGAAATGCGGCACCTTCTTGCGCAGGCCCGAGGTGCCCGGCTTCTGGTCGTCGTAGGGCGTGGTGGCGACGGTTCTGATCATGCGTCTTTTCCCGAAGCGGCGTGTGGGGCGAGGGAGGTGTAGAGTTCCGCATAGAGCGCCGCGCTGCGGTCCCAGGAGACGTCGGAGCGCATGCCGGCGCGCTGGATCCCGGCCCAGGCGGCGGGATTGCGGAAGAGCGATACCGCGCGGTGGATCGCGCCGCGCAGGCCGGCGGCGTCGACGGGCAGGAACTGGAAGCCGGTGGCGACGCCGGCGTTCAGCGCGGCGGAATTGGCGTCGACGATGGTGTCGGCGAGGCCCCCCGTGCGCGCGACCACCGGCACCGCGCCATAGCGCAACCCATAGAGCTGGGTCAGGCCGCAGGGTTCGAAGCGCGAGGGGATGAGGATGGCATCGGCGCCCCCCTGCATCGTATGGGCCAGCGGCTCGTCATAGCCGATGACGACGCCGACCCGCCCGCCATGCCGCTGGACCGCGCCGAGGAAGGCGCGCTCGAGCAGCGCGTCGCCGGCGCCGAGCACCGCGAGCTTCGCCCCCGACGCGACGATATCGTCCGTCACCTCGGCGAGGAGGTCGATGCCCTTTTGCCAGGTCAGGCGGCTGATGACGACGAACAGCGGATCCTCGTCCTGATGCAGGCCGAAGCGCGCTTCAACGGCGCGGCGGTTGCCGAGGCGGCCCTTGAGTTTGCGCGGGCCGAAGGTCTCGGCCAGGATCGGGTCGGTCTCGGGGTTCCAGACGCCGGTGTCGATGCCGTTGACGATGCCCGACAGCACCGGCGCGCGGGTGCTGATCAGCCCTTCGAGGCCCATGCCGAAGGCGGGCGAGCGGATCTCCTCGGCATAGGTCGGGCTGACGGTGGTGATCGCGCTGGCATTGGCGAGGCCGGCCTTCAGAAAGCCGACGCCACCGTAATATTCCACGCCGTCGAGCGCGAAGGCGTAGGTCGGCAGTTCCAGCCCGCCGAAGACCTCCGCGCCGAAATGGCCCTGGAAGGCGATGTTGTGGATCGTGACGATCGACGGCCGCTGGATGCCGGAATAGCGCATATAGGCGGGGGTCAGGCCCGCCTGCCAGTCATGGGCATGCACGACGTCGGGGTGAAAGCCCGGCAGGATGCCGGCGGCGATGTCGGCGCCGGCGCGCGACAGGGCGGCGAAACGATGCCAGTTGTCGACATGGTCGATGCCGGCGCCGTCGACGTAAGGACCGCCGGCGCGGTTGAACAGGGCTGGCGCCTCGATGAGATAGAGGTCGAGATCTTCGACGCGGGCCGAGATGATCTTGGCCGGCACGCCGAGCAGGTGGGTATATTCGAACACCACCTCGCCCGCGCCCCGCAGCCGCGCCATGACGGACGGATAGCCCGGCATCAGGGTGCGCGTCTCGACCCCCTGCCGCGCCAGCGCGGGCGGCAGCGCGCCCGCGACATCGGCGAGGCCGCCGGTCTTGATCAGCGGATAGACCTCCGACGCGACCGACAGGACCTTCATGCGAATTCGGACTTCATGCGATTTCCTTGATATACGTTCACGCCAGCCGGTCGAGCATCGACTGGGTGATCAGGCAGACGCCGTTCTCGGTCCGGCGGAACCGCTTGGCATCGAGCACGGGATCCTCGCCGACCACCAGCCCTTCCGGAATGGTCACGCCGCGATCGACCACGACCTTGCGCAGCCGCACGTTCCGGCCGATGTCGCATTCGGGCAGGATCACCGCCTCCTCCAGCGACGAATAGGAATGCGCCCGCACCCCGGTGAAGAGCAGGCTGCGGCGCAGCGAGGCGCCCGAGACGATGCAGTTGCCGGAGACGAGCGAACTGACCGCCGAGCCGCGGCGGCCGGCCTGGTCATGCACGAACTTCGCCGGGGGCGTGATCTCGGAATAGGTCCAGATCGGCCAGCCCGTCTCGTAGAGGTCGAGTTCGGGAATGATGTCGGTCAGGTCGATGTTCGCCTCCCAATAGGCGTCCACCGTGCCGACGTCGCGCCAGTAGGCGGTCGCCTCCTTGCTCGATCGCACGCAGGACTGGCTGAAGCGATGCGCGACGGCTTTGCCGTTCTCGACGATATAGGGGATGATGTCCTTGCCGAAATCCCGGCTGGAATTCGGATCGGCCGCGTCGCGCCGCAGGAGTTCCATCAGGAAGGCGGTGTGAAAGACATAGATGCCCATCGAGGCCAGCGCCACCTCGGGATTGCCGGGGATGCCGGGCGGGTCGGCCGGCTTCTCGACGAAGGCGGTGATCGTGTCCTCGGCGTCGACATGCATGACGCCAAAGCCGACCGCCTCCATCCGCGGCACCTCGAGACAGCCCACGGTGACGTCGGCGCCGGAATCCACGTGCTGACGCAGCATCAGCTCGTAATCCATCTTGTAGATATGGTCGCCCGCGAGGATCACCATGAATTCGGGATGGTAATCCTCGATGATGTCGATGTTCTGATAGACGGCGTCGGCGGTGCCTTCGTACCACTGCGTCTCGCTGACCCGCTGGCTCGCGGGCAGGATGTCGAAGCTCTCGTTCCGCTCGGGGCGGAAGAAGTTCCAGCCGCGTTGCAGGTGGCGGATCAGGCTGTGCGCCTTGTATTGCGTCGCGACACCGATGCGGCGGATGCCCGAGTTCAGCGCGTTCGACAAAGCGAAATCGATGATCCGGGTCTTGCCGCCGAAATAGACCGCCGGCTTGGCCCGGCGGTCGGTCAGTTCCTTGAGCCGGCTGCCGCGCCCTCCGGCCAGAACATAGGCCATGGCATCGCGCGCCAGCGGCTGCGTCCTCTTCTCCATGTCGTAATCCCCCCTCGTGCTTGTTCCCGCACCGGTATCTGTCATTCGTCTCACGACGGCTCGTACTCGAGCCAGATCGTGGCGAGGGGCGGCAGGGTCATGATCGCGCCGACCCCCGACCCGTCCTCGACCGCGTCGACCCCGCCCATGTTGCCCATGCCGCCGCCGCCATAAAGCTCGGCGTCGCTGTTGAGGATTTCGCGCCAGCGCCCCGGACGGGGCAGGGGCACACGATAGCCGGTCCGCGGCACGGGCGTGAAGTTCGAGATCACCGCGACCGGATTCTCGTCCGGTGCGCGCCGCTGCCAGGCGAAGACCGAATTGGTCGAATCGTCGGCGATCAGCCATTCGAAGCCCTCGCCCTCGCAATCGCGGGCATGGAGCGCGGGCGTCCCGGCATAAAGCCGGTTGAGGTCGCGCACGAGGCTCTGGACGCCGCGATGCGCGGGAATGTCGAGCTGCCACCAGTCGAGCGCCCGTGCCTCGGACCATTCCGCGCCTTGGGCGAATTCCTGACCCATGAACAAAAGCTTCTTGCCGGGATATCCCCACATGAACGCGTAGTAGGCCCGCAGGTTCGCGAATTTCTGCCAGGCGTCGCCGGCCATCTTGCCGATCAGGCTGCCCTTGCCGTGCACCACCTCGTCATGGCTGAGCGGCAGGACGAAATTCTCGGAGAAGGCGTAGAGCAGGCCGAAGGTCAGGTCGTTCTGATGGTGTTTCCGGTGGATCGGGTCGCGCGACAGATATTGCAGCGTGTCGTGCATGAACCCCATATTCCACTTGAAGCCGAAGCCGAGGCCGCCTTCATGCACCGGCGCGCTGACCTTCGGCCAGCTGGTGCTTTCCTCGGCGATGGTGATCGTGCCGGGATGGCTGCCATAGACCGCGCGGTTGGTGGCCTGCAGGAACTCCACCGCCTCCAGATTCTCGCGGCCGCCAAACTTGTTCGGCACCCATTCGCCCGCTTTCCGCGAATAGTCGAGATAGAGCATCGAGGCGACCGCGTCGACGCGAAGCCCGTCGATATGGAACAGCTCGGACCAGTAGAGCGCGTTGTTGACGAGATAGCTCACCACCTCGCGGCGGCCGAAATTATAGATCGCGGTGTTCCAGTCGGGATGAAAGCCCTGCCGCGGGTCGGCATGCTCGTAGAGCGCGGTTCCGTCGAAATGCGCGAGGCCATGCGCGTCGGTCGGAAAATGCGCCGGCACCCAGTCGAGGATCACCGACACGCCGGCGCGATGGGCGCCATCGACGAAGCGGGCGAAGCCGTCCGGCGGGCCGAACCGCGCGCTCGGCGCATAGAGCCCGGTCGTCTGGTAGCCCCAGGACGGATCGAACGGATGCTCGCTGATCGGCAGGAACTCGATATGGGTGAAACCCATGTCGACGACGTAAGGGATCAGCCGGTCGGCGAGTTGGTCCCAATCGAGGAAACCGTCCTCGTCGGTGCGCTGCCACGAGCCTGGGTGGACCTCGTAGATCGAGATCGGCTGCCTGCGCGCGTCGGTCGAGGCCCAGAAGGCGCGATGCGCCGCGTCGCCCCATTCGTGATCGAGCCAGGGCGCGACGACCGAGGCATTGGCCGGGCGCAGCTCGGCCGCGCGGGCGAAGGGATCGGCCTTGAGCGGCAGGACGACGCCGTCGGGCGCGATGATCTCGTATTTGTAGGCAAGGCCGGCATGTACCCCGGGAATGAAGATTTCCCAGATGCCGGTGTCGCGGCGCAGCCGCATCGTGTGGCGCCGCCCGTCCCAGGCGTTGAAATCGCCGACCACCGAGACCCGCCGGGCGTTCGGCGCCCAGACGGCGAAATGAACCCCCTCGGCGCCCTCGTGGTGGATCGGATGCGCGCCAAGCTTGTCGAAGAGGCGCAGATGGCTGCCTTCGCCGATATAGTAGTCGTCCATCGGCCCGAGCACGGGGCCGAAGGAATAGGGATCGACCACCCACCAATCGCCGCCGGAATTGCGCGCGCGATACTTCAGCGGCTGGCGCTTGCGGATGCGCAGCTTGCCCTCGAAGAATCCGGCGTCGTGCCGGCGCGCGAGGCTGCCGGCCGGAGTGTCATCGAGCGTGAAGGCCTCGACCTCCTCGGCGCCGGCGATGAAGCATCGGGCCACGAGGCCGGAGCCGGCGCGCTGCAACCCGAGGATGGCGAACGGATCCCCGTGAGTTCCGCCGACGATCGCCTCGATCGTCCCTGAATCGAGCGGCTCAGGCGCCGCGGGCCTCGGCCTGGCCGTCTCTTTGATCACGTCCGCCTCCCCGGGGTATCCTTGTTGACCCCAAGGCTACAGTTTGACCTCCCAGATGTCTTTAGCATATTCGCGGATCGTGCGATCCGACGAGAACCAGCCCATCCGGGCGGTGTTCAGAATGGCTTTTTCCCACCATTGCGAGGGGTCGGACCAGATCGCGTTCACCCGGTCCTGCGCCTCGGAATAGGCGTCGAAGTCGGTCGCCACCATGAACCAGTCATGTTCATAGAGACCGCCGATCAGCCCGGCGTAGCGGGAGGGATCGTCCGGCGAGAACACGCCAGACGCGATCGCCGACAGGGCCTGGCTGAGTTCGGGCGAGCTTTCGATCAGCGCGCGCGGATCGTGGCCGCCGGCCCGCTTCTCGGCGACCTCGGCGGCGGTCAGGCCGAAGATGACGATATTGTCGTCGCCCACCTGCTCCTTGATCTCGACATTGGCGCCGTCGAGCGTGCCGATGGTCAGCGCGCCATTCAGCGCGAACTTCATGTTGCCGGTGCCGGAGGCTTCCATGCCGGCGGTCGAGATCTGTTCACTGAGGTCGGCGGCGGGAACCAGCACCTCGGCGAGGCTGACATTGTAGTTCGGCACGAAGACCACCTTCAGCACTTCGCGTACCGAGGGGTTGGCATTGATGACCCGCGACACGTCGTTGGCGAGTTTGATGACGAGCTTGGCGTTGTGATAGGTCGGCGCCGCCTTGCCGGCGAAGAACTTCACCCGGGGCACCCAGTCCCGTTCCGGGTGCGAGCGGATCTGGTCGTAGAGCGACACCGCCTCGATGATATTGAGCAGCTGGCGCTTGTATTCGTGGATGCGCTTGATCTGAATGTCGAACAAGGCGTCGGGATTGACCCGCACGCCCATCCGCTCGCGGACGAGCGCCGCGAGGCGCACCTTGTTGGCATGCTTCACCGCCGCGAACTTCTTCTGGAACTCGGGATCGGTGGCGTATTTCTCGAGATCGCGGATCTTGTCGATATCGTCCATGAACCCGTCGCCGATCGTCTCGCGCAACAGGTTGAAAAGGCCGGGATTGCACTGCATCAGCCAGCGGCGCGGGGTGATGCCGTTGGTCTTGTTGTTGATCCGCGTCGGGAACATCTTGTGGAGATCGGCGAACACCGTCTCCTTCATCAGTTCGGTATGCAGCGCCGAGACGCCGTTGATCGAATGCGCGCCGGCGAAGGCGAGGTTGCCCATGCGGACACGGCGCTCGCCGGTTTCGTCGATCAGGCTGACGTTGCGGATCTGCTGGTCATCCATCTTGAGCTCGAGCCGGGCCTGGCGCAGCAGGCGGGCGTTGATCTCGTAGAGGATCTGCATGTGCCGGGGCAGCATCCGCTCGAACAGCGGCACCGGCCAGCTTTCCAGCGCCTCGGGCAGCAGCGTGTGGTTGGTGTAGCCGATGGTCGCGCGCGTCACGTCCCAGGCGCGGCTGAAATCCATGCCGTGATCGTCGACGAGCAGGCGCATCAGTTCCAGCACGCAGACCGCCGGATGGGTGTCATTGAGATGCACCGCGACCTTCTCGCCGAGATTGTCGAGGCTGTCATACTGTTGCAGGTGGCGGCGGATGATGTCCTTGAGCGACGCGCAGGAGAAGAAATATTCCTGCCGCAGCCGCAGCTCCTGACCGGCGGCGGAGGTGTCGGCGGGATAGAGCACGCGGGTCAGCGCGTCGGCCCGGTTGCTCTCGGCGAGCGAGCCGGTGTGGTCGCCGGCGTTGAAGGCGTCGAGACGGATCGGGTCGAGCGGCTCGGCCTTCCACAGGCGCAGCGTGTTCACCCGCGAGGCGCGCCAGCCGACGATCGGCGTATCGTAGGCGGTGGCGATCACCTTTTCCGCCGGCTTCCAGACGAAGCGCTCGTCGGCGCCGTTCGCCTCGTGGAACTCGACCAGGCCGCCGAAGCCGACCTCGTAGGCCGCCTCGCGCCGGTCGAACTCCCAAGGGTTGCCGTGTTCC
>JBGAJI010000015.1:0-16055 GCA_044225035.1 Amaricoccus sp. | reverse complement strand
GTGTTCCAGCCACGTTTCGGGGAACTCCGCCTGCCAGCCGTCGGCGATCTTCTGGCGGAAGAGGCCATGGCGGTAACGGATGCCATAGCCATAGGCGGGCAGGCCGACGGTCGCCATGCTCTCCATGAAACAGGCCGCGAGCCGGCCGAGGCCGCCGTTGCCGAGCGCCGCGTCCGCTTCGAGCTCGGCGATCACATCGAGATCGACCTTCAGGATTTTCAGCGCCGCGCGCATGGATTCGAGCAGCCCGAGGTTGCTGATCGCGTCGCGCATCAGCCGGCCGATCAGGAATTCGAGGCTGAGGTAATAGACCCGCTTGGTTCCGGCGGCGTAGGTGTCACTCGTCGTTTCCATCCAGCGCTCGATGGCGCGGTCGCGAATGACGAGGATCGAGGCTTCCAGCCAGTCGTAGGGTTTCGCGGCGCGGGCGTTCTTGCCGATGCGATAGGTCAGGCGATCGACGATCTCGTTGGCGATGTCCTCGGGATCCGTCGAACGCGTTCTCGACAGCGGGAGAGAGGGCTGTGGCTGATTCATATCGTTGTCCCCGGGGCCGACCGGCCCATTGCGTTTCGCAGCCGTCGCGGCGCTTTCACGCGCCGTCGTTTGGATCAAAGAGCGTTCATTCCCCCGGACGGCGCCGCCGCCTACCCCGGGAAGTACCGCGGTGTGACCTTCGCGATCAAGCACGCTTGAACACGCCCTCACCAGCGAGGGCGTGGATGGGTGAAAATTAATCAGCGCGATCCGTTACCGACCGACTAAAGCGCGGCGAATGGTCAGCCGCCGAGCTGGTCGACCCCGCCATGCGCCGCGGACCAGGCAAGCGGCGCGCTCAGGAAGGCGCCGACCTCGGCCAGCGTCTTCTCGTCGAACAGGCGCTGCTCGCGCGCGACGGCGAGCACGTCGCGCCAGGTGGCGATATTGTGCAGGGTCAGGCCACGCGCCCGCATATTCGCCCGCGCCTCGGGAAAGATGTCATAGTAGAAGAGCGCGATCCCGTGCTCGACCACGCCGCCCGCCGCGCGCACCGCGTCGATGAAGGTAAAGAGGCTGCCGCCGGCGGTGGTCAAATCCTCGATCATCAGCACCCGGGCGCCGTCGGGCATGTGGCCTTCGATCTGGGCGTTGCGCCCGTGGCCCTTCGGCGCCTTGCGCACATAGATCATCGGCAGGCCGAGCCGCTCGCTGAGGAAGGCGGCGAAGGGAATGCCCGCCGTCTCGCCACCGGCCACCACGTCGAAACTCTCGTAGCCCGCGTCGCGCATGATCTTCGTCGCGGCGAAATCCATCAGGGCGCCGCGAATCCGCGGATAGGAGATCAGCTTGCGGCAGTCGATATAGACCGGGCTCGCCATCCCGGAGGACAGCTTGTAGGGCGTCGCGGCGTTGAAATGCACCGCGCTGATTTCCCAGAGCATGCGGGCCATCGCCCGAGCCATCTCGGTATCCGAAGGATAGGTGTGTTGTTGCATCGCCGGTCCTTTCGGGTCGCTTATTCGATCACGCGCCAGCCGGGCGCGAAGCCCGGGTCGAAGACCACCACCGGCCCGGCGCCCGTCGCGATCTCGGCCGGCGCCGGCGCCGCGCCGCGTTCCAGCCGGATGTGGTCGGTGTTGGGGGGCAGGCGGTAGAATGCCGGGCCGTTCAGCGAGGCGAAGGCTTCCAGCCGGTCGAGCGCGCCGGCGGCCTCGAACACATGCGCGAGCCAGGGCAGGGCGTTCGGCGCGGTGAAGACCCCGGCGCAGCCGCAGGCCGCCTCCTTGGCCGCGCGCGCATGCGGCGCGCTGTCGGTGCCGAGGAAGAAGCGGCCCGTCCCGCCCGTCGCGGCCTCGACCAGCGCCTGGCGATGGGTCTCGCGCTTCACCACCGGCAGGCAGTAGAAATGCGGCCGCACCCCTCCGACCAGCAGGTGGTTGCGGTTGAGGATGAGGTGATGCACCGTCAGCGTCCCGCCGATGTTCGCCCCGCCGCCGCGCACGAACGCGACGCCGTCGCGCGTGGTCACATGCTCCATCACCACGCGGAGCTCCGGCAGGCGGGCGACGAGCGGCGCGAGCACGCGCTCGATGAACACCGCCTCGCGGTCGAAGATATCGACCGCCGGGTCCGTCACCTCGCCATGGACGCAGAGCGGCAGGCCGATCTCGGCCATCTTCTCCAGCACCGGCATCACCGCCTCGATATCGCGCACGCCGCTCGCCGAATTGGTGGTGGCGCCGGCCGGATAGAGCTTCACCGCCGTGACCAGCCCGTCGGCGGCGGCCGCCGCGACGTCGGCCGGGTCGGTCGCCTCGGTCAGGTAGAGCGTCATCAGCGGCGTGAAATCCTGGCCTTGCCGTAGGGCGGCGAGAATGCGCGCGCGATAGGCGGCGGCGTCGCGCGCGGTCACCACCGGCGGCACGAGGTTCGGCATGACGATCGCCCGGGCGAAATGCCGCGACGCCGGCAGAACGCCGGCGAGCATCGCCCCGTCCCGCAGATGCAGGTGCCAGTCGTCGGGGCGGATCAGGCTCAGCGTCTCGGCCATGCGCCTTCCAAGGCTCCGTTTTCGGCTCGGGGGACGCCATAGACGCCGCGCCCGGCTCAGGCAAGGGGCCGGCGCGCGATCGGCGGATCCGACCCGGATTTCCCGCGCCTCGGGTCGCGCGAACGGCGGGGACGCGAAACCGCGCCATCGCTGGTCTGAAATGATCCACGCCGCGTCGCAATCCGGACGTCCCGGGGCGGCCGGTTTGATTAGTGTCTGTCGCGCGGGACGCCGCGCCCGGGGAGGGGCGGGGAGATGGTCGCGGCGAAAGGGCCACCGGGGTATTCCGGGAGGGCGTCGCCTCGGCCGACAACCGCCTCCGGAGACCGGAAACCGGCCCTGTGAGTTGTCGAGCCCGCGGGTGGCGGCGCGGATGGTCGAACGCGGGGCGCCCCCGTCGGTCGGACCCCGCGCGTCCCCGAACCAGTTGCCAGGCAAGCCGCGAGCGCGGCGCGAGGAGTCGAGAAAAGATGTCAGCCAACGCCAACGTTCTGTCCCTGCTCGCCGAGCGCAGGCCGCTGCACGCGCTGCCGCGAGCCTTCTACACGGACGCCGAAATCCTCGAGGTCGACCTCGCCGAGGTGTGGTACCGCGACTGGCTGTTCGCGATCCCGGCCTGCGAAATCCCGAAGACCGGTAACTTCGTGACGATGCAGGTCGGCGCCTATCCGATCCTCATCGTGCGCGGCGCCGACGGCCAGATCCGCGCCTTCCACAATTCCTGCCGCCACCGCGGCAGCCGGGTCTGCACGGCCGCCAGGGGCAACGCCCCGAAGCTGGTCTGCCCCTATCACCAATGGACCTACGAGCTCGATGGCCGCCTGCTCTACGCCCGCGACATGGGACCCGACTTCAAGGCCGCCGACCACGGGCTGAAGGCGGTCGCCTGCCGCGACGCGGGCGGCATGGTCTTCGTCTGCCTCGCCGACGAGCCGGCGCCCTTCGAGGGTCTCGCCGAAAGCGCGGGCCGCTATCTGGCGCCGCACCGTCTGGACGAGGCGAAGATCGCCTATGAATCGACCATCATCGAGAAGGGCAACTGGAAGCTCGTGATGGAGAACAACCGCGAGTGCTATCACTGCGCGGGATCGCATCCGTCGCTCTGCCGGACCTTCCCGGACCGACCCGGCTATACCTCGATGGACGAGCACGGCAATGTCGAGCCGGTGATCGCCGCGCACTGGGCGAAGTGCGAGGCCGCCGGCCTGCCGTCGCGGTTCCACCTGCACCCGAGCCACCAGTGGCGCTTCGTCCGCATCCCGCTGCTCGGGGCGGGCGAGAGCTTCACCCTCGACGGCAAGGCGGCGGTGCCGACCAAGCGGCTGTCGACCGCGCCCTTCGCCGACGCCGGTTCGCTGCTGTTCTTCCATTATCCCAACAGCTGGAACCACTTCCTCGGCGATCATGCGACCGTGTTCCGCATCCTGCCGATCAGCGCGACCGAGACCGAGGTGACGACCAAGTGGCTGGTGCACAAGGACGCGGTCGAGGGGGTGGACTACGACCTGAAGAACCTGACGCAGGTGTGGGTGGCGACCAATGACGAGGACCGCGCCGTGGTCGAGGAGAACCAGCGCGGCGTCAATTCGCCCGCCTTCGTGCCGGGGCCCTATTCGACGATCCAGGAGGACGGGGTGATCCAGTTCGTCGACTGGTATTGCCAGACGCTCGGCGACCGGGTCGGCGGCGGGGCGCGGATGGCGGCGGAATAGCTCGCGGCCGACCCGCCGTACGTGGGCGCCGCGCGCGATATGGTTAACCGGGCGTTAACCGGGGTCGGTTAACCCCTCGTCCCGGAGCGGGTTTCCGCTCGGTTCGGACGAAGGGGAAACCATGCTGGCAGCCGATCCCGCCTTGCTCGATCTGTCACCGCCGCCGTTCCACGAGGGCCTTGATGACTGGTCGCGGGGCGACGGCACGCCGGACAGCCCGACCTACGAGGCGGTGCGCCACGCAAGGCTGATCCCGGATGACGAGCGTTTCGGCCCCTGCCTCGAAATGCGCAAGATCGAGCCGGTGCAGAGCCTGCGCTACATGGGCGAGGTGCCGGTCCGGGCGGGCACCTATATCGAGATTTCCGCGCGGCTGCGGGTGATGCGCGGCCCGGTGCCGCTGGTCCGGGTCGCCGCCTGGCCCGGTGGCGCCCGGGCGCGGCTGGTGCGCGGACCCTTGACCATGGGTCCGCTGGTCCGCCCGCGGGCCGGCGGCTCGGTCGCGGTGGCCCGCGCCGTCGTCGGACCGGAACGGCGTCAGGGCGTGGACCTCGTCTGGGACGCGCGGGTGCTCTATGCGCATGTCGGCCTCGATCTCGTCGGGCCGGAAGGCGGCGTGGTGCGGATCGAGAGCGTCGCTTTGCGCGATATTTCCGAAGAATTCTAAGACACTCCGTTCAGAAAAACTGAACCAGGTCGCGAACTTCACCCCCGATCGAATCGTCGCCGAGCACGGTGGCGTCGAGCCCGATCTGCAGGTGGCTCTTCTCGCCGACCGCGCGCACGACCGAAGGGGCGAGACGGATGTGATAAGCGCCAGAACCGGCGTAGCGGCCGGTCTGCACCTGAAAGATCAGCATCCAGTCGTCGTTCGGCTTTACCCCGGCGGTGAAGTCGGCCTTGAAGGCGGTGTCGTCGGAGGGAAGCATCAGCTCGGCCGAGGCGTCGATCCCCATCCAGCCATTGCCCCAGCCGCTTTCGAAGCCCCGGCCCCAGGCGAGGCCCGGGCGCAGCCGCAGGTCCTGATCGCCGCTCTCCGTCCGCCAGCCGATGCCGAAATCCGCCGCGAAGCGATGGCCCGACGGCGTTTCCCAGATCGGCCGGCGGACGAAGGCGATACCGGTGCCGAGCCGCGACTCCGGCCCCGTGCCATAGGCCGCGTCGAAGCCGACGGTCAGTTTCTCGGTCAGTCCGTATTCGGCATAGACCGAGCTGTAGGAGGTGATGGTCTGGGTCGGCGCCAGCAGCGCCTCGGTGCCGGTGGTGAAGGTCTGGCTGAGCGAGAGAAAGGTCGCACCCTTCTCCCGCGGCCAGGCGCCGGCCTCGGCGCGCAGCGCGGACAATGCGACGATGACCCCCGCGGCGACGACGCGCATTCCGATCCTCCGGTCTCCGACACCAGCAGGCCGGGAATCTGGTAAACAGGATGTTACGAATCGGCGCCGAGCCACGGGGATTTGTGCCCCGGAGCCGGGGGAGGGGGGACAAGCCATGCCGACGATTTCGCGCGGGGCGACGCTGCAGACCGTGATCACGACCTTCGACATGACGCCCGGCACCTGCCAGGACCTGCTCGACGAGCTGCGCGACGCCTACGAGAATTTCATCCGGCATCAGCCGGGGTTCATTGGCGCCGGCCTGCATGTGAACGACGCCCAGACCCGGATCGCCAATTATTCGCAATGGCGTCGGCGAGAGGATTTCCTCGCCATGCTGCGCTCGGACCAGATGCGGGAGCGCACGCGCCGCTTCACCGCGCTCTGCCGCAACTTCGAGCCGGTGATGTACGAGGTCGTGGAGAGCTTCGATTGATGACCACCGAACCGGCGGTGACGCCACCGCCGCTGAGCGTCGAGGAGTGGATCGCGCTGCCGGACGCGGCCAGCGATCCCGAGCGCCCGGCCGCGCCGCCGCCGCGCCGCCGACGCCTGAGCGACCTGCTGGCGATGCTGGCGGGGCTCTGGACGGGCTGAACCCGGCGTTGGGCCTCAGGCGCGGCGCCCTTCGCGCAAGCGGAGCCAGATAAGCCCGGCGGCGGCGGCGGCGAGCATCGGGATCATCGCGAGATTGACCGCCTGCCAGCCGGCCGCCGCGTCGCCCGCCACGCAGTTCATCAGGCCGCCCGAGGCGAGCGAGGTGACGCCGACGAGGCCGAAGACCAGAAAATCGTTCATGCCCTGGACCTTGCCGCGCTCCTCGGGCCGGTGGCTCGCGGTCAGCATGGTCGTCGCGCCGATGAAACCGAAGTTCCAGCCGATGCCGAGCAGGATCAGCGCGCCGAAGAAATTAAGGAGATCGATCCCGGCCAGCGCGACCGTCCCGGCGGCGGCGAGGAAGACGAGGCCGACGCCGATGATTCGCTCCGCCCCGAACCGCGCGACGAGGCCGCCGGTGAAGAAGGAGGGCGCGAACATGGCAAGTACATGGCTGCCCACCACGTCGGCCGAGGCGGCCGTGCCGAAGCCGCAGCCGACCACGGCCAGAGGCGTCGCGGTCATCACCAGGTTCATCAGGGAGTAGGAGACCATGGCGCAGAGCACCGCGACGGCGATGCGCGGCGTCCGGAGCAGGTCGAGATAGCCGCGCGCCCGCGGGCCATCGGGGGCGGGCGGCGCCGGCCGGGGGCTGTCGAGAAAGGCGAAGACGAAGACCCCGGCGGCGTTCAGTGCCACGACGGCCGCGTAAGCGCCGGCGAAGGGGACGGGCGCGAAGGCGTCGGCGGTCAGCTTGACGAGTTGCGGGCCGAGGATGGCCGAGGCGAGGCCCGCCACCATCACCCGCGAAATCGCCTTGGGCCGGAAGGCGGGGCTGGCGCCGTCGGTCGCGGCGAAGCGGAAAAACCCCTGCGCGCACATAAAGAGACCTATCAGCGCCGAGCCGGCGAGAAAGAGCGCGAAGGACCCGCGGATCAGCGCCACGGCGCAGAGCGCGCCGCCAAGCCCGCCGCCCGCCGCGCCGAGCGCGAAGCCGAAGGCGCGCCCCCGGCGCTGCATCAGCGCGGCGAGGAACGGCGCCGACAGCATCGAGCCGAAGATGGTGAGCGAGATAGGCAGGGTCGAGAGGCACTTGTCGGGGCTGAGCATCTGGCCGGAGAGGCCGCCGAGGATGAAATGCACCGGCAGCTGCGCGCCGAGGATCATCGTCGCCGCGACGAGCACCCGGACATTGCGTCGGGCGCGCCGCTCGGACGGGAAGTCGCTGGAATCGTCGCTGTTCATGCGTCGCTTAAAGCGAATTTCGTCGGGCGGCGGAACAGGCGATCTCCCGCTTCGTGGAATCGTTTCGGCGTGATCGCGGTCCCTCTCCCTTTCGTCCGGCACGGTTTCGCCCTATTCCGACCGGCGCGGGCATGGTCGCCCGTCGGGTATCTCGGGTTGTCATGTTTCGCTGGATCGCGTTCTTCGTCGTCTTGATCGCGGCCTCGGTGGCCGGGTTCTTCGTCTTCTACCACCCGCCGATGCGGCTCATGCCGGCGCCGGTGCTGTTCCAGGACGGCGGCGATCGGCTGTTCGACCTCGCGCCCGCCCTCGCCGACGGCAGCGAACTCGGGATCTTCTATGCGACGAACCGCCTGCCGGTCGGGCCGCGCGACAACCGCGTCTATACCGTCGCGCCGGACCGCCGTCTGCACGTAGGGTCGGCGGACCTGCGAATCGGCGACGAGGGCTCGACGCTCGACCAGATCCGCGAATGGACGATGAGCGGCGAGACCGGCGACCGGCCGTTCATCCACCTGCGGCGGATGCGCGAGGCGGCGACAATCTCGGACCCGAAGGAAGGCCCCGACGCCGAGGTGACGGCCTGGCTCGACGAGATCAACGCCGAGCTCGCCAAGTCGCGCGACCGCGACATCCTCGTCTATGTGCATGGCGCGAACACCACGGTCGAGCGGGCGGCGGGGCAGGCGTCGCAGCTGCGCCACTTCCTCGGGCGCGACGCGGTGGTCGTGCTCTATGCCTGGCCGACGGCCGAGAATTTCCTGCGCTACCCGCGCGATATCGAGACCGCCTTCGGCGCCGCGCCGCATCTGGCGGAACTGATCGACCTGCTCGCCGAACATACCGATGCCGAGCGGATCAATGTCTTCACCTACAGCGCCGGCGCGACGGTGGGCAGCGACGCGCTCGCGCGGGTCGCCGAGGATTATCCGACCGCCGCCGATCGGCTCGGCGAGGTCTATCACGCCGCGCCCGACGCCGATTTTCGCGGTTTCGTCGAGGACATGCGCGCCTATGGCCCGCATGCGCGGCGGGTGACGACGGCGGTCAATCTCGGCGACAGCGCGCTGCGGCTGTCCGGCATCGTCAACCGCGCCTCGCGCGCCGGCCGCCCCGACCTGCGCGAGCTCAGCCCCGAGGCGACGGACTGGCTCCTGGCCGCGGCGCAGGATCAGGGGCTCGAGATCGTGCAGGTGAGGCCCGACGACATGCCGGGCCTCGCCGCGACCTCGCATACCTTCTGGTACGACGATCCCTGGGTCAGCAACGATGTCCTCGTGAAGCTGATCCTGCATCCGACGCCGGACGAACGCGGCCTGGTTTCGGACACCGCCGCGTCCGGCACGCGCTACTGGACCTTCCCGGGCGACTATCCGGCGCGGGTCCGGGAACTGCGCCAGAAGTTCCTCGACCAGCTGACGACCGCGAGCCCCCCGGCCGCGAGTCCCTCGGCCGCGAACCCGGCCGAGAGCCCCCCGGCGCCCTGAACGCCAGCGGGATCAGCGGGAGGTGAGGCGCCGCAGCATCTCGCGGTAGGTGAGCGCGTGGTCGAACTCGCCGGTGCGCAGGAAAGTCACCGTCTGGGCGATCACCAGCGGATTGTTCATCAGGAAGGTGTGGCTGACCGGCAGCACGATATGGTCGGCCATGCCCTCGACCCTGGTGCTCGCCACCGAGACAGTCCCGTCGTCGGGCCCCTCGATCATGCTGGAGAACAACGGGTTGATCGATCTGTCGCCGGCGATGACCCCAAGCTCGAAATCGACGGGCCCGAGCTTGCCGACAATGCCGTTGGTGGTCAGCTGCTGGCCGGCGGGCCCGGTCAGCCGGCGATAGAGGCCGAGGTCATGGAAGGCGTCGGAAATCTCCGACCCCTGGTTCGGCGGCGCCAGCATGACCACGCGGCCCATGTTCGCCGGCCGGTTCATCGCGAGCCAGCCCCGCGCGAGGATGCCGCCCATCGAATGGGTGACGAAATTCACCCGCGCGTCGCCGCAGAGCTTCACGGCGTCGGTGACGTAGGTGAGCGCGTCCTCGATGGTCATCTCGGTCGAGGGATAGCCCTCGTTGACCACGGTGAACCCGGCCGCGCCGAGCGCCTCCTCCATCACGAGAAACGACGATTCGCCGCGGCCGAGCCCGTGCAGCAGGACGACGCAGCCGGCCTTGTCCTCGGCGAGGACGGCGGACCCGAGGGCGATCGAGAGGAAAAGGGCGAGGGGGGCGCGCAGCATGGCCGCGATGCTATCCGGCTTCGCCGGCGGAGGCGAGACCCCGCCGCGACCGTCTTTCCCGCTTGCGCGGTCTTGTCGTAGAACGGCGGCCGCGACGCGGCGCCGGGCCTGAGGCATGGTTGGACGGATCATTGAGACCGATCTGGACGTGGCGGAGGGGGCGGCCTGGCTCGCCGCCGCCGAGCCGCGATTCGCGCTGGCGCTGGAACGCACCGGCCCCTTGCCGCTGCGCCGCCGCGCCGACGGCTTTGCCACGCTCTTCTCGGCCATCGTCAGCCAGCAGGTTTCCACCGCCTCGGCCTCCGCGATCTGGGCGCGGCTCGAGGCGGCCGGGGCGACCGAGGCGGCCGGCCTCGCCGCGCTCTCCGACGAGATCCTGCGCGGTTGCGGCCTGTCGCGACAAAAGGTCGCCTATGCCCGGGCGATCGCCGGGAGCGGCCTCGATTTCACCGCGCTGCGCGCCCTGCCGACCAAGGAGGTCGTCGCCGAACTGGTGAGGATCAAGGGCGTCGGCGTCTGGACCGCCGAGATCTATGCGATGTTCAGCCTCGGCCGGGCCGATGTCTTCGCCCCCGGCGACCTCGCGCTGCGCGACGCGGCCCGCGTGCTCTTCGACCTCGACGCCCGTCCGAGCGAGCGCGAGCTTCGCGCCATGAGCCTCGCCTGGTCGCCCTGGCGCGCGGTTGCGGCCCGCCTGCTCTGGGCCTATTACCGCGTCATGAACCAGCGCGAGGGTGTGCGATGACCGGACTTCTGACCACGGCCGAGCGCCCCGCCGCCTCGGGCCGCGCCGACAGTCTCGTCATCTTCCTGCACGGCTATGGCGCGGATGCCGAGGATCTGATCGGTCTCGCCGATCCCTTGGCGCCGCATTTGCCGAACACGCAATTCCTCGCACCGAACGCGCCGGAGCCTTGCCGGAACAACCCGATGGGATTCCAGTGGTTTCCGATCCCGCGGCTCGATGGCACGCCGGAGGCGGTGGCCGAGGCCGCGGCGGACAAGGCCTTCGCGACGCTCGGCGCCTGGCTCGACGGGGTGGCGGAGCAGGGGATCGGGCCGGAGCGCACGGTGCTCTTCGGGTTCAGCCAGGGCACGATGATGGCGCTGCATGTCGGCTTGCGTCGGGCGAAGCCCTTCGCCGGAATCGTCGGCTTCTCCGGCCGGCTGCTGCGCCCCGAGCGGCTGGCGGCCGAGATCGTCAGCAAGCCTCCCGTCCTGCTCATCCATGGCGATGTCGATCCGATGGTGCCGATCGCGCATCTGTCGGAGGCGGGCGACGCGCTGGTCGCCGCCGGGGTCGAGACCTATGCCCATGTGTCTCGCGGCACCGCACACGGGATCGCGCCCGACGGGCTGAGCCTCGCCCTCGGCTTCATCCATGAGCGGCTCGGCGCGGGGGGCTAGCGGCGTCACAAATCCGTCCGCTTTGCACGATATCGTGGCAAGCACTGGAAACCATGACGGTATCTAGGGGCTTGCCAGCCCGATCGGACGAGATATAGTCCAAGGAGGGTTCGTCATCCTTGGGCGCATGCGCCGGGGATGTGGCGGACCCGCGCAAGGGATGTATTCATGCTGCAAAGCACTCATACGCCCAGCTTCATCCGCAACCCCACCGGGCTGCGCGATCACCCCGCTCTGGTCCTCAACGCCGATTTCCGCCCGCTCTCCTATCTGCCGCTGTCGCTCTGGCCGTGGCAGGAGGCGATCAAGGCGGCGATCCTCGACCGGGTCGTGGTGCTGGCGGAATATGATGCCATGGTGCATTCGCCCTCGGTGCGGATCCGCATCCCCTCGGTCGTGGTCCTGAAGGACTACGTCAAGCCGGCGCGCAGTTCGGCCTTCACCCGGTTCAACCTGTTCCTGCGCGACGAATTCACCTGCCAGTATTGCGGCGCCAAGGATCATCTGACCTTCGACCATGTGGTGCCGCGGTCGAAGGGCGGGCGGACCACCTGGGAGAATGTCGTCGCCTCCTGTGGCCCCTGCAACCTGCGCAAGGGGTCGAAGACCCTGCGGCAGGTGGGGATGCATCTGCGCCGCGCGCCCTATCGCCCGACGCCGGAGCGGTTGCAGAACGTCGGGCGCAAGTTCCCGCCGAACCATCTGCACGAAAGCTGGATGGACTATCTCTATTGGGACGCCGAGCTCGAGGCATAGGCCCGCAGCCAGAGCCCGGCGAGGATCAGCGACAGGATCGCGTTCCACCCCGCCATCGAGATGCCGAGGAAGCTCCAGGCCACCTGGTCGCACAGCACCACGGGCGTCGCTAGGATCTGGTTCAGCAAATCGCCCGCCGGAATCGCGCCGGGATCCGGCGCGGTGCAGGTGGTCGGTCCCGGCCACCATTTCTGCTCGACGCCGACGTGATAGGCGCCCAGCCCCGCGCCGACCAGCAGGCTGAGCGCGCCGAGTGCCAGGGTGAGCCGCGACATTGCCAGCAGCAGCGACAGGCCGAGAACCACGGCGATCGCGTGCGGCCAGCGTTGCAGAAGGCAGAGGTGGCAGGGCGCGAGGCCGCCGAGATACTGGAAGGCGAAGGCGGCGAGGAGCAGCGCGGCGGAACCGGCGGCGGCGCCGATTCCGCGCCGCCGCGCGGTGCGTTCCGCGTCGGGATGGGGCGCTAGCACTTTCTTCAGGCCTTGTCCGGATAACTCCTGCCCCAAGCACCACAGGCCGCGGGGCGCGTCAAGGCCGCCTTCCCAGAGCCCCGCGCGGAGGATGAGGATGAACCGACCGCCCGCCACCCACGCCGCCGTGGCGCCCGCGCCGTCGCTCGTCCGCCGCGCCGGACCGATCGTCGCCATCATCGGACTGCTCGTCGGGCTGGGCGCGGTCGGCTTCGCCGCCGCGCTCGCCAATCGCGAGCCGCCGCCCCGGGTCACGTCCGACGCGGCCGAGGCGGCCTCGCGGCGCATCGACGTGACGCTCGCGGATGTGCAGGCGACCTGGGCCCGGCTCTTCTCCGCCATGGGGCGCGCCTACCGGCCCGCCGCCGATCGCTATTTCATCGAGGCGACGCCGACGCCCTGCGCCGGCGCGGGTCAGGCGACCGGGCCGTTCTATTGCCCCGACAACCGCACGGTCTATTTCGACCTCGCGCTCTTCGCCGCGCTGCCGGCGCAGCTGCGCGAGATCGAGGACCAGGCGACGAAGCTCCTGATCGCCGCCGCGGCGGCGGGGCCGGCGCTCGACCAGCTCGGCGGCGATGGCGCGGTGACCGGGACCGACTGCCTCGCCGGCGTCTGGGCGCGGGACGCGGAAGGGCGCATCGGGCCGGTCCCGGAGGGGCGCTACGGCCTCGCCATCCAGGCCACGCGGCGCGTCGCGGAGGCGCGGGCGAACTGGTGGGGATCCGGCGCGGGCGAGCCTCTCGGCGGCCTCGGCCTCGGTACGCTCGCGGAACGCGAGGCGGCCTTCCGCCGCGGCTACGCATCGGGCAATCCGACGGCGTGTCTCGCGGATTGACCGCGGTTTCCGTCGCCCCCGCGCTTGCCGGAATCGGCTGGCCCGTGAGACCGTCTCTTCCCACCAGCGGCGGTCACACGGGAGAGACGCATGAGGGGACTGAAACGCGGGGCCGCCGTCGCGCTGCTGGTACCTGTGCTTTTCGCGCGGTTCGCCGCGGCCGCGGAGAGGCCGATCGAGGCGGAACGGCTCGCGCCCGCGCTGGTCGAGCTCGAGGCGATGGCGGCGAAGGCGGTCGCCGACGGCGCGGTGCCGGGCCTTTCCATCGCGGTCGTCCATGACGACAAGGTCGTCTATCTCAAGGGCTTCGGCCTGCGCGAGATGGGCCGGCCCGAGATGGTGGACGCTGATACCGTGTTTCAGCTCGCGTCCTTTTCCAAGCCGATATCCTCGACGGTGGTCGCGGCGATGGTCGGCAAGGGGCTGGTCGGCTGGGACGACCGGGTGGCCGACCTCGCGCCGGACTACCGGTTCCATGATGCCTATCCGAACCAGCAGGTCACGGTGCGGGACCTCTTCGCCCATCGCAGCGGCCTGCCCGGCGGCGCGGGCAACGATCTGGAGGATATCGGCTTCGACCGCGAGACGATCATGCATCGGCTGGCCCTGATCGCCCCCACCTCGTCCTTCCGCGCCGGCTATGCCTACAGCAACGCCGGGATCACCATGGGCGCGCTGGCGGCGACGCGGCCGAGCGGCCTCGACTGGGAGACCGCCGCCGACCGGTTCCTGTTCCAACCGCTCGGCATGGGCGCGACCAGCTTCCGCTACGCCGATTTCGAGGGCCGTGCCAACGCGGCGAAGCTGCATGTGCGGATCGGCGACGCCTGGACCGCGCTCGTCAAGCGCGACGCGGACGCGCAGGCGCCGGCCGGCGGCGCGAGTTCGAGCGCGCGCGACCTGGCGGAATGGATGCGGCTGGAACTCGGCCGCGGGGTTTATGACGGGGCGGAGCTGATCCCGGCGGCGGCGATCGGCGAAACGCATGAGCCGGTAATGGCGCGCGGCGCCGATCCGATCCACGGAAATCCGTCGTTCTACGCGCTTGGCTGGGCGGTCGAATATACGCCGCGCGGTGTGAAATGGGGCCATGCCGGCGCCTTCAGCAACGGCGCGCGGACTCTCGTCGCGCTCTAGCCGGAGTCTGGCCTTGGAATCGTGGTGCTGACCAACGCCTTCCCGACCGGCGCGCCGGAGGCCCTGGCCGACAGCTTCTTCGATCTCGCCTTCGACGGAGCGGTCGCCCGCGACTATTTCGAACCCTGGAACGCGCTCTATGCCAGCCTGTTCGGTCCGGCGATCGCCGCGGCGAAGGAAACCTTCAGCCACCGGCCGGAACCGGCGACGCTGGCGCGGCCGTCGACGGATTATATCGGCACCTACGCCAATGACTATATCGGCGAGGGGATCGTCACGGCGGAGGAGGGCGTGTTGACCTTGGCCCTGGGACCGGACGGCAAGACGCGCTACCCGCTCACCCATTTCGACCGGGACACGTTCCTCACCTATCCAAGTCCCGAAATGCCCGACATGCCGAGCACCGTCGCCTTCACCCTCGGCCCGGACGGCGAGGCGACCGCCGTCACCGTCGAGTCGCTCGCCGACAACGGCTTCGGGACGCTGACCCGCGTCGATTAGGGCAGGTCGCGCTCCAGCGGTCGCAGCGCGCCGCGGCGGGGCGTGCCGTCGGGCTGGACTGGCAGGGGCGTGGTCAGGCAGGTGCCGCGCGGGACGAGAACCCAGGCGTCGCCCTGGAAATTCACCGTCGAACCGCCCGGCGTCGCGGCGTCGCCGATGCCGTCGTTGGCACCGGCCCGGGCGATGCCGTAGCAACGCTCCTTTGCCTGCGCCAAAACCTCGCTCGCCGGAACCGCGCCGATCGCGGCGAGGGTGAGGAGAAGAACCGGTCTCATGGCGAACTCCGTCCAAGGGCACCGGGGATCATGTGTTCCGGCACGTGCCCCGCGGCAAGATCGGGGCGGGGAAGATCGCAAACTGCGACTTTCACGCCACGGTTGAGACCGCCATGAGACAGGCGCGACACGTGTGATTGCCAGAAATTGTGCAAACGTATAATTTGGTCACGTTGAGTGTTTCATCGGTGCGTGGAGTATCATGTCGCCCGATCTCGTCGCTGAGGATCAGGGGCCGTCGGCCGAAAATCCGAAAGAGGCCGCGCCGCGCAAGCCGTTCCGCAACGAGGGCGAGGAGGTCCGCCGCGCGGCGCTGATCGCCGCGACGCTCGACTGTGTCGGCGAGGGTGGGCCGCGGGCCGCGACGGTGCGGGCCATCGCGCTGCGCGCCGGCGTGACTCAGGGGCTCATTCGCCATTATTTCCCCTCCAAGGACCATCTCGTCGAGGCGGCCTATCAGGCGCTGATGGATCGGCTGAACGCGGATGGGGCCGCCGCGCTGGCCGCCGCGGGCGAGGATCCGCGACGGCGGCTCGGCGCCTTCGTGCGGGCGGTGCTCGGCGCGCAGGCGACCGATCCGGCGCTGCTCGCCGCCTGGGCCGGATTTGTCGGCGCGCTCAGCCGGGCGCCGCGGCTGCGGGCGATCCACACCGCCAACTACCTCGGGTTCCGCGACCAGCTCGACGCGCTGATCGGCGCCGCGCTGGCCCATGCCGGCCGGCCGCCGGACGCCGCGACGCTGCGTCGGCACGGCATCGCCGCGACGGCGGTGCTCGACGGCCTCTGGCTCGAAGGCGGGCTGCTGCCCGAGGCGTTCGAGCCGGCCGAAATCGCCGAGATCGGCCTTCGGGCCGTCGCGGCGCTGCTCGACCTCGATCTCGCACCGGAAGGGAGCCCGACATGAAGTTCGCCGCCGTCACCGACAGGCTCGCCCGCCTCGGATCGCACAAATGGGCGGTTCACGAGCGGGCGAAGCG
>JBGAJI010000140.1:0-6862 GCA_044225035.1 Amaricoccus sp. | reverse complement strand
ATCGACAGCCAGCACCTGATCCTGGCGGCCATGGCCCATGCCTTCGGTCAAGCCGGCCATCCGATGCCGGACCGCGCCGAGATCCTCGCCATCGTCGGCCTGTCGCTGCCCGAGGCGATGAGCGCGCTGGCGCCGCATCTGCCGGTGACCGAGACCATGCGGCTCGCCGACCACTATCGCGAGAGCTTCGTCGACCGGCGCGAGGCGGGCGAGGAGCTGGCACCGCTCTATCCCGGCGCCCGGGCCGCGCTCGACCGGCTCGCCGCCGATCCCGGGCTTCTGCTCGGCATCGCCACGGGCAAGGCGCGGCGCGGCCTCGACCACGTGCTCGCCATGCACGATCTCGGCGGCTATTTCGTCACGCTGCAGACCGCGGACGGCCATCCGTCGAAGCCGCACCCCGCGATGCTGCATCGGGCGCTGAGCGAGACCGGGCTGGGTCCGGCCCAGGCGGTGATGGTGGGCGACACCGAATTCGACATGGCAATGGGCAAGGCGGCGGGCTTTGCCACCATCGGCGTCGCTTGGGGCTATCACCCACGCCAGCGTCTGGCGGCCGCCGGGGCCGACCGGGTGATCGAGGATTTCGCCGAACTCGACGCCGCGCTGGCTGAACTGGGCGCGCGGGCATGAGCTGGGCGCCGCGCGGACGGGTCTGGACAGAGGTCAGCGTCGCCGAGACGCCGGCCGGCCATGCCGTTCTGCTCGACAATCGTCCGTTGCGCACCCCGGCGAAGCTGGAGCTGGTCGTGCCCTCCGCCGCCCTGGCGCGGGCCATCGCCGCGGAATGGGACGCGGTGACCGACCGGATCGCGCCGGAGCGCATGCCTTTCACCCGCGCCGCCAACACCGCGCTCGACCGCGTCGTCCGCGAACGCGAGGCGGTGATCGACGCCATCGCGGCCTACGGCGAATCCGACCTGCTCTGCTACCGCGCGGAGGAGCCCGAGGAGCTTCGCCGCCGGCAGAGCGCCGCCTGGGATCCCTGGCTGGCCTGGGCGGCGGCGACGCTCGACGCCCCGCTGACCGTCGTCGCTGGCGTCATGCACCGGCCGCAAGCCGCGGCCAGCCTCGCCGCGCTGCGCCGCGAGGTCGCGCGCCACGACGCGCTGGAACTGACCGCGCTGCATGATCTCGTGACCCTTTCGGGCTCGCTCGTTCTCGGCCTCGCGGTTTCGCGCGGGGCGATCGACGCGGCGGCCGCCTGGGGGCTGTCGCGGCTCGACGAGCTCTGGCAGGCCGATTTCTGGGGCGCCGACGACGAGGCCGAGGCGACGGCGGCGGTGAAATCGCTCGCCTTCGCGCAAGCCGAAACGCTGCTCCGGTTGCTGCGCCGCGGCGAATCGATCGAGTGATACGAGACGACGCCCGGCGCGGGCATTTGCTCGCTCTGACGATCAAAATTCGAGCAAAATCCGGTTGATCCGCGGCGGCCGATGCCTTTTCCTTGACCTTTCCAATCCGAAGTTGAAACTTTCGCATGAGCCGCTGCCTCAGGGGAGCGGTCGGTGACCGATGTCCCGGCGACGTCGGGGGGGCTTCAGCAAACAAAGGGCAACATGCGAAACACTCAGATCCTCGGGACCGCGCTCGCGCTGCTTCTCGGCGCCGGCGCCGCGTCGGCCGCGACACTCGACGACGTCAAGGCGCGCGGAACGCTGAAATGCGGCACCAACACGGGCCTCGCCGGTTTCGCCGCGCCGGACGCGAACGGTTACTGGAAGGGCTTCGACACCTCGGTCTGCCGCGCGCTCGCCGCCGCCGTTCTCGGCGACCAGGACAAGATCGAGTTCATTCCGACCACCGGCGAAACGCGGTTCACCGCGCTCGCCTCGGGCGAGATCGACGTTCTGGTGCGCAACTCGACCTGGACCTTTACCCGCGACACCGACCTCAAGCTCGATTTCGTCGCCGTGAACTATTATGATGGCCAGGGCTTCATGGTGAAGAAGGAGCTCGGCGTCACCTCGGCCAAGGATCTCGACGGCGCCACCGTCTGCATCCAGACCGGCACCACGACCGAGCTCAATCTCGCCGACTTCTTCAAGGCGAGCGGCATGACCTATCAGCCGGTGCCGATCCAGACCGAGGCCGAGGCGAGCCAGCAGTTCCAGGCCGGCGCCTGCGACGCCTATACCACCGACGCCTCCGGCCTCGCCGCCGCCCGCGCCGCCTATTCGGCGCCGGACGACTATATCATCCTGCCCGAGATCATCTCGAAGGAGCCGCTCGGTCCCGTCGTCCGTCATGGTGACAACCAGTGGGGCGACATCGTCCGCTGGACCTTCTACGCCCTGGTCGCCGCCGAGGAATACGGCGTGACCAAGGACAATATCGAAGAGATGGCCTCGACGTCGGAGAACCCGGAAGTGAAGCGCCTGCTCGGAGTGGAAGGCGATCTCGGCAAGCTGATCGGCCTCGACAAGGATTGGGCCAAGCGCGCCATCGCCGCCAACGGCAATTATGGCGAGATCTTCGCGGCGAATATCGGCGAGGGCACGGCGAGCAACATCGCCCGCGGCCTGAATGCCCAGTGGTACGAGGGTGGCCTGCAGTACGCGCCGCCGTTCCGGTAATCGATCCAGACGCCGGGCCCCGCGCCCGGCGTCTCCATTTTTCGCGGTGGAACGCGGGAAACGACGACAACCGGAAGGACCCGCGTGAAGGAGGCCCTGAGACGATGACCAGCCTGGATGTGCCGACCAACGACCGGTTTCGCCTGAGCATGCTGCTCTATGACACGCGCTACCGCTCCCTGACGATCCAGGCCATCGCTCTGCTCTGTTTCATGCTCGGCGCCGCCTGGCTGGTCAACAACACGATCCAGAACCTCGCCGCGCTTGGAAAGACCTTCGACTTCAGCTTTCTCGGGACCCGCGCCGGCTACGACATCAACCAGGCGCTGATCCCCTATACCAACGACAGCACCCATGCCCGGGCCGCGCTGGTCGGCATCCTCAACACGCTGCTGATCGCGTTTTTCGGATGCCTCGCCGCGACGATCATCGGCGTCTTCATGGGCGTGCTGCGCCTTTCGAACAACTGGCTCGTCGCCCGCCTCGCCTCGGTCTATGTCGAGAGCTTCCGCAACGTGCCGGTCCTGCTCTGGATCATCGCCATCATGGCGGTGCTGACCGAGATCGCGCCGGCGCCGGCCGCCTTCCGCGGCGAGAATGCCACCGCGTCCATGTGGCTCTGGGATTCGCTGGCCGTCACCAACCGCGGCGTCTTCATGCCCTGGCCGGTCTTCGGCCCCGGCTGGCAGGTGGTGGCGCTGACCTTCCTCGGCTCGCTCATCGCCATTGCGATGTTCGGCCGCTACGCCCGCGCCCGGCAGGAGGCGACGGGGCAGATCCTGCCCACCTTCTGGATCAAGCTGGCCATCTTCTTCCTGCCGGCGATCCTCGTCGATTTCGTCATGGGCGGTTCGATCACCCTCGATTTCCCGGTGCTGCAACGGTTCAATTTCCAGGGCGGCGGCTTCGTCGACAAGGCGTTCATCGCCCTGTGGCTGGCGCTGTCGCTCTATACCGGCTCGTTCATCGCAGAAAACGTGCGCGCCGGCATCAATTCCGTCTCCCGCGGCCAGGGCGAGGCGGCGGGCGCGCTCGGCCTGCGTCCCGGCCGGATCATGAGCCTCGTCGTCCTGCCGCAGGCGCTGCGGGTCATCATCCCGCCGCTGATCTCGCAATATCTGAACCTGACCAAGAACTCCTCGCTCGCCATCGCCGTCGGCTACATGGACGTGCGCGCGACGCTCGGCGGCATCACCATGAACCAGACGGGCCGCGAGCTCGAATGCATGCTGTTGCTGATGGGGTTCTATCTCATCATCTGCCTCGCGATCTCCTCGGGGATGAATTTCTACAACTCCCGTGTCTCCCTGAAGGAGCGTTGAGATGGCCGATACCTTCTATGTCCGCCAGACCATGCTCGCGCCGGAAGACGCGCCGGCCAGCCAGGTCGGCCTGATCCGCTGGCTGCGCGAGAACCTGTTCTCGAGCTGGCTGAACGCGATCCTGACACTGGTCGCGGCCTATATCGTCTACACGCTGCTCACCCACCTCTGGCCCTGGTTCGCCCATTCGGTCTGGAACGCCTCGTCGCTCAGCGAATGCCGCCAGATCATTACCGCGACCTGGGGCGAGGGGGCGACCGGCGCCTGCTTCGCCGTCATCCGCGAACGCTGGCAGCAGTTCCTGTTCGGCTTCTATCCAAAGCCGCTCTACTGGCGGCCGACGCTCGCCTTCGTCCTGATGCTGCTCGCCCTCGCGCCGATCCTGTTCACCGCCGTGCCGCGCAAGCTGCTCTGGTTCTCGGTCGCCTTCCCCGGCATCGCCTTCTGGCTGATCTGGGGCGGCTCGCTCCTCCTGCCGATCGCGATCTACGCCGGCTTCCTCGTCGGCTATCTCGTCTACCGCCCGCTCTCCGGTCGCGCCATCGCGCCGCTGGTCGCCGCGCTGGCGGCGCTGATCTGGTGGGGCTATGCCGCCGGGCCGCTCAGCCGCGCGGCGGGCGATTTCCTGTCGCTGACGCCGGTCGGTTCCAAGAGCCTCGGCGGCTTCATGCTGTCGCTGATCATCGGCGTCACCGGCATCTCGTTTTCGCTGCCGCTCGGCGTCGTGCTGGCCCTGGGGCGGCGGTCGGACATGATGCTGGTCAAGGCGCTCTGCGTCGGCTTCATCGAGTTCATCCGCGGCGTGCCGCTGATCACCCTGCTGCTCGTCGCCTCGTTCCTGCTCAATATCTTCATGCCGCCGGGCACCAATTTCGACATCGTGCTGCGCGTCATCATCATGGTCACCCTGTTCTCGGCCGCCTATATGGCCGAGACGATCCGGGGCGGTCTCGCCGCCCTGCCGCGCGGCCAGTACGAGGCGGCGGACGCGCTTGGCCTCGACTACTGGAAGGCCATGCGGCTGATCATCATGCCGCAGGCGCTGAAGATTTCGATCCCGGGCATCGTCAACAACTTCATCGGCCTGTTCAAGGACACGACGCTGGTGGCGATCATCGGCCTCCTGGATCCGATCGCCCTGACCGGCTCCATCCGCGCCGACCAGAACTGGCAGGGCATCATCTGGGAGCTCTATGGCTTCGTCGCGCTGATGTTCTTCATCTGCTGCTTCGGCATGTCGAAATATTCCCAGTATCTCGAGCGCAAGCTCCGCACCGATCACCGCTGAGGAGGCGCTGACATGACCGAAGTAATGGCCGCTGACGAACTCGAGCCGGTGGACACGTCGAAACTGAAGGTTTCCGACCAGGTGGCGGTCGAGATCGTCGGCATGAACAAATGGTACGGCCAGTTCCATGTGCTGCGCGACGTGAACCTGACCGTGATGCGCGGCGAGCGCATCGTCATCGCCGGCCCGTCCGGCTCCGGCAAGTCGACGCTGATCCGCTGCATCAACCGGCTGGAGGAGCACCAGAAGGGCAAGATCGTCGTCGACGGCGTGGAACTCACCTCTGATCTCAAGAACATCGACAAGGTGCGCTCCGAGGTCGGGATGGTGTTCCAGCATTTCAATCTCTTCCCGCACCTGACCATTCTCGAGAACTGCACCCTCGCCCCGATCTGGGTCCGCAAGACCCCGAAGAAGGAGGCGGAGGAAACGGCGATGCATTTCCTGCGCAAGGTCCGCATCCCCGAGCAGGCGAACAAATATCCCGGCCAGCTCTCCGGCGGCCAGCAGCAGCGCGTGGCGATCGCGCGCAGCCTGTGCATGCGGCCGAAGATCATGCTCTTCGACGAGCCGACCTCGGCGCTCGACCCCGAGATGATCAAGGAGGTGCTCGACACCATGATCGAGCTCGCCGAGGAGGGGATGACGATGCTCTGCGTCACCCACGAGATGGGCTTCGCCCAGGCCGTGGCGAACCGGGTGATCTTCATGGACCAGGGCCAGATCGTCGAGCAGAACTCGCCGAAGGAGTTCTTCAACAACCCGCAAAACGAGCGCACCAAGCTGTTCCTGAGCCAGATCCTCGGGCACTGATCTCCTGCGACCCTTTGAACGGCCGGCCCTTCGCGAGGCTGGCCGTTCGCTTTTTTGGATTTTTGACGATGGCGAAAATAGCCATCTACTAATTATCGTTATTTTCGGATAGACTGATCGCAATAGGATTTGGTTCGACGCAGGCATTTAAGGGAATCCTTTCTTCTGGAAAGGCCTTGATCTTGGTCGGCAGCGATTCCCGCGTTTCCGTGGCAGCCCCGTTGGGTGGCATTGGCCTTGTTTGTCTCGCCGCCGCCTTGTGGGGTACGGTCGGCGTGGCGCAAAGGTTGACTCCCGGGGCCGCCGGCGTCGACCCGGCCGTGGTCGGGCTCATCCGAACCACCATCGGCGGCGCAATACTTCTCGCCCTTGCCCAACACCGCGGAATGCCACGGCCTGGGCAGTCCCTGCCGTTCCGCGCGCTCGCGGCGTTCGGGGTGGCCGGGGCGGTGTTCCAGACCACGCTATTTCTGGCTTTCGCGCATGTGGGGGTCACGATCACAGTCGCCGTCACCGTCTGCGTGCCGCCGCTTATCGTGACGATCGGCGAAGCGGTCTGGACGCGCCGGGCGCCGCGGCCCGGAGTGATCGCCGCGTTACTGCTCGCGGCGATCGGCATCGCATTGCTCTGCGGCCCTCCGCGGGGTGACGGGGCGGACATCGATCCGATCGGCGCGGCGGCGTTGATCACGGCCTCCTTCGCCTTCGCAGCGGTCGCCGTGGCGGCGCGGCTCATCGGCCGGGCCGTACATCCACTGCGAGGCGCGGCGCTTGGGCTCTGCAGCACCGCGCTGGTTCTCGCCGTCCCTGTCGCGGCGTGGCGCGGCGAAGCGCTGGCGGCGCTTCGCGCGCTCGATCCGCGC
>JBGAJI010000139.1:0-6889 GCA_044225035.1 Amaricoccus sp. | reverse complement strand
GCCTCTTCCCGATGCCCGATCCCTGGGTGCCGGGGAACGCCGCGGTTGAAACCGCCGCCGGTGAGGTTCACACGGCGGCGGCGATCCTGCTGGCGGCCCTGCTCGTCATCCACGCCGCCGCGGCGCTTTGGCATCATTTCGGCGCGCGCGACGCGGTGCTGCGTCGGATGCTGGTCGGCCGGTGACGGGGCTTACGCCGCCGGATCGGCGGGCGTCGCCACCTGCGAGCGGCTCGCCATGAACTGGTCGAACTCCGCCTGATCCTTCGCGGCGCGCAGCTGATCGAGGAAGCTGGTGAAGGCCGCCCGCTCCTCCTCGAGGCGCTTCAGCGTTTCTTCGCGATAGCTGTCGAAGGCGGTGTTGCCGGTGCGGCCGAAGTCGCGGTGACGGGCCTGACCACGGCGGCCCCAGGAATTGCAGCGCATGCGTTTGCTCCAGATCATGTAGAAGAGAAAGGCGAGGCCGATCGGCCAGAAAAGGATGAAGCCAGCGACCATTGCGATGATCCAGGCAGCCCGCCCACGCTCGTCGAGCCAGTCGCGGGACCGCTCGAGGAAACCGCGAATCCGCCGCGGCCATTGCCCGTCCGGCGGGGACCATTCAGTGGCTGTGTGCATCAATCGCTCCCATGTTAATGTGATTAACATTAACATAGATGGAAAATCCGCCCGCGTCCGTCAAGAGGCGCGTTCAAAAATTCGGATGGGCAAAAATTCGGATCGGCAGAAACTCGGGATCGGCCTTCAACGCGGGATGAGGCCGAGCCCGCGCAGGTAGATGCCGGTGCCGCTCTCCAGCATCTCGTCGGCGGAAAACGGGGCGCGCGAGCCGGGCTGGCCGCGGGCGAAGAGCTCGACCACGCCATGGCTCAGCGCCCAGATATGATTCGCCACCATGGTCGCCGGTGGCCGCCGATCCGCCGGCAGCTGTTCCGACAGGTTGGCCGCCGCCCGCACCAGCACCGACATGGCCCGCGAGGCGGCGAGCGCGAGATCGGGATTGGCGGCGATCGAAATCCGCGCCCCGAACATCGCGTCGTAATGGCCGGGATTGGTCCGGGCGAAGGTCAGATAGGCCCGCCCCGCCGCCGAGAAGGAGGACAGGGGCGAGGGCCGGCCCTCGTCGAAGGCGCGCTCCAGCTGCTCGCCGAAGATGACGAACCCCTGGCGCGCCACCTCTTCGATCAGGTCCTCGCGGTTGCGGAAATGCCGATAGGGCGCCGCCGGGCTGACGCCGGCGGCCCGCGCCGCCTCGGCCAGGGTGAAGCCGAGCGGCCCCTTCTCCTCGATCAGCGCGAGGCTCGCCTCGACCAGGGCCTGGCGCAGGTTTCCGTGGTGATAGGGCTTGCGCGCCTCGGGTTCGGTGTCGGCCATGCGCCGGATCTAGCCGCCGGATCCAGCCGGGGCAAGCGCGGCCCTCAGCTCGATTCGCCGAACCGGCCGCCGACCAGCTCGCGCAGCGCGGCGGCCAGCGGCTCGGCCTCCGGCCCTTCCACGCGGATGTCGATCGACGTGCCCTTGGCGGCGGCGAGCATCATCAGCCCCATGATGCTGTCGCCCGAGACGTCCATTCCGTCCCGGCTGACCCGGGCGCTGGCGTCGAACCGTTCGACGGTCTCGACGAATTTGGCAGAGGCGCGCGCATGCAGCCCCTTGTCATTCACGATGAAGAGGGTGAACCGCATTCCGTCCCCGTTTTGCGAGCGGCGTCAGAGCGCGATCGGCGTCCTGTCCGGCCCGAAGCCATCGACGGAATTGATGTATTTGCGCCCGGCGTTCAGCGCCGAGGCGCAGGCGTCGCCCAGCGACATGCGTCGGGCCTTGGCCAGCTTGACGAGAAGGGGGAGGTTCGCGCCGTAGNNGATTGGAGGGTGTCGAGCCGAACATGTCGGTCACCACCACCACGCCATGGCCCGCGTCCACGGACTCGGCCGCGGCCTCGATCTCGGCCTGTTTGCTGGTACAATCATCCTCGGGACCGATCGATACCGCCACGGTGCCAGGATGTTTGCCCACGATGTGCTCCATCGCGGCGAGATACTCGCCGGCGAGGCCGCCATGGGCGACGATTACTATTCCGATCACGCTACACCCATCCCCAGACCCAAAGCGCCGCCAGTCAGCGTACGCTCGAGGTCCCTATGCCGAATAGACACCCGCCAACCATCATCCGCAAGCGTTTTCGCCAGCGCCTCGACCAGCACGACGGAGCGGTGCTTCCCGCCTGTGCAGCCCAATCCAAGCCCGAAGTAACTCTTTCCCTCGGCCCGATAGGCGGGCAGCAGGAACCGCAGGAGGTCGATGAGCCGCGCATAGAACGGGCCGTAGCCCGGGTCCGCGGCGACGAAGGCCGCGACCCGGGGGTCGCGGCCATCAAGGGGGCGCAAATCGTCGTCCCAGTGCGGATTACGCAGAAACCGCACGTCGATCACCATATCGACGCCGCGCGGCGTGCCGCGCTTGTAGGAAAAGGACTGAAGCGAGATCGCCAGCGACTCGGTACCGTCCTCCGGCCCGAACAGCCGTTCCATCTCGGCCCGAAGGTCGTGGGGCGTCAGCCCGCCGGTCTCGATCAGCACATCCGCCCGCGCGCGCAGCGGCGCCAAGAGCGAAATCTCGCGATCGATGCCGACTTGCGGCGTCTCCCGCGGGCTCAACGGATGGCGCCGGCGGGTCTCGCTGTAGCGCCGGATCAGCGTTTCGGCGTCGCAATCGAGATAGACGACCGTGGGCGCCCGGCCGACCAGCGCCGCGATTTCCTCGAGCGTGGTGGTCAGCCGGTCGATGGCAAACTCCCGGTTTCGGGCATCGACGCCCACCACGACCGGCCGCGTCAGCGGCGGTCCCGCGAAGAGCCGCGGCAGGAAGGAAAGCGGAAGATTGTCAATGGCCTCGAACCCGAGATCCTCCAGCGCGCGAATGGCCGTGGAGCGTCCGGCGCCGGCCGGCCCCGTCATGATGACGATGTCATGCGCCGAATTTTTGGCAGCTTCCCTTGGGCGGACTGCGTCGGTCACCTAAGTCCCTGCTTTCGAACACTGGCGAGTTCCATGAGTCACGCCGGAACCCGTTTGCCGTTCTGCAACAAAAACATCAACGTTGGATCAAGATTTGGCAGGTCGCGACCGAAAATCAACTCAACCCCCACTTCAAGATGTCGTAATGCTCGCAGCTGTGGCATTCGTGCCGCAGGTGCGAAATCGAGATCGACGGCCAGCCTGACGACCGCCTCCGGAACATGCGCCAGGCGCAGCAGGCCGACGCCCCGCGCCTCGGCCATTCCCGCCAGGGCCGCCGGCGCGCTGGCGATCAACGCCTCGCCCCGACGGGTCAGCGTCACCTGATCGTCGGCGACCAGCGCCGCCCCAAGCGCGACGAGGCGCAGGGCGAGCGCGGACTTGCCCGCGCCCGATCGCCCCAGAATCAGCAGCCCCCTGCCTTTGACCGCGACGGCGGAGCCGTGCATCGTCAACGTTTCCATCACGCGACTCACGCCGAGCGTCCGGCGCATGACGCGGCGCAGCATGTTCTTTCCGGCCAAAGCGAAAGCAAGCGAACACCGATTTCAACATCATGAAACAATCTTACGGCGCTTTCTCGCCACCGGAATCCCATTAAGGATATCGAGGCGGGCAGACCGCGATCTTCCGTGCTATACAGTGGCGCAGGGTGGCATGTTGCGCTTGCGAACGCGTCGCGCCCTTTTTTGAAGGTTCTAGGGCCGGCGCATGGCGCGCCACGGCCATGTTTCTGGGGGAACTTCCGCATATGACGATGGCGTTCAAGTCGATGGCGAAAACCGGGGCCGGCACAACTCTGGCGGAGACCGGATTTCCCGGCGTCGCGCATGTGCATTACAATCTCCTGGAGCCCGCGCTTGTCCAGGCGGCGATCCAGCGCGGCGAAGGCGACATCGGCCAGGGCGGCGCGTTGCTCGTCAGCACCGGCAAGCACACCGGCCGCTCGCCCAAGGACAAGTTCGTCGTCCGCGAGCCTTCCGTCGAAGGTTCGGTCTGGTGGGAAAACAATACGCCAATGGCGCCCGAGCATTTCGAGGTACTGCTGGCTGACATGCGCGCCCACATCCAGGGCGGAGAGCTTTTCGTACAGGATCTCTACGCCGGCGCCGACCCCGACTATCGTCTCAATGTCCGGGTGATCACCGAGCTTGCCTGGCACGGCCTCTTCATCCGCCACCTGCTGCGCCGTCCGGCGGAGGAAGAGCTGGCGACCTTCCTGCCGGAATTCACCATTCTGAACTGCCCGACCTTCAAGGCGGATCCTGCGCGGCACGGCTGCCGTTCGGAGACGGTGATCGCCATCTCGTTCGAGCAGCGGCTGGTGCTGATCGGCGGCACCGCCTATGCCGGCGAGAACAAGAAATCCGTCTTCTCGATCCTGAACTACCTGCTGCCCGAGAAGGGCGTGATGCCGATGCACTGCTCGGCGAACCACGCCAAGGGCGACGAGGACGACGTCGCGGTGTTCTTCGGGCTCAGCGGCACCGGCAAGACCACCCTCTCCGCCGACCCCGCCCGGATACTGATCGGCGATGACGAGCATGGCTGGTCGGACACCGGCACCTTCAATTTCGAAGGTGGCTGCTACGCCAAGACCATCAACCTCTCGGCCGAGGCGGAGCCGGAGATCTTCGCCACGACCTCGCGCTTCGCGACCGTCGTCGAGAACATGGTCTATGACCTGCGGACCCGCGCGCTCGACTTCAACGACGACAGCCTGACGGCGAACACCCGCTGCGCCTATCCGCTCGAGGCGATCTCGAATGCCAGCGCCACGGCGCGTGGCGGCCAGCCGAAGAACATCGTCATGCTGACCTGCGACGCGTTCGGCGTGCTGCCGCCGATCGCGCGGCTGACCCCGGCGCAGGCGATGTACCACTTCCTGTCCGGCTTTACCTCCAAGGTCGCCGGAACCGAGCGTGGCGTGACCGAGCCGCAGCCGACCTTCTCGACCTGCTTCGGCGCGCCCTTCATGCCGCGCCGGCCGGAGGTTTATGGCGCGCTGCTGCGCGACCGCATCGCCGAGGTCGGGGCCTCCTGCTGGCTGGTCAACACCGGCTGGACCGGCGGCGCCTATGGCACGGGCAAGCGGATGCCGATCGCCGCGACCCGCGCCCTGCTGACCGCCGCCCTCAACGGCAGCCTCAATGGCGCGACCTTCCGCCTGGACGAGAATTTCGGCTTCGAGGTGCCGGTGGAACTCGAAGGCGTCGATGCCGCGCTGCTCGACCCGCGCGGAACCTGGGCTGATGCCGCCGCCTATGACGCGCAGGCGAAGAAGCTGATGGCGATGTTCAACGCGAACTTCGGCCAGTATGCCGAGCATGTCGAGGCCGACGTGCTCGCCGTCGCCATCTGATCCCCAACGGATCGGACTGAACCGAAACCCGGAGCCGCGAGGCTCCGGGTTTTTCGTTTGAGCAAGCCCCGGAGCGGCGCCCGTCCCGGCTGCGCCAGGCCGTCCGCTCCAGAATCTTGAAATTGCGCGGTGTCATAACCACCAGACGATTCCGTCTGGTTGGACATTGCCCTATCGCGCTCGGTGGCTACCATGTCGGCGCTGTCCGCGATCCGCTGCGCCGCGCAAGATCGTGGCGCCGAGCAGGCGCGGCCGCGCCGTCGCGCAGAGCAGATGGACATTCAGGCGCTGGTCGCCGCCAAACTCCTCGCGCGGATTGACCACGCCGACGATTCGCGCCGGCATCCGGCCGATCAGCGGCACCTTGCCGAGCACGACGGCCAGCCGGCTGATCCGCCCGGACACCTGCGCGCCGACCGCGACGAGATCGGTCGGCTTCGGCAAGCCGGTCGCCAGCACCGATTTCTCCACCGTCCCGAGCGTGCCCGGCGCGTCACCGGCGCGGCCTCCGCGGGCGGCGGGCATCGTCGTCAGCGGCGCGGCGACGGCGCCGCTCTCCGCCTCATCCTTCCACGTTCGGAGGGCCGTACGTTCCTTCCACCGAATCTTTGTCGCGCCTCTCCGGATCTCGCAATCCCGACCGCCCGTGAAACCGCTTTCCGGCGCCACCCCACGCGCTTGTGACCGCGGAGGTGTCTGATCCCCTCAGGCGCCGGGTTTAGCCGCCCGCGGTGTCTTGAACGGCGCCATGCCGGCGCGGGCGAGTTCGTCGGCGCGTTCGTTCTCGGGATGGCCGGCATGGCCCTTGACCCAGTCCCAGGTCAGGCCATGGCGCCCGGCGGCGGCGTCGAGGCGGCGCCAGAGGTCCTCGTTCTTCACCGGCTTCTTGTCGGCGGTGCGCCAGCCATTGCGCTTCCAGCCGTGGATCCACTTGGTCACGCCGTCGCGCAGGTAGTTGCTGTCGGTGACGACCGTCAGCTCGGTGGGCCGCGCCAGCGCCTCGAGCGCGGCGATCGCGGCCATCAGCTCCATGCGGTTGTTGGTGGTCAGCGCCTCGCCGCCCGAGAGCAGCCGCTCCTTCACCACCCGCTCGCCCTCGCGGGCGACGAGCACGGCGCCCCAGCCGCCGGGGCCGGGATTTCCCGAACAGGCGCCGTCGGTATAAACGAAGATCTCAGCCATGCAGCGCGCCGATGAGAAGGCAGGTCATGACGCCGGAGGTCAGCGGCAGGCGCAGGCCGAGCCAGTAGGCGGGCGCCACGCCCAGCCGCTGGAACACGATGTCGATCGCCTGCAGCAGCGCGTAGCCGAAGGCGAGCCAGAGGCAGGTGCGCGCCGGATTGGCATCGATCGCCAAGGCCGCCCAGAGCGGCGGCAGCGCCGTCGCGGCGCTGCGCGCGCGCTTTCCGAACATCGTCGGGCCCCGGCGCGAGGACATCTGCTATGCCACGACCAACCGGCAGGAGGCGGTCAAGGCGATGGCGCCGCTGATCGACGCGCTGCTGGTCATC
>JBGAJI010000138.1:0-6895 GCA_044225035.1 Amaricoccus sp. | reverse complement strand
GGCGGCGGCCTCGGCGGATTTCGCCGCCTCGGCGGCCTGGGCCTCGGCCAGCGCGGCGGCGCGCTGCTCGTGGATCTCGCGTTCGCGCTGGGCGCGCTCGGCCGCGTCCTTCTCGGCGCGGAGACGGTTCAGCTCGGCCTCGCGCGCGGCGGAGGCCTCGCGCTCACGCTGGGCGCGCTGCGCTTCCTGCGCCTTGGCGGCCTCGACAGCCTTCAGGCGCCGCTCGAACTCGGCGTCCGAGAGGTTCTGCGCGGCGGCGCCGCGCGGATTGGCAGCGGTGGCCGAACCGGTTCCGGGCTTCGGGACCACCACGCGCTTGCGTTTGTGCTCGACCGTGACCGACTTGGTCCGGCCATGGCTGAAGCTCTGGCGCACGTGGCTCGTCTCGGTCCCCGAGCCGCCCCGCACCCCGAGAGTCTTGCCCTTGCCGTCGCTGTCCTTGGTATTCGTCATCCGATCTAGCCTTTCTCGCGGGAGCCTTCCCCCGCCCTACCGTTCCCGGCATTCAATCCGGTGCCCGCCTCCACGCCGGAAGCCGCCGGCACCCGTTCCGGGCCGGTTTCGCCACCTGTGGTCCCCACGCCTGCCCTGAGTCCGCTCAGCCGCAGCGCATCGTCCCTTATCCGCCCGCTCAGGCCGCCCGCCAGCACGGCTGCGTGTATCACATTATCCCGGCCGAATGCCAAACCCAATTCGTGCCCGAAAAGGCACGAAACAAGGGTGTTTTCACCCGGGGGCGGCCGAAGTTCCGCGCGTTCCCGCGCCGAGCCGTCCGCCGCCTGCAGAAGAAGCGTCGCCTGGCCACCGACCAGCGCCGCCTTGGTCTTCTCGAATCCCGTCACCGCCTCGCCCGCCTTCCGCGCGAGCGCGACGAGGTCGACGAGACGCCGGGCGAGCGCCGATTCGACCCGTTCGAACAGATCGGCCGGCACCCGGACGCTCTGTTTCGCGGCCCGCGCGAACAGGTTCTTCGCCGCCGCCTGGCGCAGGGCCGTCGCATCGGCGCTGACCCAGATGCCCCGCCCGGGCAGGCGGCCGGCGAGGTCGGGCGTGATCTCGCCCTCCGGCCCGACGACGAATCGGATCAGTCCGGTCCGCGGCTGGCTCTCGCGGGTGGCGACACAGCGCCGTTCGGGCTCGTCCCGCGTCTTCACCCTGCCTCCGCGCGCCACCTCCGGTCTCAGGCCTCCTCGCCCGCGCCTTCTTCCTCGGCGGGCGCCTCGGTCACCAGATCCGCCGCGTCGACCCAGCCGAGCTGAACGCGCGCGTTCATGATGAGCGTCTGCGCCTCCTCGAGGCTCATGTCTAACTTCTCCAGGAGGCCGGTGTCCTTCACCCGCTTGCCATCGACCGTGGTATAGCCGCCGGCAAGTTCCCAGTCGGCGCAGGTGGCGAAATCCTCCAGCGTCTTGATTCCGTCCTCGGCCAGCGCCTCGATCATCTGCGGCGACAGGCCCTCGAAATCGAACAGGCTCTGCTCGACGCCGAGCTCCTTGGCATGCTCGATCGCCTTGGCATTGATCTCGTCGAGGCTCTCGCGGGCGCGGGCCTGCAATTCCTCGGCGGTGCCTTCGTCGAAACCGTCGATGCTGACCAGCTCGTCGAGATCGACATAGGCCACCTCTTCCAGCGTCGCGAAGCCCTCGGCGACCAGCAGCTGGGCGACCATCTCGTCCACGTTCATCGTGTCCATGAAGAGCTGCGTCCGCTCGGCGAACTCGGCCTGCCGCCGCTCGCTCTCCTGCGCCTCGGTCAGGATGTCGATGTCAAAGCCGGTCAGCTGGCTGGCCAGCCGCACGTTCTGGCCGCGGCGGCCGATGGCGAGGCTCAGCTGCTCGTCCGGGACCACGACCTCGATGCGCTCGCTGTCCTCGTCGAACACCACCTTGCTGACCTCGGCCGGCTGCAGCGCGTTGACGAGGAACGTCGCCGGATCCTGGTTCCAGGGAATGATGTCGATCTTCTCACCCTGAAGCTCGGTTACCACCGCCTGCACGCGGCTGCCGCGCATGCCGACGCAGGCGCCGACGGGATCGATCGAGCTGTCGTAGGAGATGACGCCCATCTTCGCGCGGGAACCGGGATCGCGGGCCACCGCCTTGATCTCGATGATGCCGTCGTAGATCTCGGGCACTTCCATCTTGAAGAGCTCGGCCAGGAATTCCGGCGCGGTGCGGCTGAGGAAGATCTGCGGCCCGCGGGTCTCCAGCCGGACGTCGCGGATCAGCGCGCGCACCCGGTCGCCATTGCGGAAGGCCTCGCGCTGGATCAGCTGGTCGCGGCGCAGGATCGCCTCGCCCCGGCCGACATCGACGATCACATTGCCGTATTCGGTGCGCTTGACCACGCCGTTGATGATCTCGCCCACGCGATCCTTGAATTCCGCGAACTGCCGCTCGCGCTCGGCCTCGCGGACCTTCTGCATGATGACCTGCTTCGCCGACTGCGCGGCGATCCGGCCAAAATCCATCGGCGGCAGCGAATCGGTCAGATAGTCGTCGAGCTGGGCGTCCGGCTTGATCGCGCGGGCGTCCTTCAGCGTCAGCTCGGTGAAATGGTTCTCCACCTCCTCGACGACGTGCCGGTAGCGCGTCATGAACAGCTCGCCCGACTTGCGGTCGATCCGCGCGCGGATGTCGTATTCGGCGCCGTAGCGCGAGCGCGCGGCCTTGCCGAGGCTGTCCTCCATGGCTTCGATGACCAGCCCGGGGTCGATCATCTTCTCCCGCGCGACCGCGTCGGCGATCTGCAGCAGTTCGAGCCGATTGGCGGAGGTGACACTCATCGTTTTTCCTCGTTCTCGTCCGAAGTTATGGTTTCGTCGCCGGTTTCGTCATTGGCGGGGTCCGCGTCGTCCGCCTCGATCTCGTCGAAGGCGCTTTCGTCGAATTCCTCGTCGAAGCCCTGCGCCTTGCGGGCCGCCAGGCTCTCGGCGATCAGCTCGTCGGTCAGCACCAGCTTCGCGTCGGTCAGCCAGTCGAAATCGAGCCCGATCGTGCCTTCGGGGATCTCGACCAGCACCTCGCGCCCCTCGACGCCGCGCAGCACGCCCTTGAAGCGGCGGCGGCCGTCGATCAGTTCCGAGGTCTCGAGCTTGACCTCATAGCCGTCGTAGCGCTCGAAATCCTTCAGCCGGGTCAGCGGCCGGTCGATGCCCGGGCTGGAAACCTCCAGCACATATTCGCCCGAGATCGGATCCTCGACATCGAGAACGGCGGAGACCGAGCGGCTTATCTTCGCGCAATCATCCACCTCGATCCCGCCCTCCGGCCGCTCGGCCATGATCTGCAGGATCGCGCGCTTGCCGCTCATCAGCCGGATGCGCACCAGCTCGAACCCCAGGCCCTCGATGGTCGGGGTGACGATGGCCGCGAGGCGGCGATCAATGGCGGCTTTGGCGACGAGGTCGACCAAGATCAGGCTCCGTGGACAGGCGGGTGGGTTCGGCGTTCGGGGTCGGCGTTCAGGCGGCACTTCGGGCACAAAAAAACGGGCGCGCGGCCCGTTGCAACACCCGGTGGAGGATCGGCCCGAGGACCAATCCGCCGCTGATGGGAGCGATATAGGCGCCGCGCTTTCGGGATGCAAGGGCTTTCGGAGCGGGTCGCGCGATCCGGCCGGCGGCGACCGAGGGTTAACCGGGGCTTAACGCCGGGCTGCGACGGTCGGGGCGTCATGATCGCTCGGACCCTCCTTCTCGTCGCGGGCGCGCTGCTCGCGCCGCTCGGCGCGGCGGCGGGGGAGCGGCTGCGGGTCGCGACCTACGATGTCGGCCTCAGTCGGGACGGCCCCGGCCTGCTGCTCCACGACCTGCGAGGCGAGCCGGAGCCGGAGGTGGCCGCGGTGATCGCGGTGATCCAGGCGGCGCGGCCCGACGTGCTTTTCCTCAACCAGTTCGACCACGACCTGCGGGGCGAGGCGCTGGCGGCGTTCCGCCATCTGCTCGGCGCCGGGGCGAAGGGGATCGACTATCCCTATTGGTTCGACGCGCCGGTGAACGCGGGCGTACAGGCCGGGCTCGATCTCGACGGCGACGGCCAGACCATGGGCTGGGACGACGCGCTCGGCTGGGGCAAGTTTCCGGGCGACGGCGGCATGGCGATCCTGTCGCGCTATCCGATCGACGCCGAGGCGGCGCGGACCTTTCGCGCGCTGCCCTGGGGCGGGCGTCCGGGCGGCGTCCCGTCGGGGCCGGCGGATCTGGCGGTCGCCCCCCTCTCCTCGCGTTCGCATTGGGAGGTGCCGGTGATCCTGCCCGGCGGGGCGCGGCTGCGCCTGCTCGCGGCCAATCCGACGCCGCCACTCTATGGGGTGGGGCGGGTGAACGCGCTGCGCAACGACGCGGAAATCGCGCTTTGGGCCGATTACCTCGATGGCGAGCCGCTCCGCGACGATCAGGGCCGCGTGGCGCCGGCCGGTCCCGGGCCGCTGGTGGTGCTCGGCAATCTCAACTCCGATCCGGTCGATGGCGCCGGCCTCGGCGACGCGCTGCGCCGCCTGCTGGCACATCCCCGCCTGCGCGATCCCCAGCCGGAAAGCGCGGGTGGCGAGATGGCCGCGACCCCCGGCCAGCGCGGCGCGCCAGAGCTCGACACCGCCGCCTGGGCTGGGCCGGGCAATCTTCGCACCGATTACGCGTTGCCGTCGCGCGATCTCGAGCTCATCGGTTCCGGCGTCTTCTGGCCGGCGCCCGGCGCCCCGCTGGCCGAGGCGGTGGCCGCCGGCCCGGCGCATCGCCTGGTCTGGATCGACATCGCCGCCCCCGATCCGGAGTAGCGCGAACCTTGACCCTGTGGGCCGGCGGCGGTAGCGGAAGGCCAAACAGGACATCGGGGGACGTTTCGCATCATGGCCAATCCGACATTGCTCATCCTGCCCGGCGACGGGATCGGCCCCGAGGTGATGGCCGAGGTGCGCAAGGTCATCGACTGGCACGGGCGCAACGGCCTGCCCTTCGATGTCGAGGAGGAACTGGTCGGCGGTTGCGCCTATGACGCGCACGGAGCCGCGATCAGCGACGCGGCGATGGAGCGGGCGCGGGCGGCGGACGCCGTGCTGCTCGCCGCCGTCGGCGGCCCGAAATGGGACAAGGTGCCCTACGAGGTGCGCCCCGAAGCCGGCCTCCTGCGCCTGCGCAAGGATCTGGAACTCTTCGCGAACCTCCGCCCCGCCAAATGCTTCGACGCGCTGGCCGACTTTTCCTCGCTGAAGCGCGAGCTGGTCGAGGGGCTCGATATCCTCATCGTCCGCGAGCTGACCGGCGGCGTTTACTTCGGCGAGCCGAAGACCATCACCGACCTCGGCAACGGCCAGAAGCGGGCGATCGACACCCAAGTCTATGACACGTTCGAGATCGAGCGCATCTCGGCCGTCGCCTTCGAGATGGCGCGGGTGCGCGACCGCCGCGTCTGCTCGATGGAAAAGCGCAATGTGATGAAGTCGGGTGTCCTCTGGAACGAGGTGGTCACCGCGACCCATGCGCGCTTCCCCGACGTCGAGCTCACTCACATGCTCGCCGACGCCGGCGGGATGCAGCTCGTCCGCGCGCCGAAGCAGTTCGACGTCATCGTCACCGACAATCTCTTCGGCGACATGTTGTCCGACGTCGCCGCGATGCTGACCGGCTCGCTCGGCATGCTGCCCTCCGCCTCGCTCGGCGCGCCGGATCCGAAGACCGGGCGCCGCAAGGCGCTTTACGAGCCGGTGCATGGCTCGGCCCCCGACATCGCCGGTCAGGGCAAGGCCAATCCGATCGCCTGCATCCTCTCCTTCGCCATGGCGCTGCGCTATTCCTTCGACGCGGGCGCGGCGGCGGACCGGCTGGAGGCGGCGGTCGAGAGCGTTCTGGCCGATGGCGTGCGCACCGCCGATCTCGTCGGACCGCGGGGCACGGCGGTCAGCACCTCCGAGATGGGCGACGCCATCGTCGCGGCGCTGGAGCGAAGCGTGGCCTGAGGCGCGTGCCATGGCGCGGGGCACCAGTCCGGCCAATGCGCGGGGCGCGCTGCTCGCCCTGACCGCCTTTGCCATCTATTCCACCCACGACGTGGTGGTGAAGTTCCTCGGCGCCGACTATTCGCCGTTCCAGATCGTGTTCTTCAGCACGCTCCTCGGGTTTCCGGTGGTAACGGTCATGCTGATGACCGACCGGATCGACGGCAACCTCCGGCCGCGGCATCCCTGGTGGGTGCTGCTGCGCACGGCGGCGAGCGTCGTCACCACGACCAGCGCCTTCTACGCCTTCTCGGTGCTGCCGATGGCCCAGACCTATGCGATCATCTTCGCCGCGCCGCTGCTCATCACCCTGCTCGCGATCCCGATGCTCGGCGAGACGGTCGGCTGGCGGCGCTCGGTCGCCGTGGCGGTGGGGATGATCGGCGTGCTGATCGTGCTCCGGCCCGGCGCGGCCGATCTGGGGGCGGGGCATCTCGCGGCGCTGGTCGCGGCGGTCTGTTCGGCCTTCGCGGCGGTGATCATCCGCAAGGTCGGCGCGGCGGAGCGGAGCGCGGTGCTGCTGCTCTATCCGATGATGGCGAATTTCGTGCTGATGGCCTGCGCCATGCCCTTCGTCTACCGGCCGATGCCGGCGCTCCATCTCGGCGGCCTCGGCCTGATCGCGGTCTTCGCCTTCGTCGCGGCGCTGTTCCATATCGCCGCCTACCGCAGCGCCAGCGCGATCGTGGTGGCGCCGATGCAATATTCCCAGATGCTGTGGGCGGTGGTCTATGGCGCGATCTTCTTCGGCGAGACGCCGGACTGGAGCACCGCGATCGGCTCGCTCGTCATCATCGCCAGCGGCGTCTATGTGGTGATGCGCGAGGAAACGGTGTCGCGGAACCGGCCGGTTCTGCGCACCCAGACCCGCTACCTGATGGGCACCATTCCCCGGATCGGC
>JBGAJI010000137.1:0-6944 GCA_044225035.1 Amaricoccus sp. | reverse complement strand
GCTGCGCCGGCAGAAGGCGGGCGACGTGTTGCGCCTCAATCCGGGCGAGAGCGTGACGCTGATGCCGGGCAACTGGCATGCCTTCTGGGGCGAGGGCGGCGACGTGCTGATCGGCGAGGTCTCGACCGTCAACAACGACCTGACCGACAATATCTTCGCCGAACCGATCGGCCGCTTCGCCGAGATCGAGGAGGACGAGGATCCGCTGCATCTGCTCGTCTCGGACTATCCGAAATTTCTCGCCTGAAAAACCAAGAGGGCCGAAAACGAAAAGGGCCGGTGTTTCCACCGGCCCCCGAGCGTCGCTTGGATCGTCTCGTCAGTTCCGGTTGCCGAACAGTTGCAGCAGGAACATGAACATGTTGATGAAGTTCAGATAGAGGCTCAGCGCGCCCATGATCGCCGCCTTGCCGAGGTATTCGTCGCCCTCGGCGGCGCGGAGCTGCAGGTACTGGTTCTTGATCGTCTGCGTGTCATAGGCGGTCAGGCCGGCGAAGATCAGCACGCCGATCACCGAGACGGCGAACTGCAACGCCGAGGATTGCAGGAAGATATTGACCAGCGACGCCACGATCAGGCCGATCAGGCCCATGAAGAGGAACGTGCCCATCCCGGACAGGTCCTTCTTGGTCGTGTAGCCATAGAGGCTGAGGCCCGCGAAGGCGATCGCGGTCACGAAGAAGGTCTGGGCGATCGAGGCGCCGGTGAAGACCGCGAAGATCCAGGAGATCGACAGGCCCATCACCGCGGAGAAGGCCCAGAACAAGAGCTGCAGCGTGCCCTGGCTCATGCGGTTCATGCCCGCCGAGATCGCGAAGACGAAGCCGAGCGGCGCGAACATGATCACCCACTTCAGCGGCGAGGTGAACATCGCCTGCAGCACACCCACGGGGATGAGGTTCGTCGGCTGGCCGGCGGAGGCGCGGGCAAAGTCCATGCCGACGATCCAGGCGACGAGACCCGTGATGACCATGGCAACGGCCATCAGGCCGTAGACACGGTTCATGTGCGACCGCAGACCTTCGTCGATCCGCGCGGTTCCTACGCCGGCGCCCGTCCGACGGATAGTCTCGTATTCGGCCATGGATCCCTCCGTGTCAGCCAGAATGCCCCGGGACATGCCCAAGGCTTCGTCCCGATAATATCGGATAGGCCCGGCCTCGATTCAACAGGCCATGGACCGGCCCACGCAAATTTGTGGCTGGAATTGTTGGGAATGGTCGCCGCGCCGCTCTCGTGGAGACGGTATGGAAACGATGGCGGGGCGGCGGCCGGCGCCCGGCCGGACGCGCGCCCGCCTCAGTTGTCCTTGACGAGCTTGGCGAGTTGGGCCTGCATCACGGCCAGCTGTTCCTTCAGCTCTTCGAGCTCGACGTCCTTGCGCGAGCCCTTGCCGCCGGCGATCGGCGCCATGCCGGTCGCGAAGGGCGCGAACATGCGCATCGCATTCTCGAACCATTCCATGTTGGTCCGCGCCAGCGCCTCGAAATTCGCCAGCGCCGGATTGGCCTCGAACGCCTTGTGCACCTGTTCGCGCATCGCCTCCTGGTTGCGGGAGAAGGTCTCCATCGAGGCGTCGAGATAGCCGGGAACGAAGCCCTGCAGCGTGTCGCCATAGAGGCGGATCAGCTGGCGCAGGAAGTTCGCGGGCAGCATGGTCGGCCCCTTGGCCTCCTCCTCGAAGATGATCTGGGCCAGCACGGCGCGGGTGATGTCCTCGCCCGTCTTGGCGTCGTTGACCAGAAAGTCCTGCCCCTCCCGCACCATCTGGGCCAGGTGGTCAAGCGTGACGTAGCTGGATTTTGCCGTGTTGTAGAGCCGCCGATTCGCGTATTTCTTGATGATGATCGGCTCGCCCGCGTTTTCCTGCTTTTCAGTCACGCGCATGTCTCCTAGTGAATGTGCGCTTCGGGGACGCTTAGCTTATAGCCGGCGCGGCATGCAGCAAAGCAAATATCGCAGTTGCGAAAACGCTCGCTGGGAGGCGGATCGCGCGTGAACGAAGTCAGCACTGGACCGGACGAAATGGTGGCCGCCGACGCGCCGGAGCCGGTGGAGCGCCCGGACAACGCCGCCGCGGGGGGCGCCGCGCCGGGCCCGGAACGCGTGCGCGCGGCGGGCGATCTCGATCTGTGGGCGCGGCATGTCGGCGACACGGCGGCGCACGGCAAGGGGATTTCCGCGCCCTGGTTCGCGCGGTGATCGCCGAGGCCGCGGCGGTCCCCGCGGCGCTGGCGCCGGCGGCGCATCGGATCGGCGAACCAAGCCCGCTGTCCTTTCACCTCGCCGGCGCGCTGTCCGCCTATGGCCAGGCGCTGCTCGCCGCGCCCCGGGCGGACTCGCCGAGTTTTCCCTGGTCCTCCGAGAGGCGACGCGCCGCCGCCGCGCTCGGGCCCGACCTCGACCAGATGGAGGTCGCCGCCGAGATCGCGGCGCGGCTCACGGCCATGATCCGCGGCATCGAGATCTGGCAGTGCCATCCCTACCGCCGCGCGGTGGTCGATCCGCCAACCCTTCTCGGCCTCGGTTGCTCGCGCCTGCTCGACTATGGGGCGGCGCCGGAGGCCGCCGATCCGGACGGCCATCCCGTGCTGGTGGTGCCGAGCCTGATCAACCGCGCCTATGTCCTCGATCTCGAGCCCGGCAGGTCGATCCTGCGCTGGCTGGCCGCGCGCGGCGCGCGGCCCTTGCTGCTCGACTGGGGAGCGCCGGGGTCGCTGGAGGCGGGGTTCGATCTCCAATCCTATGGCGAGCGGCTCCTCGCCGCGTTCGATCATGTGCGGGCGCTGACCGGCCGACGGATTTCGGTCGTGGGCTATTGCATGGGCGGCACGCTCGCCACCGGCCTCGGCGCGCGCCGACCCGACGGCATCGCGAGCCTCGTGACCATCGGCGCGCCCTGGGACTTCGCCTCGACCGAGGGCATCGCCGGCGGCTTTCGCGCCATCTTCCGCGCCCAGGGCGCCGCGAAGACCGAGAAGATGCTGACCGGCCTCGGCGACATCTTCGGCGCGGCGCCGGTATCGCTGTTCCAGGCGCTGTTCGCGGCGGTCAATCCGCTGCAGGCGGCGGTCAAGTTCCAGAAGCTGGCGCGGCTCGACCCGGCGGGGGCCGAGGCGATGCATTTCGTGGCACTCGAGGACTGGCTCGCCGATGGGGTGCCGATGCCGATCGGCGCGGCGAAGGACCTGCTGATCGGCTGGCAGCTATGCAATGACACGGCGGCCGGCCGCTGGCGGTTGCTTGGCGACCGGGTCGATCCCCGGCTCATCACCGCGCCGGCCCTGGTCGTCTGCGGGCGCAACGACACGATCGCGCCGCCGGCCCTTGCCGAGCCGCTCGCCGAGCTCATCCCGGGCGCGCGCCTCTTCCGTCCGGCGGCCGGCCATGTCGGGATGGTCGCGGGCAGCGGTGCGATGGACCGGGTGTGGCGGCCGGTGGCCGAGTTTCTCGCCACTCATGCCCGTTGAGCCGGCGGGCGAGGTATGCGAGGAAACATGTCGGGGACTGACGAGTCGTAACAAAATTTCGCGCCTCGTCCCAGGCGAGGGGAACGGGATCCATACCGCGGTCCACGTTTTGGAGGAATGGCATGACCAATATCGTTATCGCATCGGCCGGACGCACCGCCGTTGGTAGCTTCAGCGGCAGCTTCGCCACGACGCCGGCGCATGATCTTGGCGCGGCCGTTATCAAGGGTGTGCTCGAACGGGCGGGCGTCGCCGCGGCGGATGTCTCCGAAACCATCCTCGGTCAGGTGCTGACGGCGGCGCAGGGCCAGAACCCCGCGCGCCAGGCCCATATCAAGGCGGGCCTGCCCATCGAGAGCGCCGCCTGGGGCCTCAACCAGGTCTGCGGCTCGGGCCTGCGCGCGGTGGCGCTCGGCGCGCAGCATATCATGCTCGGTGACGCCGAGGTGGTGGTCGCCGGTGGCCAGGAAAGCATGAGCCTCAGCCCGCACGCGGCGAACCTTCGCCCGGGGCAGAAGATGGGCGACATGAGCTTCACCGACACGATGATCAAGGACGGGCTCTGGGACGCCTTCAACAATTATCACATGGGCACGACCGCCGAGAACGTGGCCAAGGAGTGGCAGATCACCCGCGAGATGCAGGATGAATTCGCCGTGGGCAGCCAGAACAAGGCCGAGGCGGCGCAGAAAGCCGGCAAGTTCGACGAGGAGATCATCGGCTACACGGTCAAGACCCGGAAGGGCGACGTCGTTGTCGACAAGGACGAGTATATCCGCCACGGCGCGACGATCGAGGCGATGCAGAAGCTGCGCCCGGCCTTCTCCAAGGACGGCACGGTGACCGCCGGCAATGCGAGCGGCCTGAACGACGGCGCCGCCGCCGTGTTGCTGATGACCGCCGAGAACGCCGAGAAGCGCGGGATCGCGCCGCTGGCCCGGATCGCCGCCTATGCGACCGCCGGGGTCGATCCCAAGATCATGGGCGTCGGCCCGATCTACGCCAGCCGCAAGGCGCTGGCCAAGGCCGGCTGGAAGGTCGAGGATCTCGATCTGATCGAAGCGAACGAGGCCTTCGCCGCGCAGGCGCTCGCGGTCAACAAGGACATGGGCTGGGATCCGGCGATCGTGAACGTGAACGGCGGCGCGATCGCCATCGGCCATCCGATCGGCGCCTCCGGCTGCCGCGTGCTCAATACCCTGCTCTACGAGATGAAGCGCCGCGACGCCAAGAAGGGCCTCGCCACGCTCTGCATCGGCGGCGGCATGGGCGTCGCGCTCTGCGTCGAGCGGCCGTAACGCGCCGCGCGACGACAGCTTCAGGCGCCTCGTCCAGGAGGCGCCTGCGAGGCCGCGGCCCCGAGGGCGCGGCGGGACTTTACCGGCAATGCAAAGACCAAAAGGGGAAACGACATGGGACGTGTGGCACTGGTCACGGGCGGTTCGCGCGGCATCGGCGCGGCGATTTCGCTGGCGCTGAAGGAGGCGGGCTATACCGTCGCCGCCAACTACGCCGGCAATGACGAAGCGGCGAAGAAGTTCACCGAGGAAACCGGCATCAAGACCTACAAATGGTCCGTCGCCGAATATGATGCCTGCAAGGCCGGCATCGCCCAGGTCGAAGCGGACCTCGGCCCGGTCGAGGTGCTGGTCAACAACGCCGGCATCACCCGCGACTCGATGTTCCACAAGATGACGCCGCAGCAGTGGAAGGAAGTCATCGACACCAACCTTTCCGGCGTCTTCAACATGACCCACCCAGTCTGGGGCGGCATGCGCGACCGCAAATTCGGCCGGATCATCAATATCTCCTCGGTCAACGGTCAGAAGGGCCAGTCGGGTCAGGCCAACTATTCGGCGGCCAAGGCCGGCGACATCGGCTTCACCCGGGCGCTGGCCCAGGAAGGCGCGCGCGGCGGCATCACCGTCAACGTGATCGCGCCGGGCTATATCGCCACCGAAATGGTCAAGGCGATCGACGAGAAGGTGCTGAACGAGCGGATCATCCCGCAGATCCCGGTCGGCCGCCTTGGCGAGCCCTCCGAGATCGCACGGATCGTGGTGTTCCTCGCCAGCGACGACGCCGGCTTCATCACCGGCTCGACCATCTCGGCCAACGGCGCGCAGTTCTTCTCCTGATCTCGATCGGGCCCGCCGGCTTGCCGGCCGGGCCCGCTTTCCTGTCTCCGCGTTCTTCAGGGGCGTGCGCCGGATGCGACCCGAGTCCGAAGAAGCCCGCTTCGAATCGCTGTCCCGGTTCCGTTCGCTGCCCGCGGCGATCTTGTCCGCCCGCCGCGAGCATGGCGCGGCGACGGTCGCGTTCGAGGATATCGAGGGCGGCTCTCTGACCTATGGCCAGCTCACCCTGGCGGCGGCGGTGCTCGAACGCGCGCTTCGGTCGCGCTTCAAGGCGGGGGAGCGGGTGGGCTTGCTGCTGCCCGCCGCGCCGGCGGCGATCGCGGTGCTGCTCGCCTTCTGGCGCGCGGGCCGCGTGCCGGCGATGCTCAATCCGACGGTGGGTGTGGGGCCGGTTCTGTCGGCCCTGCGCACCGCCGGTTGCGGAACCATCCTTTCCAGCCGCGCCTTCGTCGAGAAGGGCGGCCTCGGCGATCTGGTCGCGGCGGCGCGCGCGGCGGGCGCCGACATGCTCTGGACCGAGGATCTGAAGGCTTCGGCCGGTTTTCTCGACAAGGCGCGTGGGTTTCTCGCCGCGCGCGCGGCGCCGCGCGACGTCGGCCCGGGGACCGAGGCCGCGGTGCTCTTCACCTCCGGCACCGAGGGTGCGCCGAAGGGCGTGGTGCTGACCCACGGCAATTTCCTCGCCAATGTCGCGCAGCTGCGGGCGCGGGCGCCGATCGGGCCGAGCGACCGCGCGGTCTCCGCGCTGCCGCTCTTTCACAGCTTCGGCCTGACGGCGGGAATCGTCCTGCCGCTGGTGACCGGCATCCGCACCGGGCTGCATCCCTCGCCGCTGCATTACCGCGTCATCCCGGAACTGGCGCGGAAGCTCGGGGCGACCATCCTCTTCGGTACGGACACCTTCCTGGCCGGCTGGGGCCGGCGGGCGACGGCCGAGCATTTCGCCACCCTGCGCGCCGTCGTCGCCGGGGCCGAGCCGGTGAAGGCGACGACGCGGGCGCTTTGGTCCGAACAGTTCGGCGCGACGATCCTCGAAGGTTATGGCGCGACCGAGACCGGACCGGTTCTGGCGCTGAACGATCTGGACGATCAGCGGCCCGGCACCGTTGGCCGGCTGCTGCCCGGGATCGAGCATCGGCTGGTGCCGGTGGCCGGGGTGGATGGCCAGCGGCTGCTGGTACGCGGACCGAACGTGATGCTCGGCTATCTGACGGCCGGAGACGGCGGCGGCGTCACGCCGCTGGATGACGGCTGGTATGATACCGGCGACATCGTGCGGATCGGCGCCGAGGGGCATGTGACCATCGTCGGCCGGGCGAAACGTTTCGCCAAGGTC
>JBGAJI010000136.1:0-7032 GCA_044225035.1 Amaricoccus sp. | reverse complement strand
GGAACCAGCGTCGGCCAGGAGGGCAGCACGGCCCAAGACGGCAAGGCCAGCATTGGCCCGACGACCATGGCCAGCCCGAGCAGCGCCAGCGGACCGTTCCACGGCCCCCGGGGCCGCGGACGGTCGAGCAGGAACAGCGCGAGCAACGAACCGATGCCGAGTTCGAAGGCGCGCGTGGGAAAGATGTAGAAGGCGGTCTGCTGCCACCGCGTAACGATCAGCGCGGCGCCGACGAGGCTGAGCAGGCTCGCCGCCAGCGCCAGTGCGATCAGCGTCCGCCGCCGCGCCCCCGCCATCCAGGCCAGCCACAAAGCCGGCGGGACCAGCAGGTAGTACTGCTCCTCCACCGCCAGGCTCCACATATGCAGGAGCGGCGCATGGTCCGAGCCCTCGCGGAAATAGTCGAGCGTCGAGAGGAAATACTGGTTGGCGTAAAAGCCCATCGTCGCCGACAGGCTCGCGCCGAAATCGGCGATCTGCCAGGGAAACATCAGGAGCAGCGCCAGTGGAATCGCGCAGAGGGCGACGAAGAACAGCGCCGGCAGGATGCGCCGCGCCCGCCGCTCGTAAAAGCCGAGGATCGAGAACCGCCCCGCCGCGACATCGCGCAGCACCAGCGAGGTGATGAGATAGCCGGAAATGACGAAGAACACATCGACGCCGAGATAGCCGGCGGAAAATCCGGCGAAACCCGCGTGGAACAGCACGACCGGGATCACCGCCACGGCGCGCAGCCCGTCGACCTCCGCCTGATAGGCGAGGCCGGGGGCGGCGACCGCGACGGACGAATCCCCGCTCTCCGCCGTCGTCGCTGACATCTGATTCCCCTCGGCCCCCGTGCGCGGCGAGGTTACCTCACTTCGCCGCGGCGCAACAGAGAGGCGGGATCAGGCCGGCGCGCCGCGAAAGCCGGTGGCGACGATGAATTTCTCCGAGGAATCGCTGCGGCTCGCCGGGGGCTTCACATGCTGGACCTTGGCGAAGATCCGGTTCAGCCGCGCCACCAGCGACGGGTCGGCGCCGCCGCCGAGCACCTTGGCGACGAAGGTGCCGCCGGGTTCCAGCACCTCCTCGGCGAGGTCGATCGCCGCTTCGACCAGCGCGGTGATCCGCAGATGATCGGTGGGCGGATGGCCGGACGAGGCCGCCGCCATGTCCGACATCACCACGTCCGCCTTGCCGCCGAGCCAGTCGCGCAGCAGCGCGTCGGCGCCCTCGCTCAGGAAATCGAGCACATGCAGATCGGCGCCCGGGATGGCCTCGACTTCCTGCAGGTCGATGCCGAGCACGCGCCCAATCGGCTTGCCGCGCCGCTCGCCCAGCGCATTGACCCGCGCGACCGCCACCTGGCTCCAACCGCCGGGCGCGTGGCCGAGATCGACCACCCGCGCGCCGGGCTTCAGGAAGCCGAACTTGTCGTCGATCTCGACGATCTTGTAGGCGGCGCGCCCGCGATAGCCCTCGGCCCGGGCGCTCTGCACGTAAGGATCGTTCAGCTGGCGCTTGAGCCACAGCGTCGAGGACAGCTTGCGCCCCTTCGCCGTCTTGACGCGGATGGTCAGGTCCCGCCGCCCTCGCCCGGACTTGCCGCCGCCCGGGCCCTTGTTCTTCTCGCCGCTCATGCCGTTCCCCGCGCCGCGCCCGCCCCCCTCTTCGGCCGCGGCCGCCGCGCGGTCAAGCGGGGGTCACTCCATCCGGACGCCGGTCGAGAAGACGCCCTTGGCGCTCATCATGGCAAAGAGCATGCCCTCGCGCAGGCCGCGGTCGGCGACGCGCATCGATTCCGTCGGCCAGATCCGCAGCAGGGTCTGCAGGATCGCCGCGCCCGACATGATGAGCTCGGACCGGTCGCGCCCGAGGCCGATGTCGTTGCGCCGCCCCTCCGGCCCGAGGCGCAGGAAGCGGCCGATCACCGCGTCAATCGCCGCCGAGGTCAGATGCATGCCGTCCACCTTGCGCCGATCATAGCGCTTCAGCCCCAGATGCGCCGCGCCGACGGTGGTGACGGTGCCCGAGGTGCCGATCATCTGGAACCCGGTCTGCCGGTCGGACAGCACCTGAAGATAGGGTTTGAATCCGACGATCTGCTCCTCGAAATACCAGGACATCAGCGCGAAGCGGGCGGTGTCGCTGTCGACGTCGGCATAGCGTTCGTGCAGCGTCGCGACGCCGAGCGGCACGGAAATGAAATCGACGATGCGCGCGCCCCGCGCCTCGCCTCCCTCGCCATTGACACGGAGATTGACGATCGCCTTCGCCCGGTCCTCCGGCGCGACGTCGGAAAGGTCGATCCAGACCAGTTCGGTCGAGCCGCCGCCGATATCGAAGACGAGCACCTGGCTCGCCTCGGCCGAGACGAGTGGCGCGCAGGAAATGACGGCGAGCCGCGCCTCCTCCTCCGGCCGGATCACCTCGAGCCGCAGGCCGGTCTCGCGCGCCACCATCGCGAGGAAATGATTGCCGTTGCGCGCCCGCCGGCACGCCTCGGTCGCCACCAGCCGGGCATTGCCGACGTTGTACCGCCGGAGCTTCTCGGCGCAGATTTCGAGCGCCGACAAGGTGCGGGAAATGGAGCCCCGGGAAAGATGGCCGGTGCGCTCCAGCCCCGAGCCAAGCCGCACCGATTTGGCAAAGGCGTCCACCACGCGGAAATGCCCCGCGTCCGGGGTAGCGATCAGCATGCGGCAACTGTTGGTGCCCAGATCGAGCGCCGCGTAAAGTTCCGGTTCAGCCCGCGCAGGCTTGTAGTTTTGGCGCCGGGACACCGGCGCGACGTTTCCCTGCGCGGACTCTGTCAAGTCCTGCGCCATGCAACAGCCAATTCATATCTTGCGGAGAGTTCCGCAGGTTTGTTTGAACGTTACATGACGCGCCCGCTCAAGGCAAGAAATGCCTCGAAAATGGCCTGGCGCCTGCCAAATGCCCGAAAAAAGGCGGGGGTTCACATTCGGAACCCCCGCCAAATGGTTGATGGAATGTAAAGAAAGCCCGCCCGTCAGGCGGCGCCGAAACCATCCGCGGCGGCGGCGAGCGGCGCCGCGACATAGCCGAGCGTCCGGCAGACGTCGAAGGTGAGATCGGGATTGTTCAGCGTATAGAGATGCAGATGTTCCACGCCCTCGTCGATCAGCGCGTCGATCTGGTCGCAGGCGAGCGCCACCGACAGCTGATAGGCGTCCTCCGCCGTTTCGGCGCGGCCAAAGGCGGTGTGCATCCAGTCCGGCACCCGCGCCTGGCAACGGCCGGCGAAATTGACCATCTTGGCGAAATTCTCGACTGGCAGGATGCCGGGATAGATCGGCGCGGTGATGCCGGCGGCGGCGGTGGCGTCGCGGAACCGCAGGAAATCCTCGTTGTCGAAGAAGAACTGGGTCAGCGCGTTGCTGGCGCCGGCGTCGAGCTTGCGCTTGAGATTGTCGATATCGGCGCCGAGGCTGGCCGCTTCGGGATGCTTCTCGGGATAGGCGGCGACCGAGATCTCGAAATCGCCGATCTTGCGCAGCGCTGTCACCAGCTCCGCCGCCGAGCCGAAGCCTTCGGGATGCGGGGTGAATTGAGTCTGGCCCTTGGGCGGATCGCCGCGCAGCGCCACGATCCGCCGCACGCCGAGCCGCGCGAAGCCCCGCGCCACCTCCAGCGTCTCGTCCCGGGTGGCGCCGACGCAGGTCAGGTGCCCGGCGACGTTCAGCCGCGCCCGCTCGACGATGGTCTGGATCGCCGCGTTGGTCCGGTCGCGCGTCGTGCCGCCGGCGCCATAGGTGACGGAGACGAAGCGCGGCGCCAGCGGCGCCAGACGCTCGACAGAACGCCACAGCCGCAGGCTGGCCTCGGGGGAATGCGGGGGAAAAAATTCGAAGGACAGGCTCGGGAGAGCCTTTGACTCCTGGGTCATGTGCACCGGTCCATACCGACAATGAAGTTCGCAGCCGCCAACATACCGCTGGAAAGCCCTTCCGGCAACGCCTAACTGCGGAGCCGGTTAACCATCCGAGGGGGAATGCGATGCCGCCGGTCACCATCGTCTATTGGCGCGACATTCCCGCCCAGGTCATCGTCGGATCCGGCCGGCGCGCGACCAAGGTCCAGTTGCCCGAAAGGTTCGAACAGGCCATCGATCGATGCGCGATGAAGGTGGGGGCCCGCGACGCCGACGCCTACCTCGCCGAATGGCGCAAGGCGGAGCCCTACCATGTCGAAGGCGAAGCGGCGGATGTCGCATCCGGCGAAGCGGCGAGACTGGAAGCGGCGTTTAGTCCGGACGCGATCAAGGCCCTGATCGAAAACGACGGCTGGGCCGCGAAACCGCCGGAAACCTGACCCTCGGGAGCGAACCTTGGCGCGTATCCTCGACTTCATCCGCAAGCCCACCGCCGCGCCCAGCGCCGGGGCCGCCAGCCTGCTCGAGGATTTCTCGATCGAGGTGATGCCGCGCACGGCGGCGAAGGTCGAGGATTTCCGCGCCCTGCTGCCCGCCGGGACGCGGGTCTATGTCGCCCATATCGACGGCACCGATTTCTCCGACATGTTGGCGACCGCCCGCCGGCTGGTCGAAGAAGGTTTCGCCGTCACGCCGCATTTTCCCGCCCGCGGCATCGCCGACCGGGCCACCCTCGCCCGGATGATCGCCGCCTATGCCGATGTCGGCGTGCGCCGGGCGCTGGTCCTCGCCGGGGGCATCTCGACGCCGCGCGGCGCCTATTCCGACTCGACGCAGCTGCTGGCGACCGGCCTTTTCGACGCGCACGGCTTCACCGACCTGCATGTCGCCGGCCATCCCGAGGGCTGCCGCGACATCGACGCGGCGGGCGATGCCAATGCCATGGCGGCGCTGCGCTGGAAGAACGCGTTCCAGCGCGAAACCGACGCCCGCCTGGCGATCACCACGCAATTCTGCTTCGAGGTGGCGCCGGTGATCGACTGGGCGAACCGCCTGCGCGCGGAGGGCATCACCCTGCCGGTCCATATCGGCGTCGCTGGTCCGGCCAAGCTGCAGACCCTGCTCCGCTATGCCATGTCCTGCGGCGTCGGCCCGTCGCTCCGCGTGCTGCAACGCCGCGCGGCCGACCTCTCGAAGCTGATGCTGCCGTTCGAACCGACGGATTTCCTCGACACGCTCGCCCGGCACAAGGCGGCGCATCCCGATTTCGCGGTGGAGCGGGTGCATCTCTTCCCGCTCGGCGGCATCGGCGCGACGACCGACTACGCGGCGGGCGCGACCGCCCCCCGCCGCCGCCGCGCCTGATCCGGTCCGGCGCCTTGAGCAAGCTCGCCCTCCTCTTCGATCTCGACGGGACGCTGATCGAGAGCGACCATCTGCACCACGCCGCCTTCGCCACGATCCTGGCCGAGCGGGGCGAGGCGGCGCGGCACGGCGAGATCGCGGACCGCAAGGAAGCGATGTTCCGCGACAGCCTCGCCACCAGCGTCGAACCGCTGCCCGGCGTCGGCGCGCTGCTCGACTGGGCCGAGGCCGAGGGGGTCGGCATCGCCGTCGTCACCAACGCGCCGCGCCGGAACGCCGAGGCGATGCTGGCCGCCGCCGGCCTCGCGACGCGGGTGCCGACGCTGGTCATCGGCGAGGAATGCGCGCGGCCGAAGCCCGATCCCCTGCCCTACCAGACCGCGATGCGGCTGCTCGGCGCCACGCCCTCGACCTCGACCGCCTTCGAGGACAGCCGCTCGGGCCTGCGCGCCGCGCGCGGGTCCGGCGCCTATGTCTTCGGCCTGTCCACCGGCCTGACCGCCGCGCAGCTGACCGAGGCGGGCGCGCGGACGGTGATCGCCGATTTCACCGCGCCCGCGCTCTGGGCGCATCTCCAAGCCATGAAGGCCCGCGTCGCATGACCCGCACCATCGTCGAGTCGAAATCCCGCACCGCGATCATCGGCTTTGACCAGCCGTTCTGCGTGATCGGCGAACGGATCAATCCCACCGGGCGCAAGCTGCTCGCCGCCGAATTGGAATCCGGCGACTTCTCCACCGTCGAGAAGGACGCGCTGGAACAGGTGGCCTGTGGCGCGACCATGCTCGATGTGAACGCGGGCGTCGTCTACAATTCCAATCCCAATCCCAACGAGACCGAGCCGCCGCTGATGCGGCGCATGATCGCGCTGATCCAGGGCCTCGTGGACGTCCCGCTCTGCATCGATTCGAGCGTGCCGGGCGCGCTCCAGGCCGGACTCGAGGTCTGCGAGGGCCGGCCCCTGCTCAATTCCGTCACCGGCGAGGAGGAGCGGCTGGAACTCGTGCTGCCGCTGGTCAAGAAATACAACGTCCCCGTGGTGGCGATCTCGAACGACGACACGGGCATCTCGATGGACCCCGAGGTGCGCTTCGCCGTGGCGAAGAAGATCGTGGAACGGGCGGCGGATTTCGGCATCCCGGCGCATGACATCGTCGTCGATCCGCTGATGATGCCGGTCGGCGCGCTGTCGAGCGCCGGGACGCAGGTCTTCACCCTCGTCCGCCGGCTGCGCGAGGAGCTGGGGGTGAACACCACCTGCGGCGCCTCCAACGTCTCCTTCGGCCTGCCCAACCGCCATGCGATCAACGCGGCCTTCCTGCCGATGGCGATCGCCTCCGGCATGACCAGCGCCATCATGAACCCGGTGCGGCCCCGAGAGATGGAGGCGATCCGCGCCGCGAACCTGCTCATGGACAACGACGCCCACGGCGCGGCCTGGATCCGCGCCAACCGGCCTCCCGCCGTCGAGGGCGAGGAAACCGGCGGTCGCGAGGGGCGGCGCCGCCGCCGCGGCTGAGCGGCGCGGAATGGCCCTTCCCTGGCATGACGTCCCGGGCGGCGTCGAGCTCTTCGTCCGGCTGACCCCGCGCGGCGGACGCGCCGGTTTCGACGGGATCGCGGAACTGGACGGTCAGGCCGTGCTGCGTCTGCGCGTCGCCGCCCCGCCCGTCGACGGCGCCGCCAACGCCGCGCTCACCGCCTTTCTCGCCAAGGCCCTCGGCTTGCCCCGCTCGTCCGTCACCCTCGTCTCGGGCGAGCGGGCCCGGGTGAAGCGCCTGCGCCTCGAC
>JBGAJI010000135.1:0-7579 GCA_044225035.1 Amaricoccus sp. | reverse complement strand
GTCGTCGCGGTTCGGCCAATCCTCGTGCGCGTGCGCGCCGCGGCTTTCCTTGCGCGCCTCGGCCGCGACGATCGTGGCGAGCGCGTTCGGCATCAGGTTGGTCAGCTCCAGCGTTTCCATCAGGTCCGAATTCCAGATCAGCGAGCGGTCGGTGACCTTGATGTCCGCCATCTGCTTCGCGACGGCCGCCATCTTCTCGACGCCCTCGGCCAGCGTCTTGTCGGTCCGGAACACCGCGGCGTCCGACTGCATCGTCCGCTGCATGCTCAACCGAAGCTCGGCGGTCGCGATGTCACCCGTCGCGTTGCGCAGCCGATCGAAACGCGCCACCGCCTTGTCGACCGACGCGGCGTTCAGCGGCGGGTTCGACGCCTCGGCATCGACGACCTTCGCCGCGCGGATCGCCGCCGCGCGGCCGAAGACCACGAGGTCGATCAGGCTGTTCGAACCCAGCCGGTTGGCGCCATGCACCGAGGCGCAGCCCGCCTCGCCGACCGCCATCAGCCCGGGCAGCACCCGGTCCGGATCGTCGGCCGTCGGATTCAGCACCTCGCCCCAGTAGTTGGTCGGGATGCCGCCCATATTGTAATGCACCGTCGGCAGAACCGGGATCGGCGCCTTGGTCAGATCGACGCCGGCGAAGATCTTGGCACTCTCGCTGATGCCGGGCAGCCGTTCGGCCAGCGCCTCGGGCGGCAGGTGGTTCAGGTTCAGATAGATGTGGTCCTTGTGCGGACCGACGCCCCGGCCCTCGCGGATCTCGATCGTCATGCAGCGCGACACGACGTCGCGGCTGGCGAGATCCTTGTAGGTGGGGGCATAGCGCTCCATGAAGCGCTCGCCCTCGGAATTGGTGAGATAGCCGCCCTCGCCCCGGGCGCCCTCGGTGATGAGGCAGCCCGAGCCATAGATGCCCGTCGGGTGAAACTGCACGAATTCCATGTCCTGCAGCGGCAGGCCCTGGCGCGCGACCATGCCGCCACCGTCGCCGGTGCAGGTATGGGCGGAGGTCGCCGAGAAGTAGGCCCGGCCGTAGCCGCCGGTGGCGAGCACCGTCATCTTGGCATTGAAGCGGTGCAGCGTGCCGTCGTCGAGCTTCCAGGCCAGCACGCCCTGACAGGCGCCGTCCTCGGCCATGATCAGGTCGATGGCGAAATACTCGATGTAGAACTGGGCGTTGTGCTTCAGGCTCTGGCCGTAGAGCGTGTGCAGGATGGCGTGGCCGGTGCGGTCGGCGGCGGCGCAGGTGCGCTGCACCGGCGGGCCTTCGCCGAATTCGGTGGTGTGGCCGCCGAAGGGGCGCTGGTAGATCTTGCCCTCCTCGGTGCGCGAGAAGGGCACGCCGTAATGTTCGAGCTCATAGACCGCCTTCGGCGCCTCGCGCGCGAGATATTCCATCGCGTCGGTATCGCCGAGCCAGTCCGAGCCCTTGACGGTGTCGTACATGCCACTGCCAGTGGTCCGGGCCCATGTTGGACAGGCTGGCGGCGATGCCGCCCTGGGCGGCGACGGTATGGCTGCGGGTCGGGAAGACCTTGGTGACGCAGGCGGTTTTCAGTCCCTGCTCCGCCATGCCGAGGGTCGCTCTCAGGCCGGAGCCGCCCGCCCCGACCACGACGACGTCATAGGTGTGGTCGATGAAGGTATAGCCAGACATGGGCGTCCTTTCAGGCGGTGAAGGCGATCTTGGCGACGGCGAAGACGCCGGCCAGACCGAAAGCCGCGCAAAGCAGCGTGTTGGCGAGCAGGAGGGCGGTGCGCGCCGCCTTGCCGTGGACATAGTCCTCGATCACCACCTGCAGCCCCTGCCGCAGGTGAACGAAGACCACGATGATGAGCAGCAGCGCGACGATCGCGTTGAAGGGATTGGCATAGGTCGCGCGGACCGCCGCGTAGTCGGCGCCGAGGTTGCGCGCGAAGGGAAAGAGGAAGAGCAGCGTCAGCGGCACGAGGGCGATCGAGGTCAGCCGCTGGCTCCACCAGTGGTCGCTGCCTTCCTTGGCGGAGCCGAGGCCATTCACGCGCTGCTTGTCGGTACGATAGCTCATGCGCGGACCCTCAAAAAGCGAACAGGAGTGTGATCACAGACAGGACGGCGGTCGCCGCGATCACCGCCTTGCCGGATTTGAAGCTCCGGCGTCAGAAGCCGCGCCGACGTGCCATTGTTGCGGCGGCGGTCCCCGAGCGCTTCGGGCCCGAACTGGTTGTAGCGCTGGGCCAATTGCTCCATAAGCCCGCCAATCCAGGAGGTTATGAGCCCGTCGACCGTGTCGAAAGCCTCGGGCGAACTGGCCGCGGCCAGAAACCAGAGACGACCAGGATCGCGGCGAGGGTCAGGCCGACGCCGGTGATCCGGTGCAGGATCGACAGTACCGATGTAATTTGCGGGCGGTAGATCTCACCGATCATGAAAGGCGATAGGGGTCTGTCGCCGCGGTTTACCTCAGCCAAATCGTACCCTCCCTAACGCCGTCGTCGGTCGAAGCGGGACGTTTCCACGCCCTGATCAAGAACCATCGCGGCCTGAGTCCGGGCCAGCCCCGGCCCCTGCGTCTTTTATTGGCACGTTTTTCCGGAGGAATGCAAGCGAAGGAAATTTGTGATCACACGGCCAATTTTCGTGATCACAACCATCTTCGCTAGCGCGGAATCAATGCCCAGTAGTCCAGATCGAGCAGCACATGCGGCGCGTATTTCCCGTCATCCCCGCGCAGCGCGAAGTCCCGCGCCCCGCCGGTGACCGCCACCAGCCGCAGCCTCAAAGCGCCGACGCCCGGCGCCGCCGTCTCGGCCTTGTCGAGCACTTCCGACCAGGCACCGACCGTCTCGCCGGCGAAGCAGGGGTTGGCATGCGCCCCGGCGTTGATCGCCGCCACGATCTGCGCATTGGCCAGCCCATTGAAGGACAGCGCCCGGGCGAGGCTGATGACATGGCCGCCATAGATCAGCCGCCGGCCGTCGTCGCGCGATGTGACGTCGAAATGCACCTTCGACGTGTTCTGCCACAGCCGCGTGGCGATCATGTGCTCGGCTTCCTCGATCGTCACCCGGTCCACATGATCGATCCGCTCACCGATCTCGTAGTCGCCCCAGCGATGCGGCTCGCCCGCCAGGCCGAAATCGTAGGCGGTGAAGTCAAGGCCCGCCGGGATGACGAGATCCGCCGCCGCGACCGCGGGCGCGAGTTTCGGGACCACCGGCTCGGGCGCTGGCGCCGCGCGGTCGCGCTTGCGCACCATGACCCAGCGCACATAGCTCAGCACCGCGGTGCCATGCTGGTTGAAGCCCGTCGAACGCACCCAGACGACACCGCTCGCGCCGTTGGAATTCTCGCGCAGGCCGATCACCTCGCTCACCGACCGCAGCGTGTCGCCGGGATAGACCGGCGCCAGGAAGCGCGCCTCGGCATAGCCGAGGTTGGCGACGGCGTTCAGGCTGATGTCGGGCACCGTCTTGCCGAAGACGATATGGAAGGCGGCGAGATCCTCGATCGGGCTTCGTCCGAGCCCGCTCAACCGGGCGAATTCGTCCGAGGAATAAAAGGCGAATCGCGCCGGATAGAGCGCGGTATAAAGCGCCCGGTCGCCTTCGGTCACGGTCCGCGGCACGGCATGGACGATCGTCTGACCGACGCGGTAATCCTCGAAGAAATTGCCGGAGTTGGTCTTCGACATCAAAGATCTCCTAGCTTCATTTCGGGGTCGTAGTCGCGCTCGACCCGCTTCACCACCGCCTGACCGCAGCGCATCACCCCGGCCGAGGCGTCGTAGGCATAGGAAGCATGGCGTCAGGCCGGAAACGGCGGATAGCCGAGCCAGGTGTGGATGGCGACGATCACCCCGAAGGTGACGAGGGTGATCAGTCCCAGCCGAACCTCCGCCGCCACCGGCCCGGGAGTCGGCGGTATCCAGTCGGCGGCGCCGTCGATCATCACCATGGTCACGACCGCCCAGGTGCCGAGGCCGCCGAACAAGACCAGCGAGGCAAGGTCGCCGTTCACCAGCAGATGCGCGACCGCCCAGATCACCACGGCGGTCAGCATGGGATTGCGCAGCCAGCCCTTGATCCGGCTCTTGGAATGCGACGCGCCGAACAGCAGCACGGCGACGAGCATCATCAGGTTGTTGAGATGCACGGTCCAGCCCGGCGGCGTATAGACGTCGATATAGGGCGCCGCGCGATAGCCGAGGATCATCAGGGCGAGCCCGGCCGCGATCAGCAGGGCCATCACCCCGCGCGACGGCCCGGACCCCAGCCGCTCCGCCAGGGCGGCGCGCTCGCCGGGCACGGCGCGCTTGAATATATGGGCCAGACTCCAGACGACGAGGCCAAGGATCAGCAGGGTCATCGTCGTATCCCCTCGTTACGAAGCTTAGCCCGCGTCGGCCATCGCCGCGATCGCCGCCGCCCGCGCCAGCAGCCGCCGGGCCGAGGCGACATGCAGGTTTTCGATGATCCGCCCGTTCAGCACGGCGACACCCTCGCCACGCGCCGTCGCGCTTTCGAACGCGTCGACCTGCGCCTCGGCCAGCGCGATTTCGTCGGACGACGGCGCGAAGACCTCGTTGGTCACGGCGAGCTGGTCGGGATGGATCAGCGTCTTGCCGTCGAACCCCATGTCGCGCCCCTGGACGCAGGCGGCGCGCAGCCCCTCCTGATCCTGGAAGGCGTTGTAGACGCCATCGACACAGATCAGCCCCTCGGCGCGGGCCGCGAGCAGGCAGAGCCCGAGGCTCGCCAGCAAGGGCGTCCGATCCGGTGTATGGGCGGCGCCGAGATCCTTGACGAGGTCGTTTGTCCCCATCACGAACCCTTCGAGCCGGGGATGCGACCCCGCCACCGCCGACGCGTTCAGCATCGCGCGCGGCGTCTCCATCATCGCCCAGATCCGCGTGCGGGTCGGCGCGCCGTTGGCTTCCATCAGGTCGGCGAGGCGCAGGATATGCGCCGGCTTCTCGACCTTGGGCAGCAGGATGGCATCGGGTCCCGCCGCGCAGCTCCGCTCCAGATCCTCGAGCCCCCATTCGGTATCGAGCGCGTTGATCCGCACGATCAGCCTCCGGGACCCATAGCCGCCAGCCTCGACCGCCTCGCCGACGAGATCGCGGGCCCGGGGCTTTTCCCCAGGCGCCACCGCGTCTTCGAGATCGAGGATCAGCGCGTCGGCGGCCAGCGTCCGGGCCTTTTCCAGCGCCCGCGGCCGTGAACCCGGCATATAGAGCACCGAGCGATAGGGTTGGACTTTGTGCTCCATCGCATACAAACCCTTGTTGCGTCGCAGCATCCTTTACAAGCCACCCGGCAAAAAACAAGGGCAAACGACCATGGCCCTGGCTATCCGGGGCGGGGGTGTTGCCCGCGCGCATGTCCCGGCGGGCGCTCCGTTAAGACATTCTTCGCCAATGAGCGCGAGGTTAACCAACGGATCGAAGCGGTTGGCATCCCTTCCCGGCGTTCCGATCCTTCCCGCGAGCCCAATTCCGCCACGCCGCGGGACCAGGTCTCGCAGGCCCGTGCCCCGCCCGAACCAGGAAGTCGAAGATGTCCAAGCTTTCCTTTTTCGTCCGGCTGGCGATCAGCATCGGCCTGCTCCATGCGACCCCCATCGCCGAGGCCCAGGGCCGCCCGGCCTGCGCCAAACGCGACCTCGTGGTTCAGCGCCTGGAGGAGCGGTTCGGCGAGACACTGCGCAGCATGGGCCTCAATCAGAACGAAGGCCTCGTCGAGGTCTTCGCCTCGGAGGCGACCGGCACCTGGACGATCCTGATGACCATGCCCGACGGCGTCAGCTGTCTGCTGGCCGCCGGCCGGATGTGGGAGGACGGCTCCTCCCCCGCCACGATCCCCGGCAAGGACATCTGATCCCTCCGATCAGGATCGCGACCACCGCCATCTCTCCGCCCGGCGTTTGCGGCTTGCCAACGCGGACGCGAGGGGCTAGCCAAAATCCGTTTTTCGCACCTGAAGGGGAGAGAGCGGCAAATGGCAAGACCGAAGATCGCGCTGATCGGAGCCGGACAGATCGGGGGCACGCTGGCGCATCTCGCCGCGCTCAAGGAACTAGGTGACGTCATTCTCTTCGACATCGCCGAGGGCATCCCGCAGGGCAAGGCGCTCGACATCGCCGAAAGCGCGCCGGTTGACGGATTCGACGCCGACCTGAAGGGCGCGAACAGCTACGCCGAGATCGCCGGCGCCGACGTCTGCATCGTCACCGCCGGCGTCGCCCGCAAGCCCGGCATGAGCCGCGACGACCTGCTCGGGATCAACCTCAAGGTCATGAAGTCGGTCGGCGAGGGCATCGCCGCCAACGCGCCCGACGCTTTCGTCATCTGTATCACCAATCCGCTCGACGCCATGGTCTGGGCGCTGCGCGAATTTTCGGGCCTGCCCCATTCCAAGGTCTGCGGCATGGCCGGCGTGCTCGACAGCGCGCGCTTTCGCCATTTCCTCGCGAGCGAGTTCGCCGTCTCGGTCAAGGACGTGACGGCCTTCGTGCTCGGCGGCCATGGCGACACGATGGTTCCGCTGGCCCGCTATTCCACCGTCGCCGGCATCCCGCTGCCCGATCTGGTCGAAATGGGCTGGACCACGCAGGACAAGCTCGATTCGATCATTCAGCGCACCCGCGACGGCGGCGCCGAGATCGTCGGCCTGCTCAAGACCGGCTCGGCCTTCTACGCCCCCGCGGCGTCGGCGATCGAGATGGCCGAGGCCTATCTCAAGGACCAGAAGCGCGTCCTGCCCTGCGCGGCGCATCTCGACGGCCAGTACGGGCTGAAGGACATCTATGTCGGCGTCCCCACCGTCATCGGCGCCGGTGGCATCGAGAAGGTGGTCGAGATCAAGCTCGACAAGGCCGAGAAGGCGATGTTCGACAAGTCGGTCGACGCCGTGCCCACCGCCCGGCTCGCCGCCGCCCGCGGCGCCGCGGTGACGATCAACTATCTCGGCGATGCCGCCGCGGCCGAGGCGCTCGTCGCCGGGATCTCCGCCGCGGGCGGGCAGGCGGCCGCCTTTCGCGGCGACGTTTCTTCCGAGGCGGACATTCTGGCGCTGTTCGACGCCGGACAGGCGCGCTTCGGCCCTTTGACCGGCGTGGTCGCCAACGCGGGGATCGTCGCGCCCGCCGCGCGGCTCGCCGACATGGACCTCGCGCGGATGCGGCGGCTCGTCGATGTCAACCTGATGGGAACGCTCCTGACCGCGCGCGAGGCCGCGCGGCGCCTGGGGCCGGGCGGCGCGCTGGTTCTCCTGTCCTCGGTCGCCGCGCGGCTCGGCTCGCCGGACGAGTATGTGGATTACGCCGCCACCAAGGGCGCGGTCGACACGCTGACCGTCGGCCTCGCGAAGGAACTCGGCCCGAAGGGCATCCGCGTCAACGCGGCGCGGCCCGGCGTCATCGCCACGGAAATCCACGCCAGCGGCGGCGCCCCCGGCCGCGCCGAGCGCATCGGCGCGGGCGCTCCCCTGGGCCGGGCGGGCACGGCCGAGGAGGTCGCCGAGGCGATCCTCTGGCTGCTCTCGGACGCCGCCTCCTATACCACGGGCGCAATCCTGGACGTGGGCGGAGGCCGGT
>JBGAJI010000134.1:0-7695 GCA_044225035.1 Amaricoccus sp. | reverse complement strand
CGGCGAGGGCGGCTTCGCCCGCGAGCCGGCGGAGGTCCAGGCGTTCCAGCGCGACAACGCCCCCTCCTTCGCCGCGCTCTGGAACGCCGACCCGCCGACGCCGATCGCCTGCCAGGACCTCGAAGCCCTCCGCGCCCCGGTGCTGATCGTCACCGGCTCGACGACGCTGCCGGGCTTCGCCGAGATGTCGAAGGCGGTGGCCGCCTGCCTTCCCGCCGCGCAGTCCGTGGTGATGGAAGGCCAGGGCCACGGCGGCCCGGTCTTCGCGCGCGACGCCTTCGGCGCGCTGGCCCTCGAGTTCATCGAGGGGTCCTGATCGGCGGAAAGGGTCTTTCGGGACCGCGCGCCGCAGGCGCCGGCCAGAGCCGACAGCCTCCGCCGACAGCCTCCGCCGACGGCCCCCGGGCCTGCGCCAGGGGGCCGCCCGCGCCGCCGGTCAGGAGGCGACGACCGCCTCGCCCGGCGCGGTCTTCAGCCGCCGCACCAGGAGCTTGTTCAGGGCGTTCACATAGGCCTTGGCGGAGGCGACCACCGTGTCGGTGTCCGCCGACTGGCCGGTGACGATCTTGCCGCCCTCCTCCAGCCGCACGCTGACCGTCGCCTGCGCGTCCATGCCTTCGGTGACGGCGTGGACCTGATAGAGCATCAGCCGCGCCTCGTTCGGGACGAGGCTCCGCACCGCCTTGAAGGCCGCGTCGACCGGGCCGTCGCCGGTGGCATGGGTCTCGTGCTCCGCCCCGTCGATGGCGAGGACGAGTTCCGCCGTCTGCGGCCCCTCGGTGCCGCAGACCACCCGCAGCCGGCGGACCTGGATACGGTCGTTGGCGGCGTTGGTGTCGGTGTCCTGCATCAGCGCGACGAGGTCGTCGTCATAGACCTCCTTCTTGCGGTCGGCGAGCTCCTTGAACCGGACGAAGACGTCGTTCAGCTGGTTGTCGCCAACGGCGTAGCCGAGCTCGGACAGCTTGGCACGCAGCGCGGCGCGGCCGGAATGCTTGCCCATGACGAGGCTCGTCGCATTGAGGCCGACATGCTCCGGCCGCATGATCTCGAAGGTCTCGGCGTTCTTCAGCATGCCGTCCTGATGGATGCCGCTCTCGTGGGCGAAGGCGTTCTTGCCGACGATCGCCTTGTTGAACTGCACCGGAAAGCCCGAGACGGTGGCGACGAGGCGGCTCGCCTGCATGATCCGCGTCGTGTCGATGCCGGTGCGGTAGGGCATGATGTCGTTGCGCACGCGCAAGGCCATCACGACCTCTTCCAGCGCGGTATTGCCCGCCCGCTCGCCGAGGCCGTTGATCGTGCATTCGATCTGCCGCGCGCCCGCCTCGACGGCGGCCAGCGCGTTCGCCGTCGCCATGCCGAGGTCGTTATGGCAATGCGTGGCGAAGATGACGTTATCGGCGCCGGGCACCCGCTCCTTCAGCATGCGGATGAGGTCGGCGCTTTCGCGCGGCGCGGTATAGCCGACGGTGTCGGGGATATTGATCGTCGTCGCGCCCGCCTTGATCGCGATCTCGACGACGCGGCAGAGATAGTCATGCTCGGTCCGCGTCGCGTCCATCGGCGACCATTGCACATTGTCGCAGAGGTTCCGCGCATGGGTCACCGTGTCGTGGATGCGCTCGGCCATCTGGTCCATGTCGAGGTTCGGGATGGCGCGGTGCAGCGGCGAGGTGCCGATGAAAGTATGGATGCGCGGGCGCCGGGCATGGCGCACCGCCTCCCAGCAGCGGTCGATATCCTTGGTGTTGGCGCGGGCGAGGCCGCAGATCACGGCGTTCCGGGTCTGGCGGGCGATGGCGCTCACCGCCTCGAAGTCACCGTCCGAGGCGATCGGGAAGCCGGCCTCGATGATGTCGACGCCCATTTCGTCGAGCAGGGTGGCGATCTGGAGCTTTTCCTCCAGCGTCATGGTGGCGCCGGGCGATTGCTCTCCGTCGCGGAGCGTTGTGTCGAAGATCAGGACCTGGTCCTGCGGAGCGGGAGTTTGAACGGGGTCGGTCATGGCCGATTGTCCTTGGCGTGGGAAATTTGGGGGGCTTTCGCGGCGCGTGCGGCTTGACCTCTGAGCGCGCGCGCCGAACCCGGCACGCTCAGAGGCGCGTAAGAAGCAGCAGCCCGGTCGGCAGGCCGTTGCCCGCCACCGGTCCCATAGCCCCTGAAATCCATGCCAGCGCGATCATGGCGGCCATTATAGGGCTAGGCCGCGAAAGTGGAAGAGCGAAATGCCGGCCTCCGGCCCCCGGTCAGCCGCCGAGGCGTTCCAGTTCGATCTTCGGACAGCGGTCCATGACGACCGCGATCCCCCGCGCCTCGGCCCGCGCCGCCGCCGCCGCGTCGACGACGCCGATCTGCATCCAGATGACCCGGAGCCCGCGGCCCGTCAGATGCGCCAGTGCCTCGTCGACCACGGCGCCCGCCTGATCCGAGCGGCGGAAGATATCGACCATGTGGATCGGCCCGAGCTCCGACGGCAGGCTCGCGAGATCGGGATAGGTGGTTTCGCCGAGCAAGGTCTCGCCGGCATGCAGCGGATTGACCGGGATCACCCGATAGCCCTTGGCCCCGAGATAGCGCGCGACGCCATGCGAGGGGCGGGCGGGGTCCGGCGACAGGCCGACGCAGGCGATGGTGCGCACATCGTCGAAGATCGCCCGAAGCCTGGAATCCCCTGTCATCGCCGGCCAGCCAAAAAACGCGCCCGGGAACATGCCGGGCGCGAGTGTGGAACGAGGGACAGTGAGACGAGGCAGGGCAGTTCCAAGCGCGCTACCTCACGCCAAGAGATGGGGCGCGGCCGCGGGATTTCAAATGCCGCTGAAGCTAATGTGATCGCCACGCGCTCAGCGACCCCTGGCCGCGGCGTAGAGCGCGACCGCCGCCGCGTTCGAGACATTGAGCGAGCCGAAGGCCCCATGCGCCGGAATGCGCGCGACCCGGTGGCAGAGCTTCGTCGTCAGTTCGCGCATGCCCGGCCCCTCGGAGCCGAGCACGAGGCCAAGCGGCTGGCGCGCGAGGCCATCGAGCGCCGGCTCGAGCTCCATCCCGGCCGCGCCGTCGAGGCCGATCAGCGCGAAGCCCATCTCGCGCAGCGCGCCCATGGCCCCGGCGAGGTTCGGCACGCGGAGATAGGGCTGGCGCTCCAGCGCGCCGGACGCGCTCTTGGCCAGCGCGCCGGTCTCGGGCGCGGAATGCCGGTGCGGGGCGATCACCGCGCGGGCGCCGAATACCTCGGCCGAGCGCAGGATCGCGCCCACGTTATGCGGGTCCGTCACCCGGTCGAGCAGCAGCACGAGCGGCGCGTCGTCGCGCGGGGCGCAGAGCTCGGAAACCGAGCCCCAGTCGAGCGGCGCCGCCTCCAGCGCCGCGCCCTGATGCACGGATTGCGGGTCGAGCGGGGCGTCGAACCTGCGGGGATCGACGATCCGGGGCTCGAGGCCGCTGGCCGCGATCTCGGGCGCCAGCCGGTCGGCGGCGTTGCGCGTGACGATCAAAGTCCGCTTGTCGCGCCGGGGATTGGCCAGCGCGTCGCGCACCGCGTGCAGCCCGAAGAGCCACAGCGTCTCGCCCGCGTCGCCGCGCCGCGCCCGTTCCTTCTCGATCGCCCAGGCCGGCTTCTTCGCCACCATCACCTCCGCCCGCGGAAGGTCCGACATAGGCATGGGCGTCCGCCCGGTGCAAGGCCGCCAGGATCAGCGAGAGGGCGAAGCCTCGCGCGCGCTGGCGGCGCGCAGTTCCTCGGCCAGCCGACGCTCCTCGAAGACCCGCGGCTTGCCGAGGCCGGCGAGCAGCAGATAGGCGACCGGGGTGAGGTAGAGCGTCGCCAGCGTCGCGAGGCCGAGGCCGCCGACGATCACCCAGCCGAGCGCCGCCCGCGCCTCCGATCCCGCGCCACGCGCGAAGAGCAGCGGCACGGCGCCGAGGATGGTCGCGGTCATCGTCATCATCACCGGGCGCACACGAATCGCCGAGGCCTCGGCGATCGCGTCGCGCACGGTCCAGCCCTCGTCGCGCAGCTGGTTGGCGAATTCCACGATCAGGATGCCGTTCTTCGCCATGACCCCGATCAAGAGGACCAGCCCGATCTGGCTGTAGACATTCAGGCTGCCGCCGGTCAGCACCAGCGCGAAGACCGCGCAGGCGAGGCCGAGCGGCACGGTCGCCATGACGATCAGCGCGCTGACCATGCTCTCGAACTGCGCGGCCAGCACCAGGAAGACGATGGCGACGGCGAAGCCGAAGGTGAGATAGAGCCCGTTCGAGGTCTCGTCGAGCGTCGCCGCCTCGGCCAGCGGCAGCAGCCGCTCGCCATCGGCCAGACGCGGCGCGGCCAGCGCCTCGACCCGGGCGAGCGCCGGTCCGAGCGCCAGATCCGGCGTCAGGGTGGCGGTGATCGCCACGCTGCGCATCTGCGCCTCCCGCGTCAGGCGCGGCGCCACCGCCCGTTCCTCCAGCGTCACGATGCTGGAGATCGGCACCATCTGGCCGCCGGCGGTCTTGACGAAGACGTTCTCGAGGTCGCCGGGATCGTTCACCGGCTGGTTGGTCGAGACCATCTTGACGTCATAGGCCCGGTCGTCGCGGAACACCTGGCCCACGGTCCGCCCGTCGAGCACCGCCCGCAGAGCCTCGCCGAGACCGTTGATCGCGATCCCGAGGTCGGACGCCCGCGCGCGGTCGACCGAGACGAACAGCTGCGGCTGGGTTGTCTCGTAATTCAGCGAAACCTGCCCGAAGGCGGGGTCCTGCTCCATCTCGCGCACCAGCGCCTCCGCCACCTCCGACAGCCGGCCATAGTCGCTGCCGAGCAGCGCGAATTGCAGGCCGCGGCCCGCGTCGCGGATGCCGAGGCTGTTCGGCTGCAACGCCTGGGCCCGGACGCCGATCACGCCGGCCAGCCGCTCGTTCAGCTCGGCGACGATCTCGCCCTGCGACCGGGTCCGCTCGCCCCAGGGCGCCAGCGTCAGGGCGACGAAGCCGCGATTGGCCTCTCCGCCTTGGCCGGCGGTCAGGAACACGTGCCGCACCTCGCCCGAGGCGCGCATGCACCAGATCCGCGATGTCGCGCATCTTCGCGGCGAGATAGTCGAGCGACACGGCCGGCGGCGCGGTGACGCTGAGGATCGCGACCGAGCGATCCTCCGGCAAGGTGATCTCGGTCCGGATCGTGGAGCACATTATTCCCGCCGTCGCCGCCGCCAAGAACCGCCGCCGTGACCACGAGGATGGGCGCGGCCAGCGCCAGGCGAAGGCGTCCGGCGATAGAGGCGGAGGAGCCAGCCGCCGAAGGCGGCCAGCGGCCCGCGGCGTGGTCCTCGCCCGCGCGCAATAGCCTCGCCGCCATCACCGGGCAGGGTCAGCGCCGCCACGGCCGAGCAGCACCGAGATCGCCATGGTAAAGCCGAACTCGCGAAAGAGCGCGCCGGTCTGGCCGGGCAGGAAGGACAGCGGCACGAAGACCGCGACCAGCGTCAGCGTGGTCGCCACGACCGCGAAGAACACCTGTTCGGTGCCGAGCACGGCGGCGGCGCGCGGGCCGGTCAGCTCCGCGCGCCGCCGCACGATATTCTCCAGCACGACGATCGCATCGTCGACCACGAGCCCGGTCGCCAGCACCAGCGCCAGAAGCGTCAGGATATTGACCGAGAAGCCGGCGAGATAGATCGCCGCCACGGTACCGGTCAGCGCCACGGGAATGGTGACCGCCGGGATCAGCGTCGCCCGCCAGTCACGCAGGAAGAGATAGATGATGGCGATCACCAGCGCGACGGCGATCACCAGCGTGACGATCACCTCATGGATCGCGCCCTTGACGAAGGTCGCCTCGTCGCCGCTGATGAAGATCGCCACATCGGGCGGCAGCGCGCGGCGCAGGTCCGCCACCGCCGACGCGATTCCCTCGGAGATTTCGAGCGAGTTCGACCGCGCCTGCCGGATGACGCCGATGCCGATGCCGGTTTCGCCATCGGCGCGCAGCGTGCTCTGGCGCAGGTCCGGCCCCAGCGTCACGTGCGCCACGTCGCCGAGCCGCGTGTCCGGCGTCAGCATCAGCGCCTCGAAGGCGGCGCCCGATTCGACCGCCGCCGTGGTGCGCACCACCATGCTCTGGTCGCCGCTCGACAGGGTTCCGGCCGGCGCGTCGAAGGCGGCGTCGGCCAGCACCTCGCGCACGTCGGCGAGGGTCAGGCCGCGGCTCGCCAGCGCCACCGGGTCGATATCGACGCGGTAGATCTCCTCGCGCCCGCCGGTGATCTGCAGGTCGGCGACGCCCGGAACCGAGATCAGCCGGTCCTCGACGGTGTTCTTCACCAGTTCGGTCAGTTCCTGAACGCTTCTCTGGTGCGAGGTGACGCCGATGCGGATGACCGGGGTCGCATTGGCATCGGCCTTCACCGTGACCGGATCCTCCGCCCCGTCGGGCAGCGCGTTCGCCACCCGCGCCACGGCGTCGCGGACATCGGTGGCCGCCATGTCGAGATCGGCGTCGTCGCCGAACTCGATCGTCACCCGGCTGCGGCCGAACCGCGATTCCGACGAGATGTCCTCGACGCCCGCCACCCGGCTCGCCGCGCCCTCGATCACCGAGGTGACCTCGCGGTCCACCGTCTCCGGCGCTCCGCCTTCGAAGGTGGTGTTCACAGTCACCACCGGCCGGTCGACCTCCGGCAATTCCCGCACATCGACGCCGAGGAAGGCGGCGAGCCCCGCGATCACGATCAGCGCGTTCAGCACGAAGGCGAGGATCGGCCGGCGGATGAAGAGCGCGACGCGGCCGCCGGGCAGGTCGCCGTCGGCGCCGTCGGCGGGATCAGTCATTCTCGTTCTCGAACGCCAGCGGCGCGCCCTCGCGCAGGCGCTGCGCCCCCTCGGTCACCACGCGCTCGCCGGGGCTGAGCCGTCCGCTGACCATCACCCGGTCGCTGTCGCGCTGGACGATGCGCACCGGCACGCGCGCCGCCCGGCCGTCCCGCGCGACCCAGACAAAGGCGCCGTCGCCACCCCACTGGATCGCCAGCGGATCGACGGCCGGATAGGTGTCGCCGCTGAAGCCGAGGCTGATCGAGAAGGCCATGCCGCCGCGCAACAGATCGGCGCCGTTGTCGAGCGCCGCCTGCGCCTTCAGCGTGCGGCTCGCCGGATCGACGCGGCTGTCGAGGGCGACGATCTCGCCGCGCAGCGCCAGCTCGGGGCGGGCGAGCGCGGTGGCATCGACCGGATCGCCAACGGCGAGGCGGCCGGCGAACCGCTCCGGCACGCGGAAATCGACCAGGATGCGCGAGCGGTCGTCGATGGTGGCGATCTCGGTCGCGGTGCCGACCTGGCTGCCGGGATCGACGGGCAGCAATCCGACCACGCCGCCGATCGGCGCGGTGATGGCGCGACGTGTCAGAGTCAGCTCCGCGTCGCGCACCTCCAGCCGGGCATTCTCCAGCGCCAGATTCGCCTCGCGCAGCTGAACCTCGGTGGCGGCGCCGCCGGTCCGCAGCCGCTCGGTCCGCGCCACCGTCGCCTCGGCGTCCATCACCGCGAGGCGCGCGCGATCGAGGGCGATGGCTTCGGCGTCGCTGTCGAGGCGCGCGATGGTTTCCCCCGCCGCCACCTCGTCGCCCGAGGCGACTTCGATCGAGATCAGCCGCCCGGGGGCCATCGGCAGGACCGAGATGGAATGCTGCGCCCTGCCGTCGCCGATCG
>JBGAJI010000133.1:0-7194 GCA_044225035.1 Amaricoccus sp. | reverse complement strand
CGTGACCTCGCCGCGCGCGGCGCCGCGGGCCAGGACGTCGCGCCCCGTACGCGCGAGATCGCGCGCGCGGGCGGCCGCGGTCGCATCCGGCGGCGCGGCGAGCACGACCGCCGGCCGGATCTGTACACCGAGCGCGCCGACGACCGGCACGAGGACCAGCGCCGCGATCAGAAGGGCCGTGACGGCGCGGCGCAGGAACGACAGCATGGAACGAATACCGGAGGTTGTGCCCCTTGGCCCTAGCCGGGCGCGGCGGCGGCGGCAAGCGCCGCGGGATCACGATGGGTTGGCGGCTTGGTGGCGTGGCGGGAAAACCAGAGCCGGACCTATCGCCTTGTTGCAGGCCGCGGGATAGGGGGATAGCATGGCGCCAGTCCCGCATCGGAAAATTGGAAATGAGTACGAGTAATCCGTCCAGCCCCAGAGACGCCGCCGGCTTCGAATGGCCAACGTTTCTCTTGCTGTTTTTCTCTTATAGTGCCTGGGCGGCGGTAACAATCTTCTACGTGGCGATCGGTCCGTGGTTCGCGCTTCCCATCCTGGCGGTGGTGCTGGCATTCCATTCCTCGCTGCAGCACGAGATCATCCACGGGCACCCCTTCCGCGACCAACGGTTGAACGATGCGCTGGTCTTTCCGGCGATCGGGTTGCTGATCCCCTATGAACGGTTCAGGACGACTCATCTCGCGCATCATTTCGACCCGCTGCTGACCGATCCCTATGACGATCCGGAATCGAACTATCTCGATCCGGCGGTCTGGAACCGGCTGCGGCGGCCGACGCGGGCGGTTCTCGCGCTCAATAATACGCTGATCGGTCGCGTCACCATCGGCGCGGTGATCGGCACGGTCTGGTTCTGGGCCAAGGACGTCGCCGCGATGCGCGGGGGCGACCGCGGGGTGGCGCGGGCCTATCTGCTGCACGCGGCCGGCGTGGTGCCGGTGCTGGTCTGGCTGTCGGCGGTCGGGACGATGCCGTTCCCCGCCTATTTCCTCTGCTGCTGGCTGGCGCTGTCGCTGCTGCGCATCCGGACCTTTCTCGAGCATCGCGCGCATGAGCGGCACGGGGCGCGGAGCGTCATCATCGAGGATCGCGGGCCGCTCGCCCTGCTGTTTCTCAACAACAATTTCCACGCGGTGCACCACGCGCATCCCAAGCTCGCCTGGTACCGGCTGCCGGCGGAATATGCCCGGAGGCGCGAGGACTTCCTGCGCCGGAACGAGCATTACGTCTATCGCTCCTATGCCGAAGTGCTGGCGCGCTATCTGTTCCGCCGCAAGGATCCGGTGGCGCATCCGATCTGGACACCGCCGGAGAGCGGCGCCGCGACCGAGGGGTGATCGCGCTCCTGCCGATGTACGACTGGCCCGAGGTCGCGGCGGAGACGGACGCGGCCTGGGCGGCGCTCCGCGAGCGCTTGCGGGCGGCGGGCGTCGCGGCGCCCGAGGCCCTGACGCGCGGGCCGGACCTCTGGGCGGCGTGGCGCGATCCGGGACTGGTCTTTGGCCAGACCTGCGGCCTGCCGGTCGTGCGCGGCCTGGGGGAGGTCGAGGTGATCGGCGCGACGGACTACGGCCTGCCCGGCTGTCCACCCGGATATTACCGCAGCGCCCTGGTCGCGCGGCGCGACGATCCGCGCGGGGCGTTGCCTGCGTTTCGCGGCGCGCGGGCGGCGGTGAACGGGCGGGACTCGCAATCGGGCTATGGCGCGCTCATCTCGGCGGTCGCGCCTTTCGCCGAAGGGGGCCGCTTCTTCGCGGAAACGCGGGTGACCGGCGCGCATCGGGCCTCGGTGATCGCTGTGGCGGCTGGCGAGGCGGATATCGCGGCGATCGACTGCGTCTCCTGGCGTCTCGCCGAACGGTTCGAGCCCGCGGCCGGCGCGCTGCGCATCCTGGGGCTGACCGCGCCGACGCCCGGTCCACCACTGATCGCCGCCGCCGGAACCGATGTGGCGCGGCACCGGGCGGTCGCCGCCGCCGTCCTGCCGCGCCTCGCACCCGGGGTGGCGGGCCTGCGCGGCTTCGCGCCAATGGGCAAGGGCGACTACGCGGGGATCGGCACCCGCCTCGCCGCGGCCGAGGCGCTCCTTTCCCTCTAAACCTCTCCCATGATGCGCAGCAGGTCGGGCCAGGCGTCCGGGGCGCTGGCGAGCACCCTGTCCGGCTGGCGGAAATCGCCGTCGGGGCGGAAGGGCGCGGTCCGGCCGCCCGCCTCGCGCACGATGAGCAGGCCGGCGAGGCAGTCCCATGCCATCATATAGTCCGAGAGGCAGCCGGCCATCCGGCCCGCCGCGACATAGGCGAGCATCAGCGCGCCCGAACCGTTGTTGAAGAAGACCCCGCCGGCGGCGACGATGTCGCGGGCCATGCGCGCCGCGCGGTCGGGATCGGTATGCTGGCTGCAGCCGAGCGCGGTAACGGCGTTGCGAATGCCGATCCCCTCGGGCAATTTCAGCGGCGCGCGGTTCAGCATCGCGCCGTCGCCGCGCATCGCGGCGAATTCCTCGCCATGGGTCGGGACGGAGATGGCGCCGATCACCGTTTCGGACCGGCGCAGGACGGCGATCGCCACGCACCAGTTCGGCATGCCGTGCAGATAGGGCGAGGTGCCGTCGATCGGGTCGATCACCCAGGTGAAGCCGGTCGTTCCCTCGGTCCGCCCATATTCCTCGCCGATGAAGCCATCGCCGGGGAAATTCGCCGCGACCTCGGCGCGGATTTGCCGCTCCACCGTGCGATCGGCCTCGGAGACGATGTCCTGGGCGCTGACCTTCGATTCAATCGCCAGCGTCGCGCGGCTCTGCCAATAGACATGGGCCAGCGCCCCGGCGCGCCCGGCGATGTCCTGCGCCTGGGCGTAGCGTTCGAGGATCTCGGGGTCGTGCATGGCGTCTCCTCGCGGTCGCGGGGCAGCTTCGCCATCCCCGCCGGTCGGCGTCAAGTCTCGCGCCGCCGCCGAAGATAGACATAGAAGGCGCCGCCGCCGCCATGCTTCTGATGCGCGCTCGCCACCTGCAGCACCGCGGCGGCGAGCGGGGGCGCGGACAGCCAGTGCGGCAGGCTGTGGCGCAGGATGCCGTGCCGCCGCGGTTGGAACGCGTCCTCGTCGGCGCGGCCCTTGCCGGTGATGACCAGCACGAGGCGCAAGCCGCCGGCATGCGCCGACTGGATGAAGCCGATCAGCCGCGCATGGGCGTGGTCCGAGGTCATCCCATGCAGGTCGAGCCGCGCCTCCGGCTCCATCCGGCCGCGGCGCAGGCTGTCGAACCGGCGCCGGTCCATATGCGGATGCGCCCGCTCGAGATGCGCCGCCGGGTCGATGGCAAGGTCATAGGTGACGCGCGGCGGCTCCGGCACCCGCGGCGAGACGGGCCGCGGCGGGGCGGCGGGTCTCGTCACCGGCGGCCGCGGCGGCTCGGCGGGCGTCTCTTCGGCGGCGACGTCGCGAACCGGCGCGGGCCGGAGTGGCGATGTGCTCGCCGCGACTTGTTGCCAGAGCGCCCGCTCCTCGGCGGAGAGGCCGCGGCGCCGTCGTGCCATCGCGGCGAGATCCCGGCGGAACCGGCCGGATCAGCCGCCGGTCCCGGTCAGCTGCCAGTTCGGATTGTCCGAGGTCATGATCCGGGTGAAGGTCCAGACGTCGCGCTGCTGCTTCAGCTCGTTCGGCGCGCCTTCGACGATGCGCCCCTCGGCGTCGCGGACCACCGAGGTCAGCTCGCCGAGGAAGCGCATGGAAATGTCGCCCTCGCTGGTCGCCGGATCGAACCGCGCCTCGACGAGCTTCACCTCGCGTACCCCGGCGAAGCTGGCCTCGACCTTGTAGCCCTTCTGCTCGCGGGCATTTATCGCCGCCGCGAAGGGCTCGAACACATCGGGGGACAGGAACTGGCGCAGGGTATCGAGATCGCCGGTCTCGTAGGCCATCACGATCATTTCATAGGCCTGACGCGCGCCATGGCTGAACTCGGCGACGTTGAAACGGCGATCCGCGCGCTTCATCGCCGCCAGCGCCTTGCCGGTCTCGCTCTCCGGGTCGACCACGTCGGCGATGTCGAGATCCGGGCCGCCGCCGTCGATCACCTCGAACGACCGGTCGCCACGCCGCGGCGCCACGGGACCGGGCACTTCGGTCGGTTTCTCGTAACCTTCGCGGGTTCCGAGCACATTGCGCAGGCGCAGGATCAGGAACAGAGCGATGCCCGCCAGGACAATGATCTGGATCATCTGCGAGCCCATCGGCCAACCTTTCACTTTCGCGTCCCGGAGCGATGGCGCGTCGGGAGGGATGCACCTATGTAAGGACTGCGACGCGTCAAGTCCATGCGGGCGGGCGCGACGGAACGCTGCGCGGGGCCGGGGCAATGTGGTTTCTTCCGATACTGATCCTTCTGCCGATGATCGAAATCGCGGTCTTCATCCTGGTCGGCGGCTGGATCGGATTGTGGCCGACGCTGGCGCTGGTCATCGCGTCGGCGGTCGGCGGGATGAGCGTCATCCGGGTTCAGGGGACGCAGGCGCTGGTCGGCCTTCAGCGGAACATCGAGGCCGGCGGCGACCCGCGCGATCAGCTCGCGCATGGCGCGCTGATCCTGATCGCCGGGGTGCTGCTGCTCATTCCCGGCTTCGTGACCGACGTGGTGGCGATCCTGCTGCTCATCCCGCCGATCCGGGCCTGGGTCATCGGCCGCGGCGCCGCGCGGGTGACGGTCCGCGCCACCCGCTTCGGCCGCGGCGCCCCGCGCCAGCCGCCCCGGCAGCCGCCACGCACCATCGACGCGGAATATGAGGTGATCGACGAAGGGGCGCCGCGGCGCCCCGGCACCTCCGGCTGGACGCGCCCCGACGGCTGACGGCGTCGCGCGTTGTGGCCCCGGGCGGGTCATGCTAGAGGGCGTCGCGATCCCACCGGGGACGCTGACGAGGAGCCGTACCATGGTTGACGAAGCGAATGGCGCGGCCCCCGCGCCCAAGCTGCAGATCCTGACCCAATATATCCGCGACCTGTCGTTCGAGAACATCGCCGCGCAGAAGGGCGTCGCTGGCGAGGGCAAGCCCGAGGTGACGGTGCAGATCAATCTCGACGCGCAGCAGCGCGGCGAGAACCGCTACGAGGTGATCCTGAAGCTGAAGGTCGACAACAAGGTCGACGTGGCGCCGGTCTTCATCCTCGAGATCGACTACGCAGGGCTGTTCCAGATCGAGAACGTGCCGCAGGAACAGCTGCACCCGCTGCTGATGATCGAATGCCCGCGGCTGGTCTTCCCGTTCCTGCGGCGGGTGGTCAGCGACATCACCCGCGACGGCGGCTATCCTCCGGTCAATCTCGAAGTGATCGACTTCCTCGGTCTCTATCGCAACGAGATCGCGCGCCGGCAGGCCGAAGCGGCGAAGGCCCCGCTGCAGGCCTGAGGGCTCAGCGCGCCCAGAGCGCCGCTTCGCCGAGATCGGCGACGAACTTCGCATGCGCCGCCGCCTCGGCCTCGGTCAGCCGCGGCGACAGCGGCCGCGGCCGCGGCGGCGCCACCCAGTCGAGGCTGATCGCGGCGGCGGCCGCGGCCGTGGTGGTCAGCGACAGGTCGGGTTGCCGGCCACCGATCAGCTCCAGATAGACCTCGGCCAGCAGTTCGGAATCGAGCAGCGCGCCGTGTTTCTCGCGCGCCGAATTGTCGATGCCGAACCGCCGGCAGAGCGCGTCGAGCGTGGTCGGCGCGCCGGGAAAGCGACGTTTCGCCAGATCGAGCGTATCGACCGCCCGCGCGTCGGCCAGCAGGGTCCGGCCAGCCCAGCCGAGTTCGGCGTTCAGGAACTTCATGTCGAAGCTGGCATTGTGGATCACGAGCCTCGCCTCACCAATAAAGGCCATAAACTCGTCGACGACCGCGGCGAAGACCGGCTTGTCGGCGAGGAACTCCGTGCCGAGGCCATGCACGGCGAAGGCCTCGGCCGGCATCGCGCGCTGCGGATTGATATAGGCGTGATAGACCCGCCCGGTCGGCAGGTGGTTCAGGAGTTCGACCGCGCCGATCTCGACCACGCGGTCGCCGGTCAGCGGATCGAAACCCGTGGTTTCGGTGTCGAGCACGATCTCACGCATGGGGCACCCTGGTCAGTTCCGCGATCAGCGCCGTGACGGCGGCGCCCGCCGCCTCGATCCCCGCGCCGGTGTCGATGACATGATCGGCGCGGTGGCGCTTCTCGGCATCCGGCACCTGCCGGGCGAGAATATGGTCGAAGACTTCCGCCGTCATGCCGGGCCGGGCGAGGACGCGGGCGCGCTGGACCTCCGACGGGGCGGTCACGACGAGCACCGCGTCGACATCCGCCTCCGCCCCCGTCTCGTAGAGCAGGGGAATGTCGCAAAGAACCAGCGCGGCGTCGGCGTGCGCGGCGAGGAACGCCCGGCGGTTCCGGGTGACCAGCGGATGAACCCGCGCCTCGATCCGCGGCAGAAGTGTCGCGTCGCGCAGGACCGCCGCGCGCAGCCGGTCGCGATCGACCGCGCCGCCCGTCACCGCTTCCGGTGCCAGATCGCGCAACACCTCGACGGCGCCGCCCCCTTCCGCGTAGAGGTCGTGCACCGCCTGGTCCGCGTCCCAGACCGGAACGCCGGCCTCGCGGAACAGGTTCGCGGTGGTTGATTTGCCCATTCCGATCGAGCCGGTCAGGCCGAGGACGAACGGACCGCTCATCCGCCAAGCACCGCGCGGCGCAGGTCCGCGTCCACCGCCGGCGCCGTGCCGAACCAGCGTTCGAAACCCGGCGCGGCCTGATGCAGCAGCATTCCAAGCCCATCCACCGCCATCAGCCCGCGCGCCCGCGCCGCGGCGAGCAGCGGCGTCTCCAGCGGGACATAGACGATATCATTGACCACCGCGTCCGGCCGCGCGGCGTCGAGCCGAAGGTCGAGACCCGCCTGCCCCGCCATGCCGAGCACCGTGGTGTTGACGATGGTCCGCGCGCCATCGACCGCCCCGCTGGCGTCCGCCCAGTCGACCACCGCGACGCGCGCGCCGAAATGATCGGCCAGCCGCTCGGCGCGGTCGCGGGTGCGGTTGGCGATCCGGACCTCCGGACAGCCTTCCTCGATCAGCCCCGCGACGACCGCCCGGGCCGCGCCACCCGCGCCGAGCACCAGCGCCGGACCGGCGGCGGCCGACCAGCCCGATGCCTCCTGCCGTAGGTTGGCGAGAAA
>JBGAJI010000132.1:0-7194 GCA_044225035.1 Amaricoccus sp. | reverse complement strand
GGGGTGAAGCGCACCTCGCGCCGGCCGCCGCGCCGCGCCACGCTTTCCGCGAAGTACCGCGCCAGCCGGCCGACGTCTTCCGGCCGCTCCGCCAGCGCCGGCAGGTTGAGCGACGCCCCGGCCAGCCGGAAATAGAGGTCGGCGCGGAGCCGTCCCTCCGCCACCGCCGCCTCCAGGTCGCCCGTGGTCAGCGTCACCACCGCGAGCCGGCCCCCGGCCTCCGCCATCAGCTTCTCGACCAGCCGCGCCACCATCGCCTGCGCCGCGCGCGGGATCTCCGACGGCTCGTCGAGGCAGAGCATCCCGCCGGTCCGCCCGAGCCGCGCGGCGCCTTCGCCCGCTGCGATCTCGTCGCGGAGCCGGTCGGCGGTCAGCAGCGCGCAGTTCAGCACCTCGAAGGGGCAGGCGGCGAGCGCGCCCTCCCGGTGGATCGCCCGCGCCAGCAGTTCCTTGCCGGACCCCGTCTCGCCGGCGATCAGCAGCGGCACCCCGCTCTTGGCCAGCGCCTTGGCCTGCGCGCAGATCGCCGCCATCGCCGGCCCCCCGCCGCCGATCCAGTCGAGCGTCGGTAGCCGATCCCCATCGCCGCGCGACCGGCCGCGCCGCAGCGCGACCGTCACCCCCACCGCCTCGGCGCCGTCGAGCATGAGATCGACGCTCGCCCCGGGCAGGAGCGCGCCCAGGGCCTCGAGCAGCCCTTCGTCATCGAGATCGCCGGCCGCGAGCAAGGCCCGCGCCGCCTCGAAGTCGCCGATCTCGGCCGCCATGCCGCGGAACCGCTCGGAGGTATGGACCTCACGGCCGAACCGGTCGAGCAGCGCCACCTCGTCGCCGGCGCCGCGGCCACCCCGCGTCAGCAGACGCTCGACCAACCGCTTGTGCTCCTCGGCGTCGGTCTGCCGCAACGCCTCCTCGATCTGCGCCCCGACGGCGCCCGACAGCGCGGCCGCCTGCCGCGGCAGGCGCCCCGACGGCCCCGACACGTCCACGACGCCGATCAGCCGGCCGCTCGCCGGATCGGTGACCGGCGCCGCCATGCAGGACCAGCGCTGGATTTCCTCGCAGAAATGCTCGACCCCGGCGATCGCCACCGGCCGCCCGAGGTGCAGCGCCGTGCCGATGGCATTGGTGCCGATCATGTCCTCCAGCCAGCGCCCGCCCGGCTGGAGGTGGTTCTCCCGCCCGCGATCCATCACGCGCGCGTCCCCGACCGCGTCGGTGACCACGCCCGCGGGGTCGCAGAGCAGCAGCATGCTTTCGGAATCCCCGAGCAGGTAGCCGGCGCGCCCGAGCGCGCCTTTCGCCCCGCCCCGCAGGCGCCGGCTCCGCTTCCGGACCTCCGCCAGTTCGTCCTCGCTGAACCGCGGCGCCGCCGTCAGCCGCTCCCCGGCCCGCGCCGCCCGCGCCCGTTCCCAGGACCGGAGCACGACTTCGCGCACGCTGGGCGGAACCTCGCCAAGCGCCCGGTAACGCTCCCAGTCCTCCTTTCGAATGCTCTGCGTCATTTCGAACTCTGGCCGCTGGCCGAACCTGCGGGGCCGACACGCCAGAGTCAACAATTCCCGCGCGCGGCCTCGGACGACGGTTCATGGCGCAATGTCCAACCGGACGGAATCGTCTGGTGGTTAAGACATTGCGCAATTTCCAAGACTCTAGACCGCCAGTTCCTCGCCGCGCCAGACGCGGGCGAGGCGGGCGCAGATGACAAGGCCGATCGCCGACATCAGCGCGCCGATGCCGTAGGTCAGGCCGCCGAGGGTCGGATAGACAACCGCGGCCGCCGCCATGCCGAGGGCGAGGACGAGGCCCGCCGCCATCGCCGCCGCCGCGCCCTGCGCCGCCGCGCCGAAACGGGGCGGGATCGCGCGGGAGATGAAGGCCATCGCCCCGAGATGGCCGATGGCGAAGGTAAAGGCGTGCAGCGCGGTCAGCGGCCAGAGGATCCAGCCCGTCGGATCGAACATCATCGCGCCCCAGCGCACCACCCCCGCGACGCCGGACAGGGTGAGCGAGCCGACCGGTCCCAGCGCGCGCGCCGCCGCCGCGCCGACGGTCACCATGAAAATTATCTCGGCGCCGACCCCGGTCGCCCAGAGCGCGCCGATCCGCGATTCGCCCAGGCCGAGCGCCGCCCAGTGGATCGTGCCATAGGCATAAAAGACCGCGTGGCTCGCCTGGGTGAAGGAAAGCGCGGCGACGAAGACGGCGAAGACCGGATTGAGCACCAGCCGCCGGATTTCGCCGAGCCGCGGCGGCGTCTGGCCCTGGAGCCGCTGCCCGCCCGGATGGCGCCAGGCGAGGAGCATTGTGGCGACGAGACAGCCGACGATCCACCAGAGCGCGATCATCACCCCGGTCGAGGCGATCAGCGCCCCGACCAGCAGATTGGCCGTGAGAAACCCGACCGAGCCGATGCCGCGGGTCGGCGCGTAGGCGAAACCGAAGGCGCGGGAGGCGGCGACGCCGAGCGCCTCGCCGATCGGGCTGATGCCGGCCATCATCGCGCCGGCCGCCAGCGTCGCGGCGAGCAGGATCGTCTTGTCGCGGATCCAGAGATGGCCGACGAAGATGAGCGCCCCGGCCAGCGCGCAGGCGACGACGGTCGCGCGGCGCGCGTCGAAACGGTCGGCCATCGCCGGGATGACGAGGCCCGCCACCACCCGCACGCCGATGCCGAGCGCGGTGAAGAAACCGACCTCGCTCGCCGTCAGGCCCCAGTCCTCGAGCCAGAGCGGCCAGAAGGGCAAATGCACGCCGGTGGCCATGAAAAAGGCCATGTAGAACGCCGTGGTATGGATACCCGGCCGCGAGGCGAGGGGCGAGGACAAGGCGAGGGACCGAACGGGGGTGGCGTGATCCCCCGCACATTTCACTCCTGCGATCCGCCAGCAAGCATGATCGTCACGCGCGTGGAACGCGCCGGCCGAACGTGGCGGAACCGCCTCACGCCCCGCGAGCGGCGAAGCGGCGGCGGGCCAGGTCGAGATCGCCGGGGGTGTTGATATTGAAGAAGGCATCGCCCGAGGGATCGGGGAAAACCGCCGCCACGCGGCCCATGCTCTCGGCGAACCGGCCGACGCGGCGCTCTCCCGCGGCGAGCGCGGCGCGCAGCGGGGCGCGCAGGGCGACGGGCCAGAGGCCGAAGGTCGGATGCGCGCGCCGCCCGTCCGGCCCCTCGGACACCGCGATCGCCAACGCGCGCTCCTTGCCGACCGCGCCCAGAACGGTCACGAGGCTGTCCGGAAAGGCCGGCGTGGCGGCGGCGGCGGTGACGATCGCCTCCAGCCCGCGGGCCGCGGCCCAGTCGAGCCCGGCGAGCACGCCCGCCAACGGCCCGACGGCGCCCGGCGGCCCATCCGGCAGCACCGGCAGGCCGAAGGCGGCGAACCGCGCCGGGTCGCCGTTGGCACTCAGCGCCAGCGCGGCGACGCCCGGCCGCAGGCGGGCGATGACATGGGCGAGGATCGGCCGGTCGCCGAGCGGCAGCAGGCACTTGTCGCCGCCGCCGAGGCGGGTCGCGCCGCCGCCGGCGAGGATCACCCCGCCGATCACGCGGCGCTTGGTCCCGGCGCGGCCGGTCGGGGGTGAAAGGCGAGGGGGCGGAGGGCGAGAGGCGCGGTCATTTCCGGGGTTGAAGCGCGGCGGCGGCTCAGGATAGACGCGCGAACCAGCCGCCGCCAAGGGGCAAGCGCGCCCCGAAGCCGATCTTGGGGGAAGATGTCCATGGACGAGGCGCCGACACGCGCGGCATTCCTGCTCGGCCTGCGCGATGGGGCGCCCTTCGTGCTGGTCGTCATCCCCTTCGGGCTCCTGTTCGGCGTCGCGGCCAGCGAGGCGGGCTGGAATATCGCGCAGATCTCCGCGATGAGCATCTTCGTGGTCGCCGGTGCCTCGCAATTCACCGCTCTGCAACTGCTCTCGGATCAGGCACCGCTTCTCATCGTGATCGTGACGGCGCTCGCCGTGAACCTGCGGCTCGCCATGTATTCGGCCAGCCTGGCGCCCCTGATCGGCGCGACGCCGTTCTGGCAGAGGGCGCTGGTCGGCTATGCTCTGACCGATCAGACCTATGGCACGACGATCTCGAACGCCACCCTTCGCCCGCCGATGACCCCGCGTCAGCGCATCTGGCATATCTTCGGCTCGGCCCTGGCGATCTGCCCGCCGTGGTACGCCGCGAGCGTCGCCGGCGCGCTCGTCGGATCGGCGATCCCGTCGGCGCTCGCGCTCGATTTCGCCGTGCCGATCACCTTCATCGCCCTCGTCGCGCCGATGCTGCGCGCCGCGCCGCATATCGTCGCCGCCTTCGTCTCGGTCGCGGTGTCGCTGGCCCTCGCCTGGATGCCCTTCAACCTCTGGCTGCTGATCGCCGCGACCCTCGCCATGCTGGCCGGCGCGGGGACGGAACTGCTGCTGGAGCGCCGGAAATGAGCCAGGACGCGCGAATCTGGCTGGTGATCCTCTGCCTCGGGATCGGCACGTACCTTATCCGCCTGTCGTTCCTCGGCTTGATCGGCGACCGGCCGCTGCCCGGCTGGGCCTCGCGGCTGCTGCGCTATGTGCCGGTCGCGGTGATGCCGGGCCTCGTCGCGCCGCTGGTGGTCTGGCCGGCGGCGACGGGCGGTCAGGCGGACGCCCCGCGCATCGCCGCCGCGCTGGCGGCGCTGGCGGTCGGGGCGATCACCCGGAACCTGCTCGGCGCCATCGCCGCCGGCATGGCGACGCTCTATCTCGCCATCTTCCTGTTCGGCGGCTGAACCGGAGTCAGACGGGCGGGCGGGCCTTCAGGAGATCGCGGATCTCGACCAGCAACTCCTCCTGCGTCGGACCGGCCGGCGGCGCCTCCACCGGCTTGGCGACGGAGGAATGCAGCTTGTTCATCGCCTTGACGAGCAGGAACACCACCCAGGCGATGATCAGGAAATTGATGATCGCGGTGATGAAGGAGCCATAGCGGAAGACCGCGACCCCCGCCGCCTCCGCCGCCGCCACCGAGGGAAACTCCTCGGTCGACATCGCGAAGAACAGGTTCGAGAAATCGACGCCCCCGGTGAAGATGCCGATCAGCGGATTGATGAGGTCGGAGACGAGCGAATTGACGATCGCCGTGAAGGCCGCGCCGATGATGATACCGACCGCCAGATCCATGACATTGCCGCGGGCGATAAAGTCCCGAAATTCCTTGAGCATCCATGCCCCCGTTCTGGTTTCCTCCAGAAGTTCTAGAACGACGAACGGGGGCAGACAATCCAACCAAGCCCTGCCTTAGGGTGGGCAGGCGTCCGCCAGCAGCAAGGCGAGCTTTTCCTGCACCGACGACCAAGTCGCAGCGTCCGCCGGGACGAGGGCGCATGTTTCCTCGCGGTGCTCGGTGACGGCTTGCGCGGCCGCGGTGCGCAAGTTCTCGGCCACGACTGGGTCGGCATGCGTCAGGGAATCGGCCGTGACATAGTACGGAAGCGCCTCGACCGGTCGCTTAAGGCGGTCGAGCAGCACGGCGATCTCGTTATAAGCGCGGTAGTGAGTCGGATCAATGTCGACCACTGCTTGGAATGCTTCGATCGCCTTCTCCATTCTGCCCGGATCGTTTCCTGCCAAGGCTTGATTCGAAAGAAGGTAAGCGAGCTGAAAGTGCGCGCCGGGATTCTCGGGTTCAGCCGCGATCCAGCTTTGGTAGACGGCCTCGGCATCGCCGAATCGGCCGAGTTCTTCGAAAGTGAGCCCTTGCCAGATCAGATAGCTGCTGCCCAGCCGGCCATCGCTTGCGCTCGTCGCAAAGATGCGCTCAGCTGTCTTCCACTTTTCGGTCGCTTCGGGCTTGCCGTCGAGCATCTCACCCCAGTTATAGTTCGCCGCGCCAACCAATGGCGCTTCATCCGAAGTCGCGATGTCTGCCACGCGAGTGAACCACCGTTCCGCTTCCGCGGTCCGCCCCGTCAGGCTGAAGATCTGACCGAGTAGCACTGCGGCGCGGGCGTCGTCCTCGTGGGCGCGGCGCACTAGGCTCTTCGACAGTCGGATCGCCTCCTCCAGAACTGGCCGCTGGTCGCCGAACTCGGGAACGTAGGGATCGGCGGTCGCGGACGCGGCGAGCCTTTCGGCGATGACGATCGGGTCCAGCACCTTGAGGAGTTCGACGGCCGAGCGGCGGAAATAGCTCTCGATCTCTCCCTCGGACGCCTCCTCGCCAATCGCGCCTATCGGACCCGCCGTTGCAATGGCAAGCTTGGTGCCGTCGAAGACACGAAGCCGGAGTTGCATATCCTCTATCTTGCACTTCTTTTTGGCGCAGACGAACTCCCCTGCCACGTGCGTTCGACGCCCCGGGACAAGCGAGTCGATCGCCGCGGATATGGCACGAAGGGAAAGACCGGTCTGCGGCTCGACGAGTTCGAACTGTCGCGATGACGGAATCAGCGAGGTCTTCTCGTCGAGATCGCTTAGCCGTTGTGCCTCGTCGTTCAACTTGTTTACCGCGTCAACGAGCCGCATCGCCGCCACCTGCCCAGAGTACCCAAGGTCGGACAGATCGCTCGGCAAAGCGATTTCTTCAATTACGGTGTCGGGCCGCATCACCTCCCTGTAACCGACTGTCACCGCGAGCACGACGGCGGCGATGATCAACGCATCGATGACTACGGCGCGCAAAACGTTGAAGAAGCCCTCAATCCAACCACCGATCGTGGCGAGGATTCCGCCAAGCTTTTTCAACGGCATATCGCCGGAATCTAAATCACTCATCGCGAATACTCCCATCTAAATGGGAGTATCGTAACACGATTGGCGACGATTTACTAAGGCTCAGGCGCGCAGGACGCCGCCGGTGGCCTTGGCGACGCCGGCGACCACCTTGGCGGAGACGGCTTCGATCTCGGCGTCGGTCAGGGTGGCGGTGGTCGGTTGCAGGCGGACGGCGATGGCGAGGGATTTCTTGCCGGCGCCCATCTGGGCCTCCGCCTTCGGCCCCTCGAAGAGGTCGAAGACCGAGACGCTGGCGATCAGCGCCTTGTCCGCCGCGCGCGCCGCCCGCAACACGGACTCGGCCTCGACACGCGCGTCGAGGACAAAGGCGAAGTCCCGCTCCACCGCCTGATGGTCGGAGAGGGTAAGCGGCGGCCGCGTGGCGCCCTTTGCCTTGGGGAACGGCAGGTTGGCGAGATGCAGGATAAAGGCCACGGCCGGCCCCTTGACGTC